>CALJDU010000016.1 GCA_938024995.1 uncultured bacterium
GCGACTGACCCGCGGAGGGATGGGCACCCTCTATCTCGCAAACCGGGTAGGCGCAGGTGGGTTCTCTCGGCAAGTCGCGATCAAGCTTCTTCACACGGAGCTCAACGACGATCCGGAGCTCGTGAAGATGTTCATGGACGAGGCGCGGCTGATGACCAACATCCGCCACCCCAACGTCGTCCAGGTCGACTCGCTCGGTGAACGTGACGGAGTTCACTACATTGTGATGGAGCTTGTCGAAGGCGCGCCGCTGACGCGTCTTCTCAATGCGCTACACAAGCGACAGCGCATCCTCAGTCCTGCGCTCGCGGTCTTCATCGCGATCGAGCTGACGAAGGGTCTGCAGGCAACCCACGAGGCGACCGACAAAGACGACGTCCCGCTTCAGATCGTTCACCGCGACGTCACGCCGCACAACATCCTGGTCAGCAAGAACGGTAACGTGAAGCTGATCGACTTCGGGGTCGCGAAGTCACGGTTGACTGAAACCGTCGCCGGGATGATCAAAGGGAAGTTCCGCTACATGTCGCCGGAGCAAGCCTTCGGCAAGACGGTCGACGCGCGAACCGATGTGTACGCGGTTGGCGTCGTCCTCTATGAGCTGCTCACGGGTCGCCGTCGCTTCAACGCGAAGACCGATATCGAGCTCCTGGAAAAGGTCCGCCACCCCAAGCGGGTCGACCCCAGCCGCTACAACCCGCTGGTCTCCGAGCGACTCGACGCGGTCATCGCCAAAGCCATGGCGAAGGATGCAGACGAGCGATACCCCTCCGCTCGGGAGCTCCGCAGCGCGCTTCGAGCGGCGTGTGGCGACGCGCGAGACATCGAGACGGATGACCTCGGCAGCCTGTTGCGCGAGGCGCTCGCACAGGTGAAGGACGACACCAAGGTCCGCCCCGTCGCGATGCACGCGATCGAAACGCTGACGCACCACCTCGACGACCTCGCCGCGCTCAGCGAGATGGACGAAGCCGACGAACCCGCGAACTCAGTCGAGATCGCGCTCGACGACGAGGATGGCGAACCCGCCGATCTGATCGAGGAGCGGAGCAACGCCTTCGTTGATCTTGGGGACCTACTCCGCGACGACGACGAAGACGAAGACGAAGAACAAGCGGTACGCGCGACCCCACCGCCACCTCCGGTCACGAACACTTCTCCGGCTGTAGCGAGCGCTCCGCCTCCCGTCGTGACCGTTCCGCCTGTTGCGACCGTTCCCCCTGTTGCCGTTCCGCCTGTCGCGTCCGTTCCGCCTGTCGCGACCGTTCCTCCGCCGGCTCCCCCCCTCGTTCCGCCTGCGCCCGCGGGAGGTCCCCCCGTTCCGGCGGCGAGCGAAGCGGCGCGCGACGAATCGCCCGATGAGAGCGAAGCACTCGCTGCGGCCGCCATCGTCGAGGTTCAGGAAACCATTCCGGGTATGCGCAAACCGCCTCCCAAGATTTTGGCGGCCGGCGCTGTTGGGTTTGCGGTCTTGGTGCTCCTCATCGCGTTCTTCATGAGCGGGGATGAAACACCGGAGGACGAAGCCCCTCAGTCCGCCGAGAGCGTCCAACCGGCCGAAGACTCACCGGTCGCGGAACCGGTGCAGACCACGACGACAATGACGCCCGCAACCCCAGAGCCCGTGGCCGCCGGAGCCGCGGCGGAGATCCCCGTTGCGATGGCGGGCGAAGTCGAAGAAGCGGAACCTCCTGCAGAGGAACCGGAAGAGCCACGCGCAGAGGAGCGTGAAGAATCCCGGTCGAGACGACATCGGCGTAGACGTCGTCGCCGTTTGATTCGAGACTGGCATTGATGCCGCGCGTACTCCTTCTCCTCCTCGCCACCACCGTCGCTACCGTGGCCGCTCCGGTCGACGCGCAGTCAACCGACGAAGAGGCGCGGGCGCTCTTCGAAGAGGGCATCACGGAGAGCGAGGCCGGGCGCTGGGAAAACGCGCTCTCACGCTTCCAAGAAGCGCACGCGATGACAGAGCGCGCCTGGCTCTTGTTCAACATCGGGGAAGCGCAGCTCAGGCTCGGTCGACTCACCGCCGCGAAGGCCTCGCTCCTTCAGTTTCGGCGCGAGTGCGAAGCCTCCGACTGCGAGCGGTTTGGACGGGAAGCGGACGCGGCGCTCGACACGATCGAGTCTCGGTTCGCGCACGCGATGATCGTGGTGTCCAACCGCGGCGCGCGAGATGTCGTGCTCGTGGACGGTGAGGTCGTCGACGTGGACGACGTCACGCTCGACGCCGGCGCGCACCAGGTTGAGGTGCGCCGCGGCAGCGAGGTCCTCGTCTCACACCCCATCACCATCCAGGAGCAGGAGCGACAGTCCGTGCAGCTCGTGGTGCCCTCCGACGGGACGACCTTCGTCACGACCTCTCCCTACGGAGCGGTGGCCGGCCCCGACATGGACACGGTCGAGCCCGCCCCCGACTCGTTCCCCATGTGGAAAATCGGCCTCATCGCTTCATCGGCCACCTTGGCGACTGGCGCGCTCGTCGCGCTGCTCTCACTGGGGCCGCGCGGAGAGGTCACCGACGCGGGCGCCGCTCCCTTTAGCTCCGTCAGCGACGCGCATGCGCGAGCACAGCGCAGGCTGAACTGGGGCTGGGGCTTACTCGGCCTGGGCGCCGCGGGGCTCGGCCTGAGCTTGGGTCTGATGTTCGGCGAGCGCGGCGACGACGATGATGTTGAGGTTTCGCTGGGAATCGGGCGCGTCTCGGTCCGCGGGACGTTCTAACTTCTCGCGCTTTTCGTTTTGCTACCGCATCGCGAGGAACGGGTTGTTCCGCTTCTCTTGCGCGATGGTCGTGGCGGGTCCGTGACCGGGAACGATGATCGCGTCGTCCGGCAGCGTGAGCAGTCGATCACGAATCGAGCGCATCATCTGCTCCGTGTCTCCACGCCAAAGGTCCGTCCTCCCGACGCCGCCCGCGAAGAGCGTGTCGCCCGACGCGATCACCGGCGTGCTCCCAACGGCTTGCAAGCAGATGCTCCCGGGCGTGTGCCCGGGCGTGTGCAGCACCGCGACCTCTTGCTCGCCACACACCACGACATCGCTGTCCGCGACGAAGCGATCAATCGCGGGCGGCTCCCCGATCTTGAGCGGGATCCCGAAGGTATCGAGCTGCATCTGGAGCCCGCCCTTCTCGTAGAGAAAGAGGTCGTCCTCGTGCAGCAAGGTCGGCGCGCCGGTCAGCTCTTGCAGCTCCGCGGTTCCGCCGACGTGATCAAAATGCGTGTGTGTGTGAACGATGCCCACGCACTTCATGTTGAGCTCGCCGAGGCGCGCGAAGATGCGCGACGCCTCGCCGCCGGGATCGACCACGATCGCTTCGCCGCGTTCTTCGTCGCCGAGGATGACGCAGTTGCACTGGAGTGGACCGACCGGGAAGTGCTCGAAGATCATGACGTGATCATAGGTCGAAACCGCGCGCGATACGATGCGGAGTTGCTGGCCGCTGGGCGAGCTGCAGCGCTGGCGCAAAGCGAGGCGGAGCACGCCGTCGCGACTATTCGTCTTCTTCGAGGTCTTCGAGCTCGGCGAGCTTCTTCAGCGCGCGCTTCGGAGCGACCATCCGGTAGCCGTCCAACATGAGGTCGCGGATCATCTCGAGATCCGCCGAGGGCACATCCAGCCGCGCGCCGATCCATCCAGAGGGTCCGACGTACGGCGGAATGTAAAACCTCGCCGGGTCCATCTCGACGACGCCAGCCTGGGTCAGCTTGTCGTGCTTGATCCAGATCCCAAGACGACCATCGTCGTGGTGACCGTCGTGAAAGCTCACGAAGGTTTTTCGCCCGCCCCAGAACGTCGGCGATCCATGGGAGAGCTTCTCGCTGGTCTCGGGCCACTCGGCGATCACGTCACGGACCCACGCGAGCGCTTTTTCCGGGTCACGGAACGGGGCGTTCTTTTTCTTCTTCGCCATGGTGGTTTGTGCATTCCGCGAGGGTGTTTGCCAACCGCGCGGTCGTCGCGAACTAACTTGCGGTTGGCTGGTTGGATCCGAGAGACCCAGCGAGAATATCCCGCGGGCGGTAGTCCGCGAACTTGTTCGGTCGCGCGAAGCCGGAGAACGCGAGGCTGATCGAGACATCGAGCGCGCGAACGTGATGCCACCAGCCGAGCGGGATGAAGAGCGCGTCCCCGGGTGAGAGCACAAAGTCGTAGCCCTTGTCCTCGTAGCCGCTCGCGGGATCTTCCGGATCCACGCTCGCGTACATCGAGGTCGCCCCTTCGAGGAGCGAGAGCTCCCAGGGCGAGAACATCCGAAAGCGCTTCCGGCCGTACACCTGAAGAAAGAGGACGTTGCTCATGTCGTGATGGAGCTTGGTGACCGTCCCGGCCGGACCAAACCATAGCGCGCTGCTCGCTGCGCTGTCTCTCCGCAAAACCGTTCCATCGATGCGGAGCTCGTCCCAGAGCGGACGGAAGGCGTCGGTCTCGATGTTGCGGTTGCGTGCGATCGCGTAGAAATCGTTGGTCTCTCCAGCGTCGGCGACCTGTTTGGCGAACTGAGAGAAGGGGAGCGTTCGGGTCAGCGCTTCGACCTTGCGATCATAGTCCGGATCGCTATCCCGATCGGCGTGCACGGCGATCTCCGCGTCCCCCGCGCGCTCGACCAGGTGCGCTGGCGTCCACGAGCGCGCGGGCCAGTCGTCGAAGAAGCCTTCCCAGATCACCGGCGCGTTGTGCGCCCAGTACGTTCTAAAGAAGCGGTCGGCGCTAAGGTCACGGCGCCGCTCCGGTTCACGCGAATCACTAGACAGCCTGGTCTGCGTCTCCGCCAGCATCGAGAACATGCGGTTCCGCCGCGCGACCTCCCGCGCGGCGGCGAAGAGCGGAGAGCTCGCGATGGTCTCGATCTCATGGATCGCGAGCCCTTCCTCAACGCCAGCCTGGCTGAGCCCGGCGAGCACCTCGGCAGGCGTCGCCCCGCGGAGCAGGTTCACGGCCACCCATTGCTGCCACTCGTCACTCAGCGCGTCGGTCATGGAGCGATTTCACCGAACGTCTCGGCGCGGGCGCGACGGCTACTCCCCATCGACCATCGGCGGGACGGGGGCAGGCACTTCGCCGTCTGGCGCCTCTTCCACCATCGGCGGCACCTCTTCCACCATCGGCGGCGCTTGTTCCACCATCGGCGGCGGCGTTTCTTCAAGCGCTTCCTCGACCATCGGCGCGTCTTCCACCTGCTCCACCATCGGCGGGTTCGCGTGCTGAGCCGTGCCGCACGCGACCGCGAAGGGCAGCGCGGCGGTCGCGACGACGGCCTTGGCGGAGCGCGCGAGCGAGGGACGAGAGACGATGGGCGGGGACTTGGGAGTATTCGTGAGTTTCATAGCCATTCAACGCGCGACCAGAGCCGCGCTTACACCCAAGCGTTCTTTTTTCTCGGGGCCGCTCGACGATACCGCAAATGAAAAACGCCGACCCAAGGGCCGGCGTCTTTCGTGTTCGCGAAGGCGAACCTACGGGTGGTCGAGGTGGATCTCGATGCGTCGGTTCTCTTCTCGGCCTTCTTCGGTCGCGTTGTCACCAATCGGAAGCGTCTCACCGAAGGCGCGCGCGAGGAGCCGGCCCTCTGCGATGCCGCGCTCGACCAGCGCGGCCTTGACCGCGTTGGCGCGCTCCTGGCTGAGGCGCATGTTCGCGGCGTCGTCGCCCTGGCTGTCGGTGTGGCCGTCAATGTCGAGGGTCACGCCCTCGGGGCACTCTTCAATCGCCGACTTGATCTGGTCGAGGAGATCGTTGCTGGCCTCGTCGATGTGATCGCTGCCGGTGTCGAACTGGATGTGGGTCTCGAGGATGTGCGCGAGCGCGGCGTCGCACGCCTCGCCCTCGGCGGTGTCGAGGAAGTGAAGCGGCGCGAGCGAGAAGCTGGCGGGGAAGTCGCTGGTGAGCGAGCGCGCGTCCGCGAGCTGTTGCTGCGAGCCTTCGCCGGTGAAGTCGATCTTGTCGTCATCGAAGTCGATGCGCGCGCTCGAAAGCTTGCTCATCGCGTCGATGCCCTTCTCAAGGCAGGTGTCGAGGTCCGCCGGGAACTCAAGCGCGTCGCTGATCTCCAGGTTGTCCATGTTGACGCGATCGAACGCGCCACCGGCGAGCTCCGCGATCTTGTCCTTGGTGGCCTGGTCGGGGACCGCGCCGTACGCCATGAACATCGTCTCGCCGCCATCGCTCTTGGTGGAGCGGAGACGAAGGTCGTAGCCGCGAAGCATCGCGCCCGCCTGATCCACGAGGTCGCCCGCACCTTCGACGGCGCCTTCGGCCAGGTTGGTCGCGCCCTCGGCGGCGCCTTCGGCGAGGTTGGCCGCGCCTTCCGCCGCGCCCTCCGCGAGGTCGCCCGCGCCTTCAGCGAGGTCACCCGCCGCGTCGCCGACCGCACCGGCCGCGCCAGCCGCCGCCGCGCCCGCCGCGCCAGCCATGCCCGCGCCGACATCGGCGATCGAGGTGCCGCTCGCGAGGAGCGGAGCCATGACGAGCGCCACGACGCTCATGAGCTTCACGAGGATGTTGAGCGAGGGGCCCGCCGTGTCCTTGAAGGGGTCGCCGACCGTGTCGCCGACAACCGCGGCCTTGTGCGCCTCGCTGCCCTTCTCGTGCACGGTGCCGTCGTCCATCTTGAACCCGCCGCCCTCGAAGGACTTCTTGGCGTTGTCCCACGCGCCACCGGCGTTGGACATGAAGATGGCCATGGTGACGCCGCTGACGGTGACGCCGGCGAGGAGGCCACCGAGCATCTCAGCGCCCATGCCTTCACCGAACAAGTTGCCGCCGAAGCCGATGACGACCGGGGTCACGATCGCGAGCGCGCCCGGCATCATCATGCGCTTGATCGACGCGTTGGTGCTGATCTCGACGCACTTCGCGGTGTCCGGCTTCGCCTTGCCTTCGAGGAGACCGTCGATCTCACGGAACTGACGGCGGACCTCTTCGATCATCTCCATCGCCGCCTCGCCGACCGCCTTCATCGCCATGGACGAGAAGAGGAAGGGGAGCATGCCGCCGATGAAGAGACCGGCCATGACGACCGGCTTGCTGATGTCGATGCCGGAGATGCCGGCGGTCTGCGCGAAGGCGGCGAAGAGCGCGAGCGCGGTCATCGCGGCCGAACCGATCGCGAACCCCTTGCCGATGGCGGCGGTGGTGTTTCCGACCGCGTCGAGCTTGTCGGTGCGCTCGCGGACCTTCGGGTCCTGCTCGCTCATCTCGGCGATGCCACCGGCGTTGTCGGCGATGGGGCCGTAGGCGTCGACCGCGAGCTGAATGCCCGTGGTCGAGAGCATGCCGAGGGCCGCGATCGCGACGCCGTAGAGGCCCGCGACGCTCGAGGCGGCGACCACGCCGGCCGCGATGCAGAGGATCGGGATGGCGGTCGACTGCATGCCGACGCCGAGGCCCGCGATGATGTTGGTCGCGGTGCCCGTCTTGGACTGGTTCGCGATGCTGTCGACCGGCCCCTTGTCCATCGAGCAGTAGTAGGAGGTGATGAGACCGATCGCGATGCCGGTGACGAGACCGATGACGGTCGCGCCGCCCACTTCCATCCAGGTCACGGGGTCGGTGCTACCGGCGACGTAGACGCCAGCTTCGGGCCACATCTGGTTCGCGATGGCGAAGGTCGCTATGGCCATCGCGATCGCGGAGCCGAACGCTCCTGCGTCGAGCGCGTGCTGTGGGTTGCCGCCTTCTTTGGTCTTGACCACGAAGGTACCGAGGATCGAGCAGACGATGCCGGCCGCCGCGATGATGAGCGGCATCGTGACCGGCGAGAGGCTGTGGTTGGCCGCGCTCGGGTTGACCACGTCGAAGCCAAGGCCGAGGACCATCGCGCCGATGATCGCGCCGACGAAGGACTCAAAGAGGTCGGCGCCCATTCCGGCGACGTCGCCGACGTTGTCGCCCACGTTGTCGGCGATGACGGCCGGGTTGCGGGGGTCATCTTCCGGGAGACCAGCCTCGACCTTACCAACGAGGTCAGCGCCGACGTCCGCGGCCTTCGTGTAGATGCCGCCGCCGACACGCGCGAAGAGCGCGATCGAGCTGGCGCCCATCGAGAAGCCGGTCAGGACGTTGATGGCGAGCGCAAGGTTGCCCTCGAACATGCCGCTCGTGGTGTAGAGGATGTAGAGGCCGCCGAGACCAATGATGGCGAGACCGACGACGGTCATGCCCATCACAGCGCCGCCGTTGAACGCGACGTTCAGCGCGGGCGCGAGGCCTTCGCGCGCGGCCGCGGTGGTGCGGACGTTGGCGTCCGTCGCGACCTTCATGCCGAACCAGCCGGCGGCCGCCGACGCGAGCGCGCCAACGACGAACGAGACGGCGATGATCGGGCTGCGTCCCTCGCCCATGTTCGCGAGCGCGAGGAGACCCGCGACCACGACGACGAAGATCGCGAGCACCCTGTACTCGGCCTTCAGGAAGGCCATGGCGCCCGTCTGAATCTGTTCGGCGATGTCCTTCATCGTGGCGTCGCCAGCGTCCTGGGCTTTCACCCACGAGGCTTTGTAGAACGCGAAGGCGAGCGCGAGTACGCCCGCGATCGGGGCGGAGTAGATCAGTTGTTCCATCATCTCGAGGGGCTCTCTTTATTTTAGAGTCGCGGACTTCACGGCTGGACGCCGGGTCCCGAAAGCGCGCCACTTCTACCGGAATCTCCGCGGGCGTCAAACCGCGACGCAGCCTGAGCAGCCCGCGCGAACGAAACCGCAGGGCTTTCGGCCGTTCTTAAGCCACCACGCGTGGTGTTTCTGGCGGGTTGAACCTGGATTCTCTCGTGATCCCGCGATCCGAACCTGTGCGTGGCTTGCACAGTGGCATGACCGTGGACACCTTCGCGGCGTGAGCTTACTCGCGTTCAGCAAGTACCAGACGATCAAGACGAGCTGGCCCGACGAGGGCAAAGTGATCCTCGCGTCGTTCAACGAACGTGAGGTCATCGTCTATCAGGCGTTCCGCCCCACCATCGCGGACGCCGCCGTCGCGGACCAACGCTTTGGTGGCGGCGGGTACTCGCTCACGCGCATGAGCTGGGTCAAGCCGAACTTCCTTTGGATGATGTATCGCGCGGACTGGTGTCGCCGCGAAGTGCATCAAGCGCGGGTCCTCGCGATCACGATCCGCCGCGCGTTCTTCGATGAACTGTTGCGGTCCGCGGTGCGCTCGAGCTTCGGGGACCCGTATTCGGATCGCGTCGTCTGGAAACACGCGATCAAGACGAGTGATGTGCGGCTTCAGTGGGATCCCGATCATCATCTGAAGGGGGCGAAGCTAACGCGACGCGCGGTACAGCTCGGGCTGCGCGGCGAGACGCTGCGCCGCTTCGCGGAAGAAGAGTGCGTCGCGATCGAAGACATCACGCCCTTCGTCCACGCGCAGCGCGATCGCGATCTCAGCCAGCTCGAGGTGCCGACCGAGCGCGTATACCCGGTCGTGGATAAGACCGCCCGCGTCGCGTTAGCCATGCCGCTCGCGTAGGGTTCACGCCGTGAAGAAGAAGAGCCCCTTGAGCGACGAGACCCGCACGGTCGCCTCTGTCATGGCTGCGCTCGCGGAGACAGAGGAGCTCGCGAAACTCCTGGGTCGTGACCTCATCCCGCTGAAGGGTGTCGTGCTACACGCCCGCGAGCTGGTCCCGATCGCGCGCGGTCTCACCGATGTCGACGTGCTGGTGCGAGACGCGGACGCTGCCCACGCGGTGCTCTCGCGCGCCGGATACGAACAGCGCGAGACGATCGACGCGGTCGCGCGCACCTACCGATCGCCGAGCGGGGTCGTGGTGGATGTGCACCGCGCGCTGTTCCGCGATGGACGCTTCCGTCTCTCGGCGACCGGGGTCTTCGCTCGCGCGCGAGACGGCGATGTCCTCAGCGGGCTCTCCATGGATGATCGGGATCTGGTCGCCCACTTGCTCGGCAAATGGGTCAACGACAGCGCGATCGCGGACGCCCGCGGGCGCGAGGTCGCGAGCGTGATCACGCAGCTCACGCGCGACGCGCTTCACCCGGCGGCGCTGGCGTTTCATCTCGGCGACGTGGGGATGGGTCGCGCGCTTCGCCACCTCGCCCGCGTGCTCACCTCGCCAGCGAGCGATCGCGCGCTCCGGCGGGTCGTCGCGTGCTTACCCGACGACCGCGCCGCGCCGTTCGCGCTCCGAATCGCGAAGAGGCTGGCGCCCTCGCCGCTCGGCAAGTTCGCGCTCGGGGAGACGCTGACGCGGAGCTCACGCGCGTTGATCCGCGCGGGGCTGTCGAGGTCCGCGCGGTCGCGCCGGCCTCGCTAAGCTTCTTTCTACTCGTTCAAGTTGAGCTGGAGGCCGCCACCTCCGCCGCCACCGAGATTGAAGTTGCCGGGGTCACCGAGCATGAGCGCGGGCCCGTCACCACCTGCCGCGCCGCCGCCGCCGAGGGAATCGCCTCCGAGCAGGCCGCCTTCGTCGTCACCGCCTCCGCCACCGAGCTGGAAGTCGCCGCCTCCGCCGAGCTGGAAGTCGCCGCCCGCTGCGACCGCGTCGTCTTCTTCACCGAAGTCATCGAGCTCGTCGTCGTCTTCGTCGACCGCGTCGAGGTCCTCGTCCGGGTCTTCGAAGACAGTGTCGCCGAGAACCTCGATGAGCTGACCGCGGAGCGCTTCTCGCTGGGACTCCGGGACGAGCTCGATCGCTGCGCGCGCCTGCCGACGCATGTCGTCGTAGCGAGACGCCGCGCGGTAGATCTGCGCCGCGCCGACGCGGGTCTTCCAGCTGTACGGTTGGCGCTCGACCGCTTGGGAAGCGCGCTCCGCCGCTTGGTCGAGGTCACCGTTGCGCGCGTGGTACTCCGCCCACAAGAGCGGCAACATGCTGAGGCCGGGGTCGAGACGCTCCGCTTCTGAGAGCTGGGTACGCGCGAGTTCGTACTCCCGCTGCGCGGCGTAGATCGCTCCCAGGGTCGCGTGGGCGGCCGCGAAGTCGGGCGCAGCTTCCAGCGCGGCGGAGACCTCACGCGCGGCGCTGTCCATATTGCCCATCGCCATGAAGAGACCGGCCGTGTTGTTGCGGCGCGCTGGGTCAGGACGGATCTGCGCGGCGGCCTCGAGCTCCTGCATGCCTTCGTCGAGCCCACCCGCGACGATCATGATCGCGCCCCGAACGCTCCGCATGTACGGGGAGCGCGGATCGAGGCGGCGCGCCTTGTCCACTTGCTCCAGCGCCTTGCTGGGATCGTTCTCGTGCACGAGCTGATGAAGCGCGTTGATGCTGTACGCCGCCGAGACGACCTGCGCATCGGAGAGGATCCGGTGTCCGTCCGGGGTCGGTGAGGTGCTGCGCCCCAGGTACGGATCCAGAATCACGGGGTCCCCCTGCCCAACCTCTTGCGGGTACACCGCGACGGCGAAGTAGCCGAGCTTGCCCGACGGATCAGGCGGGGCGCGATCGCCTTCAAACTCCCAGACCTCGGCCACCATCGCGGGCACCGCGCGCTCTCGAAGCGCGGCGGTCACCAGCGCGGCGATCTCGAGAGGGTAAAGACGAGCGCGGCCGTCATCTTCTTGGAGGGCGCGGGCGACCTCATCCGCGCTCTTCATCGCAGTGTCGCGTGGCTCGGTCATCGACCAACGCACGAACGCGCTCGCCTGCGCCCGCTCACGAATCGCCGCGACCAGAGCCCGGGCCTTGTCTTCACTCGAGGACCCGGACGCGGACGTCGAGAGCGCGGTCACAGCGTCACCCGCGGTCATCATCGCGGCGAGCGAACCATCCGCTCCCGCCGCGCGAAGGTAGCCGCGAAGCTCGCTCTCTTCGAGAACCGCTACCGGCGCCTCCCCGGTCACGGTGGGGGTCGCCTGCTTACGCCAGAGCAGATACCCCGCGACGACGGCCGCGATCAGACCGACGACGATCGCGGGCTTGATCCAGGCGCGCTCCTCCGACCCTTCCGTCTTCTCACCGAGCGGCTCGATGTTGGTTCGACGCATGCAGCCGGGACAACGAGGCTTGTCCGCCTCTTCGTGTTCGAATCGATCGCCGCAGTTGAGGCACTGGTATCGGATGGTGGTCATAGTTGGGTCGGCTCGCTCGGCTGTTCGTTGCCGAATGAAGGCGGCGGAGAATACCAGCCCGGGGCGCGCGCGCTACCCACCGTCTTTCGCCCCAGACCGTCG
Organism: uncultured bacterium; assembly: GCA_938024995.1. Lineage (GTDB taxonomy): Bacteria > Myxococcota_A > Polyangia > Polyangiales > Houyiibacteriaceae > CALJDU01. The sequence continues at coordinate 12,139 of CALJDU010000016.1, forward strand.
GACGGACTTGATCCGTTCAACGGGTCGTCACGAGGAGTCGCGGGTCTCTCGCGCGCCCGTCAAATGCGTACGCCGCGTAACGCAACAGTCGTGGAGAAGGTCGGCACTCCCGGGCCGTTGTCTGAGATGACGACGCGACCGTTACGGAGATCGACCTTCACGGCCGGGTCACCATCACGAGACGTCACGCCGTCATCCGTGGCGCCGCGCAGGTTGCCGTTCTGGATGTCGCACGGCGCGTACCCGGCGTACTGCGCCTGGTCGGGATAGATCACGACGCCTTCGCACATCACGCGGACGAGGCAGTTGAACCGACCCGCGGCCACCGGGAGAACACGGACATCACACGAAGCGCCCTCCTGTACCGGTGCGTCGCCTACGTTCGTGGTCACGCGCCCGAGATGGAGCTGAGGCGGGAACGTGAACACGCCGGCGTCCGCTCGTCGTCCGCGGTGAAGCGACGCGAACATCTGGGGATCTTCTTGGGCCAGGTTCTGATCGGGATCGCTGGAGAGCTCGACGGGTTGGTACGCGGGAGCGGTGTGCGCCTCGCTTCGCCGCCAGCGACGACGACGCTCCTCGCGTCGCTCCTCCGGGTCCAGGTGCGCGAGCTCGTCAGGCTCTTCGGGACCGGTGAACGTGGTCACCAAGGCCCAGCAGAAGAGACCCATCGCGAGAACAAAGAACGCCGCGAAGATCTTCAGGCCGAGGCCGACTTCGTCTTCTTCCTGTTCACGCCTCACGCTACCTCCATTCTAGGAACGGTACGCTCGGACCGCTCATCAAATTGTCTTGGTCTTTGGGGTTATTCACACGGGCAAGGGCACGGGTCGCTCGCGTGACAGAATGACAACGCGGCGACCCGAAAGTTTCTTCCGATCGAGTTCGGAAGGCGCCCTTAGTTTGAGAACAGCGAGAAGACGTCAAAGGGAGCCCACCAGGGAGTCGCAACGACGGGAGTCGTCGTGCTCGGAAGCGGCGCCTGAATGACGGGCGCAGGGGTCGGCGTGGGCATCGTCCGCGAGAAGAAGCGCCGCGTGCGGATCCAGTCGGTCGGGCGGGTGCGGCCAGACTCGGGGACCACGAGCGAGCCAACGAAGTCGCCGTTCTCGTAGACGTTCTCGATCTGCTCATGCGCTTCGCGAAGATCCGCTGCGGAGATGACCCCGTTGCTGGTCGCGCGATAGAACTGAACCGTTACGCGGATGGGGAAGCGCTCGTCGCGGACCAAGCGCAGGCGGCGCATCTCCGCGAAGGGCCCGAGGTCGTCGCCGTGACCGATGACCGCTCGCTCGACATCAGAGCGATCGTTGCTCGACCGACGCTCTGTCACGCGCGCCGCCGCTGGAGCCGCCTCGGCTTCCTCCATCCCGCCGAGCGCTCCCTCCAACATCATGCCTCCGCGGTAACGCGCGCGGTGAACAAGCGGGACCTGGACCAGCATCATCATGTCGGCGCCCTCTTCGAGCGCGCCTTCGTCCTGCGAGGTTGTCTCGCCCTGCTCGATACGAGCCGCGACCGCGCTGCGACGCTCGGCGGTGAACCGCGTGCGCTGACCTGCGTTGTTGAAGAAGAGCTGCTGACCCCAACCGGTCGCGTTCTGATCTTCGGCGCGGTTCTCAATAATCGTCGCGCTCATTCCTTGGCGCGTGATGAGGAGCGTCATCACGGCGGGGTTCTCGGGACTGCTCTGGTAGTTGTAGAGCACCGGCGAGAACTCCGCGGTTCCGCGCGAGGGCAGCGGCACGAAAACATGCTGCGCGCTCACCAAGAAGTGCGTGTCCCGCTCGGCGAGGAGGTCCCCATCGCCGCGCAAGCTGTTGGCGTCGGAGAGATACGCGCCGAGGTTCCCGAGCACCTCCGTCAGCGGAACGACGTCACGTCGGGCGCCTTCGCGGTGGTTGCCCACGCGGACCCAGAGCTTGTCCGCCGCGACATCGGCGGTGCGGTCACTGAAGTTCGGGTGACGAATGACCGGGAGGAGATGTGGGCGAAGGCCTCCGCGGACCGGTTCAAAGACCTGAAGCGTCAGGTCGCTGATGTTCGGGCCGACCGAGGAGCCCTGAAAGCGACCGGTGTCTTCCCACATGACGTTCACCACGTTGAGACCCAGCGCCTGCGCGCGACGCTGCAGATCGCGGTCCATCGGCATCCGCGTGACCTGTTGGATCGTCTGCGCGAAGGTCGGCCCGCTCTGAACGCCCCATCCTTGGGCAGAGGCCGTCGGGCCAGCGAAAATGGCGGTCAATACGCCAGCGGCGAGGAAGAGATGTCGAGTACGCATGGGTCTCCTGGGGGTTTTCGGTACTCCTTGGTTCGACGCGCCAGGGTTCAAAAGGATCTACATCGCGCTTTGAAGATGGAACATGGACTGTTCTCGGCGCCACATGGATGTACGAACCGACCCGTTTCTGTGCGCTGAGTGTCCATTTTCTGGGTGGTCCGACTCTTGCGATGACTCGGACCATGCGCATCGCCATCCTTCTCGGGGTCCTCCCCTTCTGCTCCGCGGTGTCGACCGCAACGGCGCAGCCGTATCCGCCGAGCGAGGTCATCACGGGGGTGACCTTTGATCGCGCCACGCACATCGAACGCGCTCCCGGCAGCGACAACTGGCCGGTCACCTGGGGCGACGACGGTCACCAATACACGAGCTGGGGCGACGGTGGCGGCTTCGGCGGGACGAACTCCGCGGGACGGGTGAGCTTGGGCGTGGGTCGCGTCGAAGGAGGGGTCGCCGCGCACACCGGGCACAACATTCGCGGCGGCGTACGACCAGAAGCGGGCGGCGGGATGAACGGAAAGAGCTACGGGATCCTGAGCGTCGGGAGCGATCTCTACATGTGGATCAGCCCGGGCTCGAACACCGACAACTACGCTCGCGCGACGCTCCATCGTTCCACCGATCACGGACGCACGTGGACCGCGGCGACTTGGTCGTTCACGCAATCGCAGGCGCTGATCCTCCCGACGTTCGCGCAGTTCGGCCGCGGGTACGAAGGCGCGCGAGACCGCTTCGTCTACATGTACGCGGTCCGTCTCCAGGACGGCTCCGCGTTGCAGGTTCAGCGTCCGGGTCGCATCGACCTCATCCGGGTCCCGAGTGAACAGCTCATGAACCGCTCCGCGTATCGCTTCTTCTCTGGCATGGACGGCGAACGACCCACGTTCACGGCTGACATCGCGGCGCGCCGACCGGTCTTCCGCGACGAACGCGGCGTTGGTTGGAACGTCAGCGTGAGCTACAACGAACCGCTCGGTCGCTACATCCTCTGCACCGAGCACGACCAAACCTTCCGCGGAAAGCTCGGGATGTTCGATGCACCGGAGCCGTGGGGTCCGTGGACGACCGTCGCCTACCGTGACGGATTCGAAGGCTTCAACCGCACCTTCTTTTGGAACGTCGCGAACCGCTGGACGAACCGCACACACGGCCGGGTCTTCCGGATGGTCTTCACCGGGGTCGAGGGCGACGACTCGTGGAACGTGATTACCGGTCGCTTCGCGGTCGCCGCGCCTCCTGACGCGGGCATGACCGACGCGGGCGTGACTGACGCGGGCATGACTGACGCGAGCACGGCTGACGCGGGCACCGCTGACGCGGGCACCGCTGACGCGGGCACCGCTGACGCGGGCACTGACGCGGGCACCGCTGACGCGGGCACCGCTGACGCGGGCATGAGCGACGCAGCCATGAGCGAAGGCGACGCCGACGTGATGCCCGATCCGACCGATGACCCAGCGGGGTGTTCGGTTTCCCGTGCGCGCTCGTCTCCGCTCCTCCCCCTCCTCGTCGCTCTTTTCCTGATTCGTCGCCGCCGCTGAGCATGCACGACGGCTTGCCGACGAGGCTGCTCAGAAGAGACACTCTACGAATGCGCGCTCTCCTCTTCTTGCTCGCGATCTTGGCGTTCTTCTTTTTGACCTCGAGCGCGAGCGCCCAGGACGTCGCACCAAGGAGCGTGTCGGTCCCCGCGTCAACCTCGTTCCAGTTGGAAGACCCGACCACGCGTCATCGCTTTCGACGCCGAGCCGCAGGCGGCGCCTTGCTCGGAGCGGGCATCGGCGGCGGCCTCGCGGCGGGTCTGATCATCCCCATCCTCAACGGATCCGGATCACGACCTGGCGCGATCGGCGGCGTCACCCTCCTCACGTTTTCGATGATCGCGTTGGGCGGCGCCGTCGGCACCCTGCTCGCGAGAACCGTCGCGCCTTTCGAATTCAAGCGGGCCATTGCCGCCACCGCGATCGCGCTCGCCGCGAGCAGCGTCGTGGGACTCGTCACGTTCCTCGCGATCCTGGGAATCGACGGGAGCGACAAGGCGGCGCCCGGGGTCTTCGTCGCCACCGTGCTCTTCGGAGCGACCGGCGGCGCGGCGCTCTTCGCGGGACTCGCTTCGTTCCTCGCGCTTCGCTGGGCGTCGCGCGACGCGTCTGCGCAGATCGCGATCGGACCTGGCAGCGTCACGATGCGCGCGACGTTCTGACCTCCGCGGCGACTGACAGTTGCCACCCGAACGGTCAGCCTTAGCTTCTGTCCATGACGAAACCTCCCGACCACGAGACGCGGATGACCGCGGTCTTCGGCGGGACTGGCTCGATGGGCAACGGCGGCGCCATGCGCGTTGCGCCGCTCGGAGGTTACTTCGCAGGCGAGCTCGAACGCGCGGCGGAAGAGGCCGCGAAGAGCTGCGCGCCGACCCACCGAAATCAAGAAGGCATCGCCGGCGCGGTCGCGATCGCGGTGGCTGGTTCTGCGCTGGCCGCGGACCCTCACGCAGACGTGTTCGACGCGGCGTTGCCACACACGCGAGAGGGACCGACCCGCGCCAAGATCGAGCGCGCACAGGAGCTCATTCGAGAACGCACGACCGCCGCTCACGCCGCGCGCGTCCTGGGCAACGGTTCACGCGTCATCTCGAGCGACACGGTTCCCTTTTGCCTCGCGATGACCGCCCTCCGGCTCCCTTACGAAGAGGCGATGTGGCAGACGGTCGCTCAAGGCGGAGACCGCGACACGACCTGCGCGATCGTGGGCGGCTTGATCGCCCTGCGGGATGGCGCGAACACGGTGCCCGAAGGCTGGCGTGAGGAGCGAGAGCCGCTCCCCTGGTAATGTCCCGCGTGAACGTTCGCGCGATCACCGACAACCAGCCGGAACGCGGAGCGCGGCGTGCTCCCCGATCCATCCAGATGGTCGGAAACGGAGAAGAGGGTTGGGTGGAAGCGAAGTCATGTCACGTAGAGCGTCGCAGGATGAGGTGCTTGATATGTGTCCTCAGCGGGATCGTCTGGGCGGCCGGCTGTTCAGAACACGACACCCCAGGTGACGCGAGCGTCCTTGACGCGAACAACGCGGACACTGTCGACACGACGGACGCGAGCGACGCGATCCAGGTCGACACGAACAACGCGCCGGACGTCGAGCGCGACGCCAGGAACGACCCGCCGGACGACGCGATGGACGCAGCGGACGTGAGCGACGACGTCAGCGACGCGATGGGGAGCGACGCGGTTCGAGCGGCGATCGACATGTCCTTTCTCCTGCGACCGACCCCAGAAATGGCCTTTGGTGCTGACAGCATGGGCGGTCACGGTGTCGTCGTCCCGCGGCTCGTCTTCAACGAGGTCCGCCTCTCCGGTGGGCTCCCTCTCGCCAGCGGGGAGAACGAAGACACGATCTACGACTCCCTCAAAGTCGTCGGGGTGCGGCTCGACCCTTGCTTTGTCGAAGGGCCGATCGCCGACCGACCATGTACCTCGCAAGTCCGCGTGGTTCTGCAACCGGTGATGCGGATGGAAGAGGACCTCTCGACCGTCACGACCCGTGACGCCGCCATCCACGCGTTCTACTCCGTGCCGCTCTCGGAACTACGAGTTCTCGCGAACGACCTCGCCGCAGCGCGCGCTACGGGTCCGACGGAGGTGGGTGTGGTCGCGTCGGCGGAGCTCGCGTCCGCGCTCGTGTCCAACCGGATCGGCGGAGACCGGCTCACGCGCATCGCGTTCATGACCGTCATCGGCGACTTCGCGTGGACCTTCGGGCAGTTCGATGTGGCCGACGTGGAGCCCGGAGGCGTTCTCGTCCGTGGTCAGCAGACCTTGAGGTCGGGCGGGATGGATGTTCTCAACATGTCGATTCGCCCTGCTCCCGAGGTGGAGGTCGACGCGGTTCCGTATCTCGAGATGCGTACGCGCGACATGATGACCGACGCGTCCGTCGCGGCCGCGCTCGCTGCGTTTGAGCGCTTGCTCGACCCAAGCGAGCACAACCCGGGAACCGTCGACTGCGCGTCGTGTCATGTCTCGACCGTTGCGCTTCGCTTCTCCTCGCGCGGCGCGCCGCGTCCACCCAACGCCTACGACGACACGCGGAACCTCAGGATGTTCGGGTGGTTCGGGATCGAGGAGAGCATCAGCCCGCGCGTCGTCGCGGAGACTGAGATCGCGCTGCGGTTCCTCGAAGAGGAGTAGCTCAGAAGCGCGCGAGGATCGCTTCGCCGAGCTCGTTCGCGTAGGCCTTCTGCGGGTTGTGGCGCCCGTCGGGGAACCGCATCGGCTCGCCGCCCGTCACCGCGACGATCTCGTCACCGATCTGGTTGTCCACCATCGGATCGTCCGCGCTCCAGGTCACCAGCGACGGGACCGCGAGCCGCCGCAGCCGCGCCGCGTGGAGGGGGAACGAGAGCGCGACGACACACTCGAGCGAGTGAAGCATCTGCGCATCGTCGTAACCGCGGAAGCCGGTCTTCGCGAACACCTTGCGAAACGCGGGGAGCACCGCCTTGTTGACCACGGGTGTGTTGAGCGCGGCGATCACGGGGATCAGCGGAGGCGAGTCGCGGATCGCGCGGTGGGGCCGAACGCCGGTCGACGCGATGTAGACGATCCCCGCGACGCGATCCGGCGCGAGGTCGGCACACGCGGTCGCGAGCACACCGCCCATCGAGTGACCCACCATCACCGCGCGATCGACCTCAAGCGCGTCGAGCAGGTCCAGCACAAACTGCGCGCGATCGAGCTCATGCGGGGAAGGCATGGTCTCCAGCGGTGTCGCGGCGAAGCCCGGCGTGTCCACCCGGATCGCGCGACGAGTCGGGGAGAGGACCGGCGCGAGCCACCGAAAGTCACGGACGCGGCCCGGGAGCCCGTGGAGCATCACAAAGGGCGGACGGGAGCGATCATCACCTTCGTCGATATAGGCCGCCGGCCCAAACGAGCGCGGACCGTTGAGCGTCACGAACCGGGGCTCGGGATCACTCGGGTGCTGGGGGTGGCTCACGAAGCAGGCGCCGCGATGGTCTCGGCGACGCTCTCCGCGGACGGTTCGCTCGCGGCCTCGGCTTGCGCATCGGCTTCTGCGTCCGGCGCTTCGCTGGGAGCGGGCGCTTGACTGGGATCCCAACGCTCGGCGGCGGGATAGTTCGGATCGTGACTGTGGTGATCGGTGGTGTGCGGGTGCCGCCCGAGGAGGAGCCCGCGGAGCACCTCAGACGAGTCGAGCACACCAAACTCCGGCGAGTGCAATTCGAAGTGAAGATGTGCCGCGCTGGAACGCATCCCCGTGCGCCCCACGGTCCCGAGTCGCTCACCGCGCTCGACGTGCTGACCCCAACGGACCTCCACGTCTTCCATGTGCATGTAGCAACTGCGGAGGTACCCGCCCTCGGCGGGGCGATGGTTGATGCAGACGTAGCGGCCGCCGTTGCCCATGGCCGCTCGCGGAACCTCGGCGATCTCATCCGGTGTCATGTTTCGGTGCTGGGCGCCGCCCGGGAAGTCGACGCCCGCGAAGCTCACGCGACCATCGGCGACCGCGACGATCGGTTCACCCAGGGAAGACTCCACGTCCACTCCGCGATGACGCCGCGCGCCTCCGTCTCGTTCCGCGCCGAGCCAGCTGCTCACCACCCGCGGCGCACCGTGCAGCGGCGAACCCAACACGACCCCGAAGCGCCGAATCGGCATCGGCGGCTGATGCGTCCCGTAGTACTCGAGCAACCGTCGGCGGTCGGTCAGGATCCGGTCCTCTCCGCGATCGCTCAGGACGCGGTCTCCCCAGACGAAATGCGAAACGTAGTGACGATGCGGTCGTTGCTCGAACGCCTCGTCGACGGTCTGATGTTGTTCGCGCCAGGTGGAGAGGAGCCCCGCCGCGAAGTAGATGTTGGACTCGGCTTGCAGGAGCCGCGGGCCCGCGAACGGGAACCGGTCCAGGGTGCGAGTGCGCTCAAGGAACCCACGCGTGGTCTTCACGAAGAATGAGTACACGCCCCGCGTGAACGTCCGTGAGTACATCGAGCGCGGGATCGACGTGAGGCCCAAGCCGCCCATCGAATCGGCGTCATGATGGCACCGTCCCATCCGCATGATCAGCGCGCCGACCAGGAACGGATCCTCGCCGAACTCGCCCGCGTACTGGAGCACCCAGTCACCCCAGCGCCGCGGTCGACGCGGCGGCATCCAACCGCAGAGTTGACGAAGCGCGCTCGCGAAGCGATCCGGATCGATGTCCTCGCGCTCTGGTGAGATGGGCTCCGCGGGCCAGTCACCAATGTTGACCAGCTCGCGCGCTCTCGGGCTCACGCGAACGCCGGGACGTCGCCGACGGCGCCACGGGAGATCGTCCGCGGACGCCTCTGAGACCGAGCTGACGGGGGCGCCCACCGAAGCGAACGCGCTGAAGACCACCATCGGAACCGCGAGCCCACACAGGAGCGCGCCGCGCATCAGCAAGGCACCGATCGATCCGCTCTGGCCGTTTCGCATCATCACCGTTCGCCCGAAGATTGAACCTCAGGGAGACGAGGTCAACTTCACGAACATTCAACGCGAGCGGTCCTTCCTTAAGGCGCCGCGCGGGAGGGGCCGAACGCGCGGACGGTCGAAAGCGCACTCGGTCAGTAGAAGCCGCGCCCGTGGACCGCGGCGACCAGGTGCCGTATCCGGTTGAAAGGCGCCTCGTCCCAGCCCGGCGGCGTGCGCGCGAGATCGCAGGACAGCCCAGGCAGTCGAAGCGAGAGCGTAGGCCGGATCCCTTCTGACACCTGCTCGTCGGGCGGCAGTCCGCAGGCGTCGAGGTCGGTCAGGGCTTTGCGCAGCTCCTCGATCACGGTCGGGTCGAGCTCCGGAACGTTGACGGCGATCTCCGGCTCGGTCGACTCGTAGCGCGCCGAAAACGTCCCCGCCGAGGCGTCACGCGTCACGACATACGAGACCATCCGCGTCGGGCTGACGATCGCGCGCCACTCGACGACCTTGCCGTCCTCTTGCGGCTCTGGCCAGTCCATCCGCGCGAGCTCGGCGCGAGGGTCACGCCGCGTCCCGAAGTAGAAGGCGGCGAGCAGGAGCGCGATCCCGATGATGAAGATCCACACCGATCGCGGGGGCTCCTGCTTCTCGTCCTCGGCCTCGGCTTCGATTTCACTCACCGGCGGACGATAGCAGCGGAGGCTCTCGCTTCGCTATGCGCGCACCTCACCGAATCGCGTCAGGACGCAGGCGCCGAGCCCGATGCAGGAGATCAGGATGGCGGCGAGGACCTCGACGCCAGGCACGAGGCTCAGGACGAACATCACGAAGACGCCAAACCCGAGCTGCGCCACCGGCTTGTCGCGAAGGAAGGCGAGCGGAGCGAGGTGACCGACAACCGCCCCGAGCGCCGCGATCCCGGCGTACATAGCGACACCGGACAAGATGAACACCGCCACCGCGCCAGGGATCCCGATAATCGTGATCGCGAGGCCGATGGTGAGCACGACCGCCGCGACGAACGACATCACGCCAATAATGAAGAGGCGACCGGGCCGCTTGGCGATCACGCGCTGTATCGTTAAGAAGCGCTCGCGGGCGGCGCCGAGGAGCAAGAGCCCGAAGAGGAACAAGAAGCCGTGATTCGTCGCGGACTCAAAGAACTTCGCGAAGAACGACTCCAGGAAGCTCTCCTCACCATCACCGCTCAGGTCGACGTTCAGCCCACCGTCGCTCCCGACGCGTCCGTCCGCGCTGGTGACCGTTCCTCCCATCGTGATCAGCTCACCTCGAACGACCGCCCCTTCGACAACCTCAACGTCTCCGCCCATCGAGACCACGTCGCCCAACACGACGCCGCGAACGACGATGTCGCCGCCCATGGTGATCACTTCGGTCGTCACCGTTCCGATGATCTCAGCGTCACCCCCCATCGTGAAGACCGCCTCGACCACGCGCCCCTCGGCGATGGTGGAGTCGCCGCCGAAGGTCGTGACGGGAGCCTCGACATCTCCGAGGAGCGCAGCGGGGATCACGGGCGCAGCGGGAGGCTGCGGCGCGGCGGGCGCAGCGGGTGCCACGGGAGGCTCGGGAGCGACAGGCGCAACCGGCGCGACCGCGACGTCGGCGGGTCGCGCTCCTACAACCAGCACATCGCCGACACAACGCGCTTGAACGTCTGCATGGGAGACGATCTCCGCGACCACCTCCTCGAGCGCGGCGTCGGTCACGCTGAGATCGATCGTCGGGTCTCCAGGGATCGCCCCGATGAAGCCGACGCCCGCCGCCTCTGCTGCCAAGCGGAGCACCTGCGTCGCGGGCTGCCCTTGAACGACGATGTTGATCTTCGGCTCACTCGGGCACTGCGCGGTCGCGCCGCTCGCGGACAACGAGAGCGCTGCCCCAGCGACAAGCGCGGACGTAAAGCGCCGGACGTTTCGCGCGGTCGCGAAGCAGACAACAAACGCGACCGCCGCGCTCGCGAGCGACAACACCGGCCATCCGCCGAGCAAGCCCGCGACGCGATCGAGGGCGGAGACGAACGCGAGCGACCGCCGAAGCAAAGCTTCTGGGGCCGGGATCCCGCCGAGCGCGAGCAACGCGAACGCGACCGTCGCCAGCGACCCCACCACGAACGAACCGACAAGCGCGCGACGGGAGGGCGCGGGGGTCGAGAGCTCCATCGCGCGGGAGATCATCACGTCGAGATCGGGGAGCGCGGGCGCGGACTCACGAAACGCCAACGTGAGCTCGTTCGCGAGCGCGCGCTCTTCGGCCACGCGACGCGCGAGCTCAGGGTCCACGTCGCGCGAAAACCCGAGCTCTTCGAGGAGCTCATCTCGACCGTGTGCGAGCGCCTCGATCCGCACGGCCTCGTCTTTCTTCTGAGGAGGATGATCGGTCATCGTTCGCTCGTCCCTTCATGGCGCGCGGTGAGCAGCGCGCGAAGTTTCTTTCGGCCTCGGTGGAGCCAGGTCATCACGGTCCCTTTCGGCACGCCAAGGGTGTGCGCGATGTCTTCGTAGCTCTCTTCGTGCACATGAAAGAGCACCACCGCGCTGCGCTGCCCCTCGGGCAGCTGCGTCAGCGCTTCGCTCAAGTCCGCGACGTCATCGCGCGCGATCGCCAGGCGCTCGGGATCGGGCGAGCCGCTGACCGCCGCGCCTTCGGGATCGGGATGGTTCACGAACGCGCCGCGCTCCAGGCCGCGACGACGAAGGCGATCCCGACAGACGTTCCGCGCGACCGTGAGTGCCCAGCTCCGAAACGAGCCGCGCTCGGGGTCAAACTGCTCAAAGCGCGTCACGATGCGCTCCATCGCGAGCTGCGCGAGGTCCGCCGACTCTCGAGCGCCGCCGACGTGGTAGCAGAGCGTGTAAATCGCCTCCGCGTTCTGCCGCAAGAGAGGCTCCAGCTGCTCACGTCCAAACGAGCCGCGGAGCTTCTCGGGCGACTCGTCCATCCGCGCCTTGACCTTAGCGGCTTGGAGCGACGACGCGAAGACCGCGAAGACACCGGGGGAAGAAGGAAAACTCGGGGGGGCGAGGAACATGCTTTCGCGAGGTCCCTACGGGGCGCGAAAGCACATATTTCACCGCGTTGTGCTTTTTACCGAGGCTGTTCGCGGGACAAAAGCGCGCGTCTCGCTTCAAGCCCGGTGCTTACGCAACCCGAGCGCGATGAACGTCAACAGGATCATCAGCACCGCGCGCTTACCGCCCTGACCCGCGCCGATCGCGGAGGCCTGGCAAAGCGCGCCGCCCCCAAGACCACCGAAGTCCTCTCCGGGTCCAGGAGCCGGTGGAGTGGGCGGTGTGGGCGGCGTGACGTCTTCCTCTCGCGGGTCGAGATAGTCGGGAACGCCATCGCCGTCCTCGTCCCCGCGCTGCTCGACCATGTCCGGCTCGTCCGCGTTGTCCGAGTCTGTGTCGAGCCAGTTGACCATTCCGTCCATGTCGACGTCGTCGCCGTGGGTCGCCGCGTCTTCGACCTCGGTCCGCGTCGGGATGGTGTCGTTGTCGTCGTCGTCGTCCAGGTGGTTCGGCATCATGTCACCATCCGTGTCCTGGTTGACGAAACCCGGGCGCTCGTCGCGGGTCGGGATCGAGTCGTTGTCATCGTCCGCGTCGAGGTAGTTCGGCGTACCGTCGCCGTCGGTATCCGGACAGAGATCGAGCCCCATCGGGCACTCCACGCCGTTGATGATCCCGTCCATGTCGTCGTCGTCACCGCGGCATCGGTTGTCGTCTCCGCAGAGCGCGTCGCCGGGACAGTCATCGTCTTCCAAGCACTCCACGCAGGTCGGCATGTCGCCGTCCCCGTTGCAGAACCCACCGGTGCACTCGGCGCCGCGCGGCATCGCGAGGAACGCGCAGTCCCCTTCGTCACAGCTGTCCATCGTGCACTCGTTCCCGTCGGTGCAGTCGGCGTCGCGATCGCAAGCGCAAGGATCGGTCATCGAGACGCAGATCTCTTCGAAGTCGGTGCCGCCCGTACCGTCGCAATCCGCGCCCTCGCCGACCAAGATGATCGCGACGGTATCGCTCTGCACGGTCTCGAGCCCCGTGAAGGTGTCGATGAGGTTCATGTCGCCCCGGCTCCCGGTGACCGATCCGCTTTCCGCAAACGCGCCCCAGCCGCGGGCGTTGCCTTCGCTGACCGTGCTATTGGCGGAGGCGGCGTCGGTGTACGCGCCCGAGGAGAGGCCGCCAGAGGGAGAGTTGTTCGCCGGGAGCTCGCCGTTGGGCATCGTGATCGGCGTGTCCGGAACGATCGAGGCGTCGTTCCAGAACATGGGGAGCGGTACGCGCGTGAGGCCGGGGTTGACCTGGAACATCCGGAGGCCCGGGAAGGCGACCTCGATGTCCTCCGCGACGTAGTGGAACTCGCCCGCGTTGAGCTGCACGAGGCACTCGTAGCTCCCGGCGGGGACCGCGTCGCCATCAGCGGTGCGTCCGTCCCAATCGAGCGTGTTCATGCCCATCATCGCCGTGCCGTTCAGAACGAAATCATCGACACCGGCCGCGTCGAACTCCCCGTCGTCGTTGAGGTCGCAGATCAAGCGGTATCGACCGGGCATGTTGACCGTGAAATCGAAGGTGCCGGTGTTGCGACCAGGCTCGATCACGCCGCACGCCGCGCCGGCTCCACCCGCCGCGAAAGAGAAGCCCGTGATCTGCGGGTCGGGAACGCCGTACGGCTCTACGAGCGGGTCGGGGAGGTTGAGGTAAATCGGGTAGGACGCGGTCACCATGCGGCCGGCCGCGCGAACGCTGCGGCTCGGGTTCACGCCGTCGACTCCGATCCCGTTCGCCAACAGCTCCCAACGCGCGAGCCCATGCACACCGTTCAAGGAGAGCTCGACGACGCCGGTTCCAAACGAGCCGATTGGCACGCGAACATAAACGCTCGCCTGCACCGCCCGAGGTTGGGACTGCGTGTTGGTGCTGTTGAAGATCCAGCGCTCGGCCGAGACGCGGCCATCGATGTGCTGCGGGTGCGCGGCATCGGCGCTGCAAGGGCGCGCGCCGGAGGTGTCGCAGACCGAGATGTCCCAGCGACGGGTCGAGGTGAAGCTTCCCGAGAAGTTCGTGATCTTGTAACGACCCGCCGCGCGACCGCTCAGATCCACGCAGGACCCATCTGTGACGAACGCGGTGACGATCGACGCGTCGGCGGGATCAAAGACATCGACCGTTCGTGTCGCGCCTGTCGAATCACTGCCGACGACGCAGATCTCTTCGCTGCTGGGATCCAGGATGTCGACGAAGACCTCGGTATCAAACAAGCCGAGGCGCCCGGTTCCACCGACGGTCGGCATCAACTCATCGGTCCCCTCAGCGCTCGCGAACGGGATCGCAGGCGAGACCGCGAGGATCAACAGCGCGACGCTCGCGAGAGAGAAGGAACGAGAAACGGAAACAAGTCGGTGATCCACAAGGCCTCCAGCGCTGAGGTCAGACCTCAGCCGAGCCGTGGGTAGCGCGTTTCAGCCGATTCGCCAGCCGAGTGGGGCTGCTTTTCGTAAAAGTCGAATTTTCAGGCGGTCGGCGGGGTTCAGAGAGACTCGCAGATGAAACGTCGACCGACGTCGCAAACATTGTCGTTCCAGTCGCCCGCGGCCCGATTGATCATGAAAATACAGTCTTCCTCGCCCGGAAAGACCGCGTCGTTGGGTTCGCCAAAGGCCCAGTTCAGGTAGTCCACCGGCTCACCCGTCGTCCAACGATAGTTCCCCTCCCCATCACGACCACGATCGGTCAGACCGATCCACGCGGCGGACTCCCACGGATCGCCTGCGGCCGGAGCTCCCGTCACGATGCCGGCCAAAAACGCGTTCTCGTCGGCGTCGCGGATGGCCGCCAGATCACGCGCGAGCCCATTCGTTTCGTCTCTACAGAACTCGCGCGCGTCGCGGAACGAGAGCGGCTCGCTGCACAAGAGATAGAGGTGCTCCTCATAGAGGTGCGGGTCGCAGCCATCGGGGCAGAGCGCCTCCCCTTCGTCGATGTCGATATCGCCATCACAGTCGTCGTCGAAACCGTTGCAGCGCTCTTCCGCGGAAGGGTTGATCTCGTCGTTGGTGTCGTCGCAGTCGCCGCCTTCTTCCGCCGTGCCCTCTTCGTCACCCACGCACACATTCACGGGGTCGATGCCGTAACCGTCATCGTCGGCATCGACGAAGCGAGAAACGACCAGCCCTTCGTCCGTCATGCCGTCGCAGTTGTTGTCGACTCCGTCGCAGATCTCCGTCGCTCGTCGGTTGATCGCTCCATTGGTGTCGTCGCAATCGTTCATGTTCGTGACGCGCCGAGCCGGAACGACGCAGTCCGAGGCCGCGGTGCCGGGAGCGCCATCACCATCGCCGTCGACGTCTGCGTAGTGCGTGACCGTCACGTCCTCATCGGTGCGACCGTCGCAGTCATCGTCGACCTCGTTGCATTCCTCAGGGCGCGACACGCAGGTGTCCGGGGGCTCGACATCGGTCGCATCGCTCGCGTCACTCGCGTCACTGGCATCGGTCGCGTCGGTGCCGCTATCGACGATCACGTCGGGCGCAACATCCGACGCCGTGTCCACGCCCACATCGCCCGCGTCCGGCGTGGTGTCGGTCGCCGCGTCCCGTCGGCTGTCGCCGGGCCCAAGCGGAGCGGTGTCGGCGAAACAACCTACTAGCAACATCGCGCAAACAGCTCGGAAGAACATACCCAATCGTAGCAGTTCACGATGGCGCGATGGTCTTCACGGCCCTCGTTTCGTACTCTCCGGCCGTGCGCTTCATTCTTCAACCAGCAGCGATCGCGCTGGTCTCCTTTGGATTGATCTCGTGCTCCGCGGGAGAGATCACGGAGCCCGCGCGACAGATTACGACCGAAAGCCCGGCGCCGCCGTTTCGCGCCGCGGCACCGTCGCTCGTGCGCCTGACCGACGCGCAATATCGCGCGACGATTTCGGACGTTCTCGGCGAGACCATCATCCTGCCGAGCAGCCTTGAGCCAGATGTTCCGGTCGACGGCTTGCTGGCGGTTGGTGCGTCACGCACGAGCATCTCGTCACGCGGCGTCGAACAGTACGAGGACGCCGCCTACAGCATCGCCGAGCAGTTCATGGCGGATGAGACGGCGCGCTCCCGCTGGCTCTCTTGTGAACTCGGGACGACGTTCGACGAGAGCTGTGCGCGCGACTTCATCACGTCCGTGGGACGAGCGCTCTGGCGACGACCGCTTGAGGACGAAGAGATCGCGCGCCTCGTGATCGTCACAGATCGCGCGACCATGGCGCTGGAGAGCTTCCAGGAGGCCCTACAGTTTCCCCTCGCCGCGCTCTTGATGGCGCCAGACTTCCTCTTTCGTGCGGAGCTCGGCGAAGCGACCCGGACCGCCGAGCGCGTGTTCACAGACTTCGAGATGGCGTCGCGCCTCGCGTTCTTCTTGTGGAACACCGCGCCTGATGAAGCGCTGCTCGACGCCGCGGCCGCGGGTGAGCTCACGAGCGACGCGACCCTGGCAGACCACGTCGACGCGATGCTGGAAGACCCACGCGCGCGAGACGGTATCCGCAGCTTCTTCGCGGACATGTTGGAGCTCTACAAGCTCGACGACCTGAGCAAAGACCCCACCATCTTCGTGCACATGAACGCGGAGGTCGGTCCGTCGGCGCGAGAAGAGACGCTGCTCGGTGTCGAGCACCTCGTGTTCGATCGTGACGCGGACTACCGCGAGCTCTTCACGACCGAGACCAGCTTCGTGAACCGCAAGCTCGCCGCCATCTACGACATCCCCGCTCCCGTTCGCGAAGGCTTCGGCCAGGTCACGCTCCCGAGCGATCGCGCCGGTCTCTTGGGCCAAGTGAGCGTGCTCGCGCTTCAGTCTCACCCGAGCGCGAGCTCCGCGACGCTGCGCGGGCTCTTCATCCGGAAGGTCTTGCTCTGTGGCAGCATCCCGCCGCCGCCCGCCGATCTGAATACGGCGCTGCCTGAGGTCTCCGGGACGGCCCGCACGCTCCGGGAACGCGTGAACGAGCACCTCGAAAACCCGAGCTGCGCGGCGTGTCACAACCTCATGGATCCGATCGGCCTGGGGCTCGAGAACTACGACGGCTTGGGGCGCTTCCGCTTGTTCGACAACGATGTCGAGATTGACGCGAGCGGGGAGCTCGCCGGCGTGGACTACGTCGACGCGCAAGGGCTCGGCGAGGCGATCGCCGACAGCCCCGACGCGACCACGTGTTTGGTTCGCACGCTCTACCGCTACGCGACCGGGCATGTCGAGACGAGCGGCGAGACGATCACGCTCCGCGCGCTTCATGATGATTTCGCGCGAGAGGGCTACCGCGTCCGCGCGCTGCTCCGCTCCATCGCGCTCAGCCGCGGGTTCCGCGAAGCGCGACGACCAAGCGCGACCGAGACAGAAGAAGGTGAGCGATGAAGAAGCTCAAGCGGTTCAAGCTCTCTCGTCGAACGATGCTCCGCGGAGCGCTAGGCGCCGGCGCGGTGTCCGTGGGTCTCCCAGCGCTCGACGTCTTTCTGAACGACAACGGCACCGCGCACGCCGATGGGTCCGCCCTACCGCGTCGCTTCGGTCTCTACTTCTGGGGAAACGGCGTCCAGCCGCCGCTCTTCAACCCGATCGGCGAAGGCCAAGGCGACGAGTGGTCTCTTGGTGAGCAGCTCGCCGCCTTCACTCCCGTCAAAGACGTCATCTCGATCGTCAGCGGGACCAAGGTCTACACCGGCAACCCGATCGCGCACGACTCGGGCGTCGCCGGGGTTCTCACGGGCGCACCGCTCGTCTTCGAGGGCGAGTCCTACACGTTTCAGCGACCCACGATCGACCAGGTCATCGCGAGCGAGATCGGTGGTCAGACGCTGCTTCGTTCGCTGGAGATCGGCGTGCAGCGCGGGATGCAGGGTCGCTCGTACAACGGGCCGAACAGCCGCAACCCCGTCGAGTCGTCGCCGGCTGCGCTCTTTGACCGGCTCTTCGGCGCGACCTTCCGTGAACCCGGAGACGAGCCGATCATCGATCCGCGCCTCGCGCTCCGCCGTTCCGTGCTCGACGCGGTCAGCGATCAATCTCGCCGCCTGCGTCGTCGCGTCGGCCACGCGGATCAGCTCCGCTTGGACGAGCACTTCCAAAACGTTCGCGCGCTTGAGCTTCGGCTGGCCCGGCTCGAGGAAGACCCGCCCGATCTCGCCGCCTGCATGCGCCCAGACGCGCCGCTCGCCGACTACCCGGATATCGAGGGCCGCCCGCGCATGATGGAGATCCACCGCGCTCAAGTGGAGACGCTCCGGATGGCGCTCGCGTGCGACCTCACGCGGGTCTTCAGCTTGTGGTTCACGGATCCGGTCAACAACACGCTCTTCCCCGGCCGCAGCGCGGGGCATCACCGACTGACGCATGATGAACCCGGTGAGCAGCCCGAGGTCTCCGCGATCATGCTCGAGATCATGCGCGAAGCGGCCTACTGCGTGGAGCGGCTCGAGTCGGTCGAAGAAGGCGACGGCACGCTCC
This sequence comes from uncultured bacterium, assembly GCA_938024995.1. Taxonomy (GTDB): domain Bacteria; phylum Myxococcota_A; class Polyangia; order Polyangiales; family Houyiibacteriaceae; genus CALJDU01. Next base: position 30,405 of record CALJDU010000016.1, read on the forward strand.
TCGACAACACCGCGATGCTGATGACGACGGACTGTTCGTACGCGCGTCAGCACCTGCTCGAGGACTACCCGATCATTTTGGCCGGCGGCTGCTGCGGACGTCTGAAGCAAGGGCTCCACTACCGGTCCACCGGTTTCGAAAACACCAGCAAGGTCTTGCTCACGTTGACCCGAATGATGGGGCTCCGCCTCGACAGCTTCGGGATCGACGATGGTGAAGCGACAGATGGCCTGAGCGCCATCGAGGTCTAGAGATGAACACCCTTCCCTTCCGCTTATTGCTCTCGCTGACCCTCGTCACCGCTTGCGCGCCTGAGGAGGACGTTGGTCCCGCCGAGACGCGCATGTCGGTCACCAAGCGGCTCGAGTTCGCTGTCCAAACCGATGGGGTGTCGTCTGGCTTCGACCTCGACGCGCACGTCAGTTCGCGCGGCACGATGGAGGGATGTCGGCGCGACGACTTCGTGTCTCCCGAAGGCGCCGAAGGTATCGACAACCAGTTCACCTTTATCTACGACGCCATTCGTTCGCTCTTCGGCGACGCCGTCGACGGCCTGCTTCAAGGCGTCATCAACGATGGATCGCTCCTCATCTTCGTGGAGCTCGACGACGTCAACGATTCGCAAAACGATGACGACATTCGCGTCAGCATCTTCTCGGGCGCCGGGACGCCTGACCTCGGAACCGACGGATTCATCGCCCCAAGCCAGACCTTCGACGTCAAAGACGACAGCCCGTTCTCGAGCGTTCGAGGACGCATCGAGAACGGCGTGATGACCGCCGGACCGTTTGATGCGGAGATCCCCGTCCAGATCTTTCAGGTCTTCTTCAACCTCCGCGTACGGAACGCGATGCTCCGGGGCACGGTCACCGAGGACGGTCTCTCCTCCGTCATCTTGGGCGGCGGGATCGAGAACACTCAGCTCCTCGAGATCGCGGAGCAGGCGGACGCGGAGCAAGAGACCCAGACCCGCGATCTTCTCGAGGTCACGCTGCGCGGCTTGACCGACCTCGTCCCCGACGAGCGCGGTCGCTGCACCCAGACGTCGGCGACGATGATCATGGACATGGTCCCGGCGTACCTCTACGCAGACACCGTTCGCCCCGCGGGCGAGGCAGACGGAATTTGACCGGCGCGACCTCTCGCTACGTTCCGCTCACCTTGCTCATCCGAGCCACCGCGCTCACGCTCTCCGTTCTCTCGATCGGATGCGCCGCTGAGTTGCGCGACCCCGATCGGTTCCCCGACGTGCCACCGTGCCGCACGGACCTCAACGTACCCGTTCTCTTTCAGGCGCGCTGCAACGGCGGCGCTTGCCACGGGGCCGGGGAGTCTCCCGCGGCCGGTCTCGATCTCACGAGCGACGGTGTCGCCGAGCGTCTCATCGGCGTCGAGAGCGAGATGTGCGCGGGCCTCTCCTTGGTTGATCGAGACGACCCGTCGCGCTCATTTCTGCTCGGCAAGCTCGTCGGTCCCCCCGCCGGTTGCGGTGACCGCATGCCGATCATCGGGTTCCTCAGCGTCGACGAGATCGGGTGCGTCGAGAGCTGGGCGAACGAGGTCGTTGAACAACTCGCGAGAGACGCAGACGCAGACGCAGACGCAGGAGCGGTACCATGAAGCCCTCCCTCATCCTCCTCTCGATCTGCCTGACCGCCACCCTCTTCCCGCAGGTCGCGTCCGCGCAACAGAGCGCGCTTGAGCTCCGCGTCGACGCCCAGACGTTCCACCGCGAGCTTACCTACCGAGATGACTTTTACGGGTTCATGCGCGAGCACCAGCTCAAGCGCGGCGGCGGTCTCGGTCTCCGGGCGCGTTTCTACCCAGGCGCGCTCGTCTCTAGCGGTCCCCTCGCGATGTTCGGTCTGGAGGCCGGGCTTGAGCGCTCCTTTGGGCTCGAGAGCAGCCGCGGCACTCAGCGCTTTCCGCATGTCGCCGAGGTGCTTCAAGCCTCTCTACGAGTTCGCTTGGCGCTTCGCGGTCGCGGGCTCGAGGGGAGCGAGATCTCCACGTTCCTGGGCTACCACCAGCACCGCTTCACCATGGAGCTCGACGGCCCTTCGATCCCCGGCGTCCTCAACCTGCCGGACGTTCCCTCGATTCGCTATCGCGCGTTCCGCTACGGCTTAGAAGCGCGCCTCGTTCTGCAGCGCGTTCTGCGACTGACGTTGTCCGCCGCGTGGCTCTCCCCCTTCTCGCTCGGCGGGATCGAGGACCCGCTCTGGTTCCCTCGCGCGAAAGCCCGCGGCGCGGAGCTGATGTTCTCGATCGGCTTCACGCTCCCGGGCGGCTTCTCGGTCGACGGCGGGTTCGTGTACCGCCGATACTTCTACGACCTCCGCCCTGAGGTCGGCGATCCGTTCATCGTCGGCGGCGCGCTCGACGAGCACGCGAGCATGCGGGTCGGGCTCACCTATGCATTCTCGGTCGTACGTTGACCGACCTCGAGTTCGCACAAGACAGCGAAGAAGCGATCCGCGATGGGCTCAACACCCTGGTCGCGCTCATTCGCGGCCGGCGCGTCGCGGTGCTCACCGGCGCGGGTTGCAGCACAGAGAGCGGGATCCCGGACTACCGCGGCGAAGAGACACGTAAACGCGCGCGCAACCCGATCAAGTACCAAGGTTTCATCGGCGCGCCCGAGATCCGTCAGCGCTACTGGGCGCGCGCGATGATCGGCTGGCCGCGCTTTCGAGCGAGCGAGCCGAACGACGCGCACTTCGCGCTCGCGGAGCTGGAGGCGCGCGGAGCCCTGTCGGGTTTGATCACGCAGAACGTCGATCGTCTCCATCACAAAGCGGGCAGCAAACGGGTGGTCGAGCTGCACGGGGCGCTGGCCGAGGTGGTGTGTTTGTCATGCGGCGCGCTCGAGGACCGGGACGCGCTTCAGTCTCGCCTGCTCGCCAACAATCCAGGCTTCGCCAACGGGCTCTCCCAGATCCCCGAGCTCGCGCCAGACGGTGACGCCGAGGTAGAGCGCTACGCAGGCTTCCGGGTCCCGACCTGCCTGCAGTGCGCAGGCGCGCTCAAGCCGAGGGTGGTCTTCTTTGGCGAGAGCGTTCCGCAAGATGTCGTCGCGAGCGCGTTTCAGATCTTGGCAGAGGCCGAGGTCCTCTTGGTCGTCGGGAGCTCGCTCGCGGTCTACTCGGGCTATCGCTTCGTTCGCCAAGCCGCGAAGGAAGAAAAGCCCGTGGCCCTGGTCAACCTCGGGTCGAGCCGAGCGGACCCTTCCGCCGTGGTTCGGATCGCGGGCCCCTGCGGAAGCGTGCTCCCGCGACTCGTACAGCTGTTGGGCGACTGAGCGCCGCTACGGCGAGTTGACCGCGTAGATTCCAAAGCACATCACCAACAGAACCACCACCGCGGCGAGCGCCGCCAAGATCGTGACGCCGATGAAGACGGCGATGAGTGACGCCCCGATCGCGACCCCGCTGAGCACGGTCCCGACGATCGTGTTGTCGTACGAGATCGGTTCACCTCGCGCGTCGAGCGGTGTGCCCTGTGCGTCAAACGAGGCGACCGCCGGGACCGCTCGCGGTTTCCAGAAGTCGACGCGACGCACCCACGCCATCCTCGCCAGGATAGAGAGCGCCGGAATAACGAAGAGCAGGAAGAACGGGAGCATGCCTGGCGCGACGAGGACGAGCTCCACGCCAACGACCGCGAGCACGACCATCGCGAGCACGAACACGATCAACCAGGCGTGTCCGTGATCGACCGCTTCGTTCGGGGCGACGGTTGGCTGCGCCGAGAGCGGGCTATGGCAGAGCCAACAAACCGTCGCCCCCGCGGTCACGGTAGAGCGGCAGGTGGGGCACAGCACGGTGCCAGGTCCGCTTGGGTTTTTGGGATCGCTCATGACTGCGCCTCGCGCCGTTGCGCGAACTCATGCGCGGCTCGCTTCACCGCGTGAACCATTTGCGACATCACCACTCCGCTCAACCAGAGCGCCGCCAACACCATGATGTGCTGGTAACGCTGCCCGGCGAGCGCCGGTCGATACGCAAGGGTGTGACCCACGACGAAGAGGTAGCCGACCATCGCGCTCGCGGTCGCCACCAAAACGAGCCTCGGAGAGAAGCGCAGAGGCGCGATCGCGATGAGCAAGAAGTAGCCAACGATGAGCGTGCTCGACGGTCCGTCCGCGATCGTGAGCGCGCCCGTCAGAAAGATCGCGTCAAGGATGGTCGTCCCGTACTTGATGGTCGGCGGGAAGCGCTGGTTCTTCATCGCGATGAGCGCGCCGATGCATACCATTACCCAGCCCGCGGCGATCGCCGTCATCGCGAGGTGGAAACGCTCGTCGATGTCCTCGACGCGCGGCAGCTGCACGAACCCGAGGTCCAAGCCGCGACGGTTGATCACGTGGATCACGTAGAAGACGCCGATCCCGAGCATCCGCAGGAGGTTCGCGCGCTCCTCGCCGCGGTATTCCTGAAGACGTTGCACCACGTGCCAGGGAGATTGAGGTTCGGACATCGCGGACAGTCTCGCTCTTGAAGGTTGGCCATGTAAAGCGAGCTGTTATCGTGCCGCCCATGAATTTCCCGTTCATCGATCCCGAGAACCGAGGCCCCCTCACCCAGGCGAGCGAAGCAGAGCTCATCGCCCTGCGCGCAGCGATCGCCAACGGCGACGCGAAGCGACGTGACGGTGAGGCGCTCCCGGTCGCGTTCGAAGGCGCGTACCTGGGGGCCGCGCGTTCGCACGCCTACCTCGTCCTCGACGGCATCCCGAACTTTCTCATCGACGAACGAGTCGAGCTCTCCGGTCCGCTGAAGTGAGCCGGGCGTTTCAGCTCAGCGCGTTCGGGCTGGAGAACCTGGAGCTCGTCGAGCGCGAGCTCCCGCCTCCTTCGCCAGGACGGGTCACCGTGCGGATGCGCGCGGCCTCGCTCAACTATCGCGATCTCCTGATGGCGCGCGGTCACTACGATCCGCGACAGGCGATGCCGCTCACTCCGCTCTCGGACGGCGTCGGAGAGATCACAGCGGTCGGCGAAGGGGTCACCCGGGTCGCGGTCGGGGATCGCGTCGCTGGGTGCTTCGCGCAAAGGTGGATCGCGGGCGCGCCCACTCGAGATCGGATCCGAGACACCCTCGGCGGTCCGCTCGGAGGGATGTTGGCCGAAGAGGTCGACCTGTCCGCCGACGGCGTCGTGAAGGTGCCCGCGTCGCTGACCGACGCCGAGGCCGCCACCTTGCCGTGCGCCGCGCTCACAGCGTGGAGCGCGCTTGAGCTCGCCGGTGTAAAGACCGGCGAGACCGTGTTGGTTCAAGGCACCGGCGGCGTGTCGATCTTCGCGCTACAGCTCGCGGTCGCCCGAGGCGCCGAAGTGCTCGTGACCTCCAGCTCGCACGACAAGCTCGCGCGCGCCAAAAAGCTCGGCGCCAGCTTTGGGCTGAACTACCGGGAAGACGAGTCGTGGGGAAAGACCATTCGCAAACGCGGAGGCGTGGACCACGTGATCGAGGTCGGCGGCGCCGGGACGCTCGAGCAGTCGCTCAAGGCGATCAAGCCGGGCGGCTGTATCGCGGTGATCGGGATCCTGGCGGGAGGGCGCGGCGCGGTGAACCTCGTGCCGGTGCTCATGAACCAGATCCGAATGCAGGGAGTGCTCGTCGGTCATCGCGACGGTTTCGAAGCGATGAACCGCGCTGTCGAACGCGTTGGGCTCAAACCCGTCATCGATCGCGTCTTCCCGTTCGAGGAGGCCCAAGACGCCTTCACCTACCTCGCGTCAGGCCAGCACTTCGGCAAGGTCTGCGTTCAAATCGCCGATTCGTGAGAAACAGAGACCATGGGTAAGAAGAAAAAGAAGAAGCAGCCCAAGAGCTCCACGAAGCGCAAGCGCGCGAAGAAGTACGCTGGACCGAAAGAGTCGCTCGCGGAAGCCGAGAGCACCGAAGCGGGTGGCGGCGCGATGTCGAGCATGGTCGGCGGCTTCCGTCGCGCGGTGGGCGTTGAGGACCAGAAGAAGAAGGGCTGGGCGGACCACATCTGGACCATCCTCCTCTTGCTGGCCGTCGCCTCGATCTTGTTCTGGAAGTTCGGGCGGGGTTGATCGAGTAGAGCCACCTCCCAAGCGGAAGGTGGCTCTTTGTCTCGTCAGCATTTCGCTCGAGCGTGATTCGATAGTTGAGGTGGGTTCAGACGGGCCGACCCCGGCGACGAAACTCGCCCACCTCTTTTGAATCACGCTCTCGTTAGATCAAGTCGTTCGGGTTTGGGTCCGGCTCGCGATCCGGATCATCGCCTGGCTCGCCGACCGGATCCCCTGGAGGCGTGTTCGGGTTCCCTAGGCAGGGTGGGTCCTCGCCGGTGATGTCGCGAAAGTGGGAGAGCAAGCGGTCGCACGAACGATCCGAGCCGCCGTGGTCCTCAATGTCACAATCATGTGCTTCGCAGTATGCGTTGCAGATCCCGAAGGCGCGTCCTGAGTAGTCATCGCAGACCACCTCATCCGCCGGCGTCACGCCGTCGGCCGTGAGCGCACCGCCTGTGCCATCCGCGTCATACGCAACACAGCCCAGGCTGAGCACAAACGCTGCTATCCAAAGTCGTTTCATGAAACCTCCATTCAAGCGATAGGTGACCGGTCATGCCTGGACCTGACGACGGGCTCGAACGAAGAAAAGCGCCGGGGCGGAGCGCCTACGGGCCGCGACCCGCGCCGCTGTTCGCCGACGTCCACGGGACGGACACGATCGGCTGAGGTCTAAGTCAGCAGCGCGGAGAACCCGTCGGTCGCGCGTCCAGGGCTGAACAAGGTGCGCCCGCGGTAGAGGTAGTCCTCGTCCACGCCGAACGAGGCCGCCGGGATGCACGCACCGCGCAACGCGGTGAGTACCGCTTCGCTCGCGTTTGCCCCGACCGCGCGGTGATGGACGTTGCCGCGCAGCGCGCCCCCACCCTTGCCACAGATCAAGATCGGGAACTCCTGGTTCGAGTGCGTTCGACCTTCGGAGAGCTCCGTCGTCGCGAGGATCGAGCAGCGATCCAGGACGTTGCCGCCCGCGGCGTCCGGCGTATCGCGAAGCTTCGCGAGGAAGTAGCCGAACTGCTCCATCGTGTAGATCGTCGCGGCGTGCGCGATCGGAAAGGGCGCGCTTTCGTTGTGGTTGATCCCGTGTAGCCCGTTGCTCGCGCCGACCGGCCACATGATCACGCCGGATCCGGCAGTGCTGAAGAACATCGAGAACGCACGGGTGAGATCACACGCCAGCGCGAGCGCGCAGAGATCGCTCATCGCCTCGTTCTGCTCGCGGATCTGCTCGCGACCGCCGACGTCCGGAAAGTCACCGGGGTTCGCCGGACGCATACACGACGACTCCCCCGCCGCGAGCCGAAGCTCGAGCGCGCGGACGCTTTCGAAGTGCTGCTCCAACCGCGCTCGATCACTCCGCGACACGCGGCTCTGAAGATCGCGGATCTGCGCGCCCACAGAATCGAGGACGCTCTGGCGGGCGAGATCAATCTCCGCGTCGAAGGGAGTGTCAAAGAGCCGACCGAACGCGCGCGACGGCGAGTACTCGCTCGGGTTTACGTTGTTCGGACCGTTGTGCGAGAGGTGCTGAAAGGTCGTGCCCTCATCCGTCCCGCGAAAGCGCGTGATGCCGAGCTCAAGAGAGCGGAACGGGGTCGTTCCCTCGAAATGTGCGGCCGCGACTTGATCGACGGAGGGATGCGCGAAGGTCGACACGATCGTGTCCCGGGTCGTCGCGTCCTGATGAAAGTGCGCGCCGCTCATGATGCCAGCCATGCCCGAGTGGTGCGGATGCGTGGCCGTCTTGATCTCGGTCCCGCTCACCACGCTGACCCAGTCCTTGACCCCTGCCTCGGCGAGCGGACGGAGCTCGGACGAAGGCGCCCAGTCGACCCCGCCCGTCGGGACCCAGTGCTCGGGGCGAACACCGTTGCCCCAAAACCAAACGCCGAAGCGCACCGGCAAAGGGTCGCCGTCCGCGAAGCTGACGCCTTCGCTGTCGAGCATCACGTCGAGGAGCGGGAGCCCGATCGTGGTGGCCGCGCCGGTTGTGAGAACGCCGCGAAGAAAGCTCCGGCGCTTCATCGTGCTCTTCCGGACCGTCGTTCGCTTCTGCTTCTTTCTCTTCATCGGACGCACCCCACGACCGCGGTGTTCCCGCTGCTCTCGACCGGACCGAAACCGGTCACCGCGCCCCGGGCGCGACAGAAACGATTGATGGCCGCGTTGCAGGTCGGCCCGATCGGCGCGCTGGTCGTGCACCCTGGGTGGTTCATCGCGAGTTCGGTGTAGGTCGTCTCCACGGCCACAGACCCCGGGACACATGCCACCGTCACTTCTGCGCCGTTCTCACGTACCGGCCCGTAGCCCGTAGGGAAGCCGGCATCGTTGCAAAAGCGCTGAATGGCGGAGTTGCACGGGAGCCCCGTCGACGCGCAGTCCGGATGGAAGACCGCGAGTTCGGCGTACGAGGTCACGAGAACTTCGGCCTCGACGCAGGCAACGATCGCGACGTCACCGGAGTTCTCGAGCGGACCGAAGCCGCTGGTTCCGCAGGTCTCGGGCGCGGTCGAGCAGAAGGCGTGGAACGCTTCATTGCAGTCGAGCCCGATCCGCTCGGTCGAGCCGTCACACCGCGGGTGGTAGGTCCGCGCGTTCGTGTAGGTCGAGTTGACGACTTGAGGACCGAACCCTTCGTCGACCCGTCCGTCGCAGTCATCGTCGACGTGTGCGGTCGCGCCACCGCATTCTTCGGTCCCGCGGTCTCGCGCGGAGCACGCGCCAAACGAACCTGCGACGCATGTCTCGATCCCCGGACCACATTCGCCGCTGCACGCCCGCGTGATCTCTTCGTCGATGTGTCCGTCGCAGTCGTCGTCGCGACCGTTGCAAGTCTCGGTCTCCGCGGTTGGGGCCGAACACGCGGTAAACGCGCCGCCTTCGCACCGCTGAAGACCTTCGCCACACGCGTTGCTGCAGTCGTTGGTGTCGCCCTCGGCGCATCCGCTCTCAGGGTACGCCGCCTTTCGAAACATCGGCGACAAGACCAGCTCCTGAATGAGCGCCTGCATCCGATAGCCAGAGCTCGCGAACGCGGTCGCGATTCGGCCGACCTCGACGGATTCGGCGCGAGACTCGAGATGCCCGACGCCGAAGCGGATGAAGCGACGCGCGAAGCACGCTCCGACTCGCTCGGAAGACGCGAGCGCGTCGCCAAGCTCTTGCGCACCGTCGACCGCCACGCCGTCGACGTCGCCGGTCGCGTCGATCGGCATGCCCTCGTCGAGCTCACGCCGCTTCCCAACGGGATCAAAGTGTTCGAGCGGAAACCCGAGCGGGTCCATCAATACGTGACAGCTGTTGCAGGATGGGTCGGTGCGGTGTCGATCCAAGCGCTGGCGCAGCGTCTCTGTCCCGGTCGCCTCCGGCAGCTCCGTGACGACGCCCGGCGGCGGCGGCGGGATCTCCTGACAGAGGAGGTTTGTCCGGATGTACTTCCCGCGGAAGGTCGGGGAGTTCTCTGTGGCGTGAGCCCACATCGCGAGGACCGCGGCGCGCCCCATGAGGCCTCCACGTTCCGCTTCGGGAGGCAGCGTCACGGTCTGCCGAGGAGCGGTCGGCGCCGGGAGGCCGTAGTGCGCCGCGAGCTCGGCGTCGACCGAAGCGCGATGCGTCGAGAAAACGGTGCGGACATCGACGTCGCGGTCATAGACGTCCGCGAAGAGCGCGACGACCTCTTGATGCATCGATGCGCGCAGCGAGGGCGTGAACGACGGGAAGAGGTCTGGATCCTTGCCCGCGGAGACCAGGCGGTCGAGCTGCACAAACTCTTCCCAGAATCGAAGCATGGTCTCGCGCGCCCGTGGGTCTGCGAGCATCCGTTCGCTCTGCGTGATCAAGCCCGCGTCCGTCACGAGTTCGCCGGCGGCACCTGCACGAGAGAGCTCCTCATCCGGACCGCTGCCCCACAACAAGTAGGAGAGGCGCGTCGCCATCTCGACACTGGTGTAACGAAGCAGTGACTCGTCCTCCGGATCTGGCTCCCCCAACGCGACCCGAAAGAGAAAGTGGGGCGACTGCAAGATCGCCGCGATCGCGTATCCGGCGCCCCGATACGGATCCCCGAGGAGCCCACCCACGTCTCGCGCGATGGAGGCGAGCGAGGTGACTTCATCCCGCGTCAATGGACGTCTCCACGCGCGGGCACCGAAGCGCAACAGGAACGCATCGAAGCAGCTCGCCTCCGCCACGTCGCACTCAAAGAACACGTCCCGCGCCGCGCGGGTGACGATCACTTGCTCCGCGAGCGCGCGCGCCGACGCCTCATATTGCTCCACCTCAAGCGGAGGCAGAGTGAGCTCCGATCCTCCGACCGTGGAGAAGCCGTAGAGAATCGTGTCGGTCGGCAGATCACTGGGCACCACGACGTCTGCCGGGAAGAGCTGCCGGATGGTCTGCTCATACTCCACGCGGGTCAGCCGGCGCAGGGTCGGCACGGCTGGGCGAAACTCGCGCTCAACCGGATCGCGTTCCCACTCGGGCGGCTCTCCTGGAGGGTCGTCGATGCTTCCCTCGCAACCCAGCGTCGCGATCATCGCCATCATCAGAACGAAAGGCGCTCGGTTCGGTCGATGCACACCTAAGGATGCCACCCTTTGTGGGCGAAGCGGTCCGACAATCCTCTGTCGCGGCAACGGTAAGTAGGATGTCGCGATCTTGCCGCGCGTTGGGTGATCTGCGATGGATTGAGCGTGAGCGAGGATGCTCAAAAGAGGTCTCACGTGATGCACGAGCGCATCGCCGGTCTCCTCGTGTGGCTCGCCGCGTTCGCCGTCTTCGTCGTCGCGCTCTTGCTCCCCGCGACCGACTTTACGGGGAACGAGACCGTCTACTACGGCTACGACTATTTCATGTGCGGGTTTTGGGGCTGCGCCAACAGCCCCAAGCCGGTGTGGGGGTGGTACGCGAACCCGCTCTTCATGATGACGCTGCCGTTCCTCTTGCTCCGGTTGAGCTGGGTCGCGGTCGTGATCGCGAGCATCGGTCTGGCGGTCGCGTTCTTCACGAGCATGGGGGTGACGGAGGGCCTCTCTCCAAACGAAGGCGGCGTCGTCACGCACCACTTCGTCGCCTGGCGCGCGGGGTTCTACGTGTGGCTCGCGAGCTTCGCGGTGCTGATGGTCGGGAGCGCGGGACACGGCATCGCGCTCAGGCTTCGTAAGCCGCGCTTGAACGCGTGAAGCGCTTCGATCGCAAGTTCGGCGTCGACTTCATCGCCAACCTCCCGACGACCCCCGCGGTCTACCTCTTCAAGGACGAAGACGAGCGCGTCGTCTACGTCGGCAAGGCCAAAGACATACAGCGGCGCCTCCGCAGCTACCGCAACGCCTCGCGACGTAAGGTCCACAAGAAGATGCGCGACATCGTTCGCGTCGCCGTGAGCGTAGAGATCGAGCTGAAGGAGAGCGAGCGCGATGCCCTGGTTCGCGAGAACGAGCTCATCCAGTCCCTCAAGCCGTCGTTCAATGTGGCCGGCAAGTACTCTTTCCTCTATCCCGCGATCGGCGCGCAGCGGACCTCCGCACGAACGCTGCTCTGCTTCACGACCGCGCCTGACGCCTGGTCCGGTCGAGGGTTCACCTGGTATGGCGCCTTCCCTTCCCGACCACGCGCCAAGGAGGCGTTCGACGCGCTCGCGGAGCTGCTCGCGATGGTCGGTCACGTCGAGCGAACCTCCGCACTGGGACCAAAGCCCGAAGGCTCGTTCTCGCGGCTCGTGGGCGTTCGGCAGATTTCAGCGGAGCTCTTCCGCGCGCTGGAATTGCTCTTGGCCGGGCGATCGCGAGAGGCGCTTCCGCTCCTGATGGTCGCGTTACTCGAGAAACCACGGGCGCGCCGCGAAGCCGAACACGTGCAGGCGCTCGCCAAGATCGTCTCGGCGTTCTACGTCCAAGATCTCGCGCCGCTTCGAAGCGCGCTTGAGGCCTCTGGCGACCGCGGCTCGTTTATTCCGCAAGACGAGCGCGACGTCTTGTTCATCAAGCACACGACCTCAGACAGTTCATGACCGAACCCACGACATCCTTTCTCAACGTCGACCTCGAGCTCACCTCGGACCAGCCGTTGACGGCTCTCACCGATGTGCTCGCGCCCGCGATGTTCCTTCTGCACAGCACCGATGAGTCGCCGTACCGCGCGAACCTCGAGCTCGAGGGGATGGACGCGCCTAGTCTCGCGATCACGGTGGAGCGAATCCTCGCGATCCTGGAGTCGCTGTCCGATGACGCACGGGCGGCCTGGGACGCCGCGACTGCGCGGGTCTTGCACGTGGGGATCCAAAGCGGCCTTCAACCGCATGCCATGACCTTCGCCTTGCCCGCTCAGGTCCTCGCTCGCATCGCGTCGCTCAACGCCGCGATCACGACGACGGTCTACGGCGCAGCAGAAACGAACGCGGCGACTTCCGCCAAGAGCACGGACCCAACCGGTTAGATCGCGCCTCTCGGGTGAACGACGGTGGGCGTGCGTTTTCCGAACGCCCTGACAAAAACTTCGCGTGTGTGCCACGCGCATCGCGACCGCGCCCGCGCGTGACGCACATCTGCTTTCGAATCTTCCGATCGATCCCAATCAGGAACGGCGCGCCGACCGTATGGCGCGGCCTTTGCTCAAGTGAAGTACCGGAGGCTACTTATGCTTGAACTTACTTTCTCAAACTCAACCACGGCTCGCGCGCTGATCGCGAGCTTGCTCTGCATCGCGTGCATCGGTTGCGGCGACGATGACGGATACTGGCGCGCGGACACCGGCGGCGGCGGCTACGACACCTCCGTCATCTTGCCAGGGGACGCGGGCTACTACGGAGACACCAGTAGCGGCGGGGAGATCCCTCCCCCGCTTTACCCCGAAGACTACGACGATGTCGGGACCAACGCGTACACACACGCGAGCCATGACCCGTTTTCCACATTTGGCGCGGACGTGGACACCGCGAGCTACGACATCTTCATCCAGGAGATCGAAGCCGGCGTCCTGCCCGCCCCGCGCAGCGTTCGGGTCGAGGAGTACGTCAACTCGTTCCGCTACGACTACGCGATGCCCGAACCCGGAGCCGAGGTTCCCTTCGACATCCACATGGCGCTCGCGGAGCACCCGATGGGTCGCGAGCACGCGCAGCTGCGGGTCGCGATCCAGGCCGAAGAGCCCATGGGCGCGGAGAAGCTGCCGAGCAACATCGTCTTCCTGGTCGACACGTCCGGCAGTATGTCTTCCTCCGGTAAGCTCAACCTCGTCCAGCGCGTCATGCGGGGCACGCTCGACGCCCTCGACGACAGCGACACCCTCTCGATCGTCACCTACGCCGGCAGCACACGGGTCGCCCTCACGCCGACCGTCGCGACGGATCGCGAGGCGATTCTAGAGGTCATCGATAGCTTCAGCGCGGGCGGCAGCACCGCCGGTGCCGCCGGGATCCAGCTCGCCTATGCGCAGGCCGAAGCGGGCTTCATTGAGCACGGGTTCAACCATGTCGTGCTGTGCACCGATGGTGACTTCAATGTCGGCGTATCGTCCGACGACGCGCTGGTCGAACTCATCGAGGAGAAGCGCGAGACCGGCGTCACGCTGACCGCGCTCGGATTCGGCCGCGGCGGAAACGACTCGATGATGGAGCGCATCAGCAACGCGGGGAACGGGACCTACTCGGTCATCGCGAACGCGCGCGTCGCGGACGACTACGCGAGCGTACGCATGTTTCAGTCGATCAATCTCATCGCGCAGGACATGAAGCTGCAGGTGGAGTTCAACCCCGACCACGTCCTCGCCTACCGGCTGCTGGGGTATGAGAACCGCGCGATCGCCGATCACGACTTCCGCGAAGACACCGTCGACGCTGGCGAGGTTGGCGCCAGGCACAACGTCACGGCGCTCTACGAGATCGTTCGGCCAGACGGTGAAGTCCCCGAGCGAGAAGGCGCCCCCGAGGTCCTCGACGGCGAGCCAGTCGCGGGCGAACGAGAGATCGACCCCGGCGCGCTGGTCATGGTCCGGGTCCGCTGGAAGCACCTCGGTGCCTCGGCGGACGACCCTGCTTCCGAGCACGCGGAGACGCTCACCCCCGACGACCTCCAGACCGCGACGAGCGACGCAGATCTTCTGTGGGCGTCCGCCATCACGGCGTTCGCCGAGATCTTGAAGGAGAACGCCTATGGCGATGTCGCGGAGCTCGATCGCATCGAGGAGATCGTCACCGCGCAGGCGTCACGCGATGAGGATCGCGCGATCTTCGTGGAGCACTTCGCGACGGCTCGCGCGCTCATCGAATCGCGTTGATGACGCGCTGACCCGCCGAGCGAGATAGGCGACTCCCGAGCGTTGTGCTCACGACGGGAGTCGCCCACACTCGCGACGTGGACGAGCGCCGTCAGGACCTCCTCGAAACGCTCCGGCGATGGCGAAGCGAACGACCTTGGGCGCGGCGTGATCCGGAGAGCTTGGCGATCTCCGAGGTCGTGGGCGCCGGCCCCATTCAAGTCGTTCTCTTGTCGACGTATGAGGCGCGCGGCGTGGAGCTGAGCTATCGCCCGACGCGCTCGCGCCCCGACGCGCCCGCGTCCACGCCCGACCCGTGGAGCGTCTCCCTCGAGCAACCCCAGCGCGCTCCGGTTGGGAACGAGGTCAAGAAGGCGCTCCCGGGCCAGCTTCATCAGAACTGCGAGGTCTGCTTCGCGAGCGGCCGAGAGACGTGTCCCGCATGCCAGAAACGCCACGACCCGTCGGACCGTGATCTCCACCAAAGCTGCGGAAGGTGCCGGGGGACGCGACGCATTCTCTGTCGAACGTGCGCCGGTTCTGGGGGCGTGCTCGCTCGTGCGGTGGCGTGGTCAAAGATCGAACAGAGCGAAGTGGTCCGCGTGAAAGACACCCATGATCTTCCAGTCGATGTCTTCCTCGAGCTCCAGAGCACCGACCACGGCGGCGTCCTGATCCACGAACAGGAAGCGGATCGGATCATCGACATCCGGCGCACGTCGAGCAGTTACCGAGACGGCGGAGCAGAAGATCCTTTGCGCGCTACGGTCCAAGCCTTGACGCGTGACCCCGCGGTCCCAAGCGGCGCGCGTCTCATCCGCCAGCGGCTTGAGGTCCGCCAGGTCGCGGTCTTCCAGGTCACGCTCCAGAACGAATCGACCGCGTGGGTCTATGGCGAGCCGCCGAAGGTGAGCCCCGCGAACGCGTTCCGTACGCTCGCGGGGCACGCCGCCCGGGTCATCCCCGGACTCAAGAACTGACGTACGCTCCGAGGTGTCCGCTCTTGATCCAGACCCGCGCGCCCGTCGGTCCAGTCTTCGCGTGTAGCTTCCCGCCAGGCGGAACGCGCAACCACGAGTGCGCGCGGAGCGCGGCTCCGCCTTCCAAAAAGCCTCCGTTAAGAACGAAGAGCTCGGCCCCACCAGGTGCAGCACACTCGATCGCCGCGTTCGCGTCCCAGACCTCGAGACGGACCGACTCCCGCTCGTCGCGATAGAGCGAGGCGACCGCGACGCCCGCGCGATCGCGATGCGGCACCGGCTCCAGCCGATCCAGACGCGTGTGCACGAAGGTCCGGTCGCTCGGCGCGAACTGCCAGAGCTTTACGAAGATCACGCAGCCCGGCACGGAGCCCGGCGTGTGCTTCGAAGTCGGGGGGTTCCGAACATATGAACCGGCGGGCCAGTCGCCGTACTCATCCTGGAAGACACCGTCGAGCACGATGAACTCCTCGCCGCCCGGATGGACGTGCGGCGAGAAGCGGCTCCCGGGCGCGTAGCGAACGATCGTCGTCACGCGCTCGTGCTCGCCGCAGACCCTGTCGAGCCGTCGCCGATCCACGCCCGGCACGGGCGATGGCTCCCACGGGATCGCGTCTCCATGAAGCAGCACCCTCGACGAAGAGTCCGCGTTGACGTCCATCAGCTCAGCGCTTGCACGCTCGGGCGTGCCGCGACGCGCTGACGCCACGCGATCAGATCACTGCACTCGCTCGGGATCTCGATCTTGGCGAAGTCGGCGAACGCCAAACCACAGAAGAGCGTGATGTCCGCCATCGAGAAGTCGTCCCCGGCGACGAAGGCGTTGTCCCCAAGCACCCCGTTAAAGTAGCGCATGCCCGTGATCGCGTTCCCCTTCTGGCGCTCGCCCCACTCCGGGTTCTGATTCGTCTCGAGCTTCGGTCCCAGCCCTGGCGTCGCGTGGTGGAAGTACGTCCCGACCGCGTCCATCACGTACTGCTCCGCGCGTCGCTGCATCATGTGGATGACGGCGCGCTCTTTGGGCGTCTGACCCGTGAGCTTGGGACCGCTCTGGTAAGCGTGATCAAGATACTCTGTGATCGCGGTGCACTCTGAGATGCAGGTACCGCAGTCGAGCTCAAGCACCGGAACGCTCGCGCTGGGGTTCTTGGCCGCGAACTCCGGGCTTCGGTGCTCGCCGTTGGGGACGTCGATCGAGACGAATTCAACGTCGGTCACGCCCTTCTCTTGAAGCGCGAGGCGGACGCGGAACGGGTTCGGGAACGCGGCGAAATCATAGATCTTCATGGGTCTCCTTCGAGTTGAATAATCTACCTACCTGTAGATAGACACAGACGCAAGCCAACCCGAGGATGGACCGCGCCCCTGTACTGCCGTAGGAGTACGAGAGTGAGCGAGAAGCGACAGAAGCTAGAGGCCGCGGCCCGGAAGCGGGTCCAACGCGCGGGGCTGCACGGGCTCAGCTTTCGCACGCTCGCCGACGAGATCGGCATCAAGTCGTCGAGCGTTCACTATTACTTCCCGGAGAAGTCGGACCTCGCGCGCGTGTTGATCGAGCGCTACCACGAGGAGTTCTTCACCGCGCTCCACGACATCGCGAGCAAACGATGGAAGCTGAAGCGAAAGCTCTCGGCGTTCATCGCGATCTTCGAGGCAGTCGAGGCGCGCAACGAGCTCTGCCTGTGCGGGATGCTCGCGCTGGAGGCCGAGCAGCTCGACGCGGACAACATCGCGTTGCTCGGGAAGTTCTTCACGGAGACCGAGGCCTGGCTCGTCTCTCTCTTCAAGGAACACAAAGCAGAGCTCAAGACGACGATCGCGCCGAGCGTGCTCGCGATGAGCCTCCTGTCCGGGCTTGAAGGCGCGCTCCTGGTCGATCGAACGCTCTCCAGCCGCGCGCGCGTGAAGGCACAGAAGAGCTGGATCCACTCGCTCCTCGCCTGAACTTCCCGGCGACCCGTTCAGCGCGTATCGTCTGGGCAGCATGGGGACGACGATGGAAAAGATGACGTTGAGCGACGGGTTCAACCGGCGCAAGAAGCTCGCCGCGGATCTCGCGACGTGGACGAACCGGCTCAAGCAGTCCGGCGCGGACAACCGCTGGTACCGAACGCAGAAGGTGACGGGCAAGGGGGCCTTCGCGGCCGACCCGGGAACCGACCGCTCCACCGAGCGTCACTACACGATTGAAGAGTGCCGGAAGCGGATCGCGAAGATCGTGAAGGAGGACCGCTCCTTGGCGCGTCGCATTTCCCTCACGAACCAGATCGCGACCTCGACGATCGTGGACCTCGACGGGAAGAAGCGGGAGCTCACGATTCCGGAGCTCCTGGTCTTGCGGAACGACATCATCCCGAAGCTCGAGGCCGTCGCGCGCGCGATCCCAACGCGTAAGGAAGGCGTGCCGACGTTGAAGGAGACCAAGACCTACGCGCTTCATCGCATCGTCAACAAGGTCGAGCGCAAGAAGACCTCGTTCCGCGACGAGGTCAAGGTCGAGGAGATGGAGCTGCTCGGCTACGACGTGGTCGAGACCAAGGACTACGGGCTCCCGCAGCGCGACGTGTGGAACGAGGTCGACAAGATCCAAGAATTCGCGCAGCGGGTGAAGCAAGCGATCGCGCGGGCGAACAAGGTCGAACTGATCGACTAGCAGCAGGCTGCTCGATGTTCTTCACCGGAGTTCGCAAGGCGAGCTCGACCGACGTCGGATGCCGCCTTTCGTCGGCCCGCGGTTTGATAACTCTCATCTGATCTTTCGTCGCCCGGAGCGGGGGGCGTGGCTGCTCAAGTTTTGGTTCGTAATACGCAACCTTCATCTCGGCAGTCCGCAATCGGTCTCCCTTGGGAAGAGTGATCCCAACGTTGCAATAGGTACGTCGCGGAGACCCGTGACGCAGCACTTCGCAACGCGCAGGAAGCAACACGCACACCTGCACTGACTCGCTGGGGTTCACCAGCAATACAGGGCTACCAAGCGCCCTAGACGGCCGCGCTTTCCGCTCGGGACGACGACGATCAGTAACCTCACGTGAGACGACGATCAGTAACCTCACGTGAGTTGACTTGATCGCGGCGCGTCCCTACGACCGCGGCATGGCCAATGGACGACAGATCGCGCCGGGAGTGAACGTCTTCGACGCACCGCTTCGGTTCGTCGGCGTCGAGCTCGGGACGAAGATGACCGTGCTTCAGCTGGGCGCCGGGCTGCTCGTCCACTCGCCCATCGCGGCGGACCCCTCGAGCATTTCGCATCTGGGTGAGCCGCGCTGGGTGCTCGCGCCGAACCGTTTTCATCATCTCTACGTCGGGCCGTGGGCGGACGCCGGGCTCGAAGCGTGGGCAGGAGAGGGTCTCGCGAAGAAGCGCCCTGACCTGAAGCTCCAAGGCGTCGTCGATTCAGCCACACATCCGTTCGGCGACGAGGTCGCGCTCCTCCAGATGCGCTCCATCCCGGTCCTGAGCGAGGTCGTCGTGCTTCACCGGCCGAGCAAGACGCTCGTCACCAGTGACTTCGTCTTCAACATTCAGAAGAGCGCGCCGTGGTTCACCCGGTTCGCGATGGGGAGCGCCCTCGCCTATCCGGGCTGCCGTGTTTCCGCGCTCGAGCGCTTCGGGATGAAACGGAAGATCGCCCGCGAGGAGGTCGAGACGATCCTCGACTGGGACTTCGACCGGGTGGTCATGGCGCACGGCGCGGTGATCGAAAGCGGCGGCAAGGACGCGGTCGCCGCCGCCTACAGCTGGCTCCTCTAGGAGCGCATCTGCTCAGGAACCGCGCCCGTGCGGCGACATGAAATCAATCGCCGGACCCAACGGAACGACGCGCGACGGGTTCACGGTCTCGTGGCTCCCGTAGTAGTGGTGCTTGATGTGGAACATATCGACGGTCTCCGCGATTCCGGGGACCTGATACAGCTCACGCGTGTAGGCCCAGAGGTTCGGGTAGTCGACGAGGCGCTTTTGGTTGGTCTTGAAGTGACCGAAGTACACCGCGTCAAAACGCACGAGCGTCGTGAAGAGGCGCCAGTCCGCTTCGGTGATCTGATCTCCAACCAAGTACCGACGCGTCGAGAGCCGATCTTCGAGCCAGTCCATCGTTTCAAAGAGCGCGACGAACGCATCCTCATACGCTTCTTGGGTCGTGGCGAAGCCGCACTTGTAGACGCCGTTGTTGAGCGTCCGGTAGACGCGATCGTTGACCGCGTCGATCTCCTCACGAAGCGCGATGGGGTAAAGGTCCCCCGGGGCAGCACCGACGTCATCGAACGCGCTCCCGAACATCCGGATGATCTCGCTCGACTCGTTGCTCACGATCGTTGACGTCTCTTTGTCCCAGAGGATCGGTACCGTCACCCGGCCCGTGTAGGTCGCGTCCGCGCGTTGGTAGACCTCGTAGAGGTAGCGCGCTCCGCCCGGATCGCCGACGACGCCTTCCCCTTCGTCAAAGGTCCACCCCGCGCTGCCCATAAAGTGATGAACGACCGAGACGGAGACCGCGTCCTCGAGCTGTTTGAGCTTACGAACGATCAAGGTGCGGTGCGCCCAGGGGCACGCAAACGACACGAAGAGATGATAGCGACCAGGCTCTGCTCGGAACCCGGCCGCCCCGGTCGGGCCCGCCGCGCCGTCCTTCGTGACCCAGCTCCGGAACGAGGAGTCTTTGCGCTTGAAGCGCCCCTTCGTCTTGGTCGTGTCGTACCAGACGTCGTGCCACTGACCATCCACTAGCTTGCCCATCGCTCGCTCCTCTTCTCGCGCATCTCTCGTCGGGCCGAAGCCCTGCTCAGGTCGTCGGCGCGAGGCGCCCCATCAACCCGCGGCGGTAGTCTTGCATCGCCTGCTGAATCTCTTCCGCGGTGTTCATCACGAACGGACCGCGCGCCACAACGGGCTCGCCGAGCGGTTCTCCCGAGAGCACCAGCAAACGCGTCGCGGAGTTCGCCGCGAGCTGCACGCGGCCCGGCGCGTCTCGGTCGAGCACCAGCAAGTCGCCCGTACTGACGCGCTGCTCGCCCTGCGCGACGCCCTCGCCTTCGAGCACGAACACCAACACGGTGTGGCCAAGAGCGAGCTCAAACGACGACTCCGTCGAGGCGGGCAGCGTCACGTCAAACATCGTGATCGGCGTGTGCGAGCTCGCCGGCCCGTTCTGTCCCTGGAGCGCTCCGGCGATCAGGCGCCCGGAGGCTCCTCCGAACGAGAGCGAGGGAAACGAGGCGCCGGTCAACGCTTGATAGCGCGGCGCGGTCATCTTGAGTCGCGCCGGGAGGTTCACCCAAAGCTGAACCATCTCGAACGCGCCGCCGACCTGAGAGAAGCGGCGGGAGTGCTTCTCCTCGTGCACGACGCCGGAGCCCGCGGTCATCCACTGAACGTCGCCCGGCCCGATCGTGCCGCCGCCGCCATGCGAATCGCGATGATCGATCTCGCCTTGGTAGGCGAAGGTCACCGTCTCGAAACCGCGATGCGGATGTTCGCCGACTCCCCGACGCGTCGCGGTCGGGCCGAACTCCCGTTCCGGCGCGTGGTCCATCAGAATGAACGGACTGAGAAGCTGAGGATCGAGGAGGCGGGGCGAGAAGATGGTGCTGACCGCGAAGCCGTCGCCGACCCAGTGACGCTCCCGCGCCGACATGAGCTGTGCGATGGGTTTGAGCGAAGGAGCATCCGCGCTCGCGCGTTCCTCTTCTCGCGGAGGCCGCTGCGTCGGCGCGCGACACCCGGCCGTCACGAGGGAGGTCGCGGCGACCCCCGCGACAAACTCACGGCGGGTCGTCTTGTCGTCTATCCGGTCCACGCCCACACCCTAAGGCAGGCGGCCAGGACCACAAGCGATGTCCGGGAGCGCGCGATGCTTGTGCGTTGTTGGCGATCGGGCACGCCGCTAGCCGATCCGGGTGGCGACCTCGCGGCGAAGTCGAGGCAGCACGTCGTTCGCGAACCAGGGGTTGTTCTTCATCCAGATCTTGGAGCGCCAGCTCGGGTGCGGGAGCGGGAGCTTCTCGGGGAGGTAACTCTCGAACGCCCGGACCGTCTCCGTGAGCGACTTCTTGCGGCGCTTTTGGAGGTAGTGCTTCTGCGCGTACTGTCCAACCAAGAGGATCAACGCATCGTCGCGGAGATGCGACAGGAGCTCTTCGTGCCAGAGCGGCGCGCACTCTGGTCGTGGTGGCGCGTCCCCGCTCCCTTTCTTTCCCGGGTAACAAAAGCCCATCGGGATCAGCGCGATCGCGTCCGGGTCGTAGAACACGTCGTCCTCGATCCCGAGCCACTCGCGGAGGTGGTCGCCCGATGCGTCCTGCCACGGGACCCCGGTCTCGTGCACCTTCGTACCCGGCGCTTGTCCGATGATCACGACACCCGCCTCCGCGCCCACCTGCACGACGGGCCGAGGACCGAGCGGCAGATCCTCACACTCGGCGCAGCGCCGAATCGCTCGGAGCAGTGTGGAGAGTTTGCGCGCCATCGGCTCACGATACGCGATCACGCGCAAGCGCGGCGGAACGCTTCCTCGCTCAACGGCTCTCGCGGGCGACCCAGCGAAGCCAAGAGAGACGCGAGCGGTTCCTGCGCGGCGAGGACGAGCGCGTCATCGAGCGTTCGCCCCTCCGCCACGGCGTCCACGAAGCTCCGAAGCGCGGCCGGTACGGAGGTCGACTCGAAGAGCAAGGTGGCGTGCAACCCATGCGCGTCGTCGAACCGCTGGATGGCGCCGACCAACCTCGGCGCGTCGTCCGCAAGGTAAAGCTCTGTCGCCACCGAGCGAGTCTGTTGACCGCGGAAGCGCGCTGCTCCGGCGGAAGCAGCGGCCAATGCCTCGAGCGTCAGGCACGCGCTGGCCGCGGCCTCGAACCACGGCGCGTTCCATTCCGGAAAGACGCCGTCGTCTTCTGCGTCCGTCGCGAGCGCGCTCCAGATCGAGCGGATCTGGGAACGAGACCCCGCGCAGACCTGTCGCTCTCCGATCAGCCAGCGTCCTTCGTCGAGCCATTGATCGAGCGTCTCCTCATTCGGCGGAGCATCGTCCGCATCGATCGTCTCCTCGATCAAAAGCGCGCTGAGCAGCTCGCTGAACCCGAGCGCGACTTTGTAGAGCGCGGCCGCGCGGGGCGACACGGGCTCTGCGCGGATCGCCAAGAGCGGCGCCAAGCGACGCGCGGCGTCTGCCCGCCGGTACATCCGCCCTACGGTGTTGGGAGCATCGGCTTGGTAGCTCGAGAGCGCGCGACCCAGGCTTGCCCAGCAACCACTGAGCTGACGCAGCGCGAGCACATTGCACGGCTTGGCGGTTTCGTCGCGAGCGTCGCGAAATAGGCGGACCTCTTCCAAGACCTCACACGTCACGCCGTACCGCGGTGACGCTTGCTCTCCAAGCGGGCGGCCGGTCGTATCGAGGCACGAACGATGCCGCGGGCCGAGGAGCCAACCAACCACCTCGTCCGCGCCCGCGTCGAGCGTCGGCGCGCCGCTCGCGACCGTGCTCAAAGGAAGGTCAGCGCGACGGGTCCAGAAACCCGCGCCAAGGCAGCGAGTCCCGCGCGATCTCGAGGCGGAACCGCGTCGGGATTGCGCGCGGTCGCCGTCAACCGCGAGGCGCCACGGCCCGGGGTCAGCCGACCGAGGAACAGGCCGTACTCCCATTCGTGAGCTGCTGGCAGCGTGATGCGCTGAAGCGGACCCCGACGCGTGAGTAGTCCGACGCGGACCGGGAAGAGCGTGCCGCGAACGCCGCCGGTCGCGCGCAGCTTGATTGCGTAGGTCGGGAGCACCAGGCCGTCTGGGCTCGAGTGCTGGAGGAAGAGCTTCACCGCGACATTGGGGTTCACTGCGTCCGTGCTGCTCCCCAGCATGGCGCGCGGCATTTCGTCCGACGGGAGCGTCGTCTGCTCGAACCGAGCGGTCAACGCAACGCGAGCGACCCGGTCGCCCTGCGCGGTCACGGGAACGGTGGCGCCGAGGATCCCGAGACTGAGCACCTGGCTGAATCCGCGACGAGAAAATGAGTCGTTCATCATCAAGAGCCTAGCGGTGGCTCAGAAGCGAAAGGTAAAACGAACGTAAAAGCGGCTCAGGACGATGCTCGTGACGCATCGACCGCCGCTCCGCCCCATCGCGAAAGCAGCGCCGGAACGACGATCATGTTGAGCGACGTCGAACTGATGAGACCCGTCACGATCACCAGCGCCATCGGCGCCTGAATCTCAGCGCCCGGTTCGCCGAGCGACATCGCGAGCGGCAACAGACCCAGCGCCGCCGTTACCGCCGTCATCAGGATCGGCGCGAGACGTTCTCGCGCGCTCTGCTCGACCGCTGCTTCGCGCGGGAGCCCTTCCGCCTCAAGGTCCGCCACGCGGGTCGCCAGGAGGATCCCGTTTCGCGTCGCGATCCCGAAGAGCGTAATGAAGCCAATGGTTGTCGCGATCGACATCACGCCGCCCGCCCAGTGCACCCCAACAACGCCTCCCGCGAGCGCGATCGGGAGGTTGCTCAACACAATCATCGCGCGTCTCCCGCTCCGCAACGTGCCCCCAACGATCAGCGCGATCCCGAGTATCACGAGGACCCCCAGGAGCAAGAGCCGAGCGGTCGCCGCTTCTTCTTGCTCGAAGCGTCCGCTGTACTCGATCAGCACATCGGACGGAGTCGTGACCTCTTCCAGGACTTGCTCCCGTGCCGCATCCACGACCGCCTTGTGGTCCGCGGCGGAGACATTCGCGGTGACCACCACGCGTCGTCGGGCGTTCTCGCGCATGATGTAGTTCGGCGCACGATCGCTTCGAACGCTGGCGAGGGACGTAAGCGGCACCGAGGCCGCCGAACGAGTCGGGACCCGCGCGTTCTCGAGCGCGCGGCGGTCGCTACGCAGCGCGTCTCCATAGCGGACCACGATCGCGGTTGACGTCCCGTCCTCGAAGACCCTGCCGACCTCTTCACCCCAGAGCGCCATTCCTATTGCGCGAGCCGCTTGCCCTCGCGAGAGGTCGTGTCGGGCAGCGGCGGCTTCGTCCACATCGACGACGAGCTGAGGTGTGTCGACGATCGGTTCCAGCTGCACGTCGACCAACCCAGGAACGCCCTGGATCACGTCCCGGACCTCTGCTGCGATCCGCCGGATCACGTCGAGGTCCTCGCCGACGACCCGAACCGTGAGCGGGGCGCGTTGCCCCGAGACCATGTGGTCGATGCGGTGCGAGATCGGCTGCCCGAACGTAAAGCCCGCGCCCGGCACGACCTTCAGTCGCTCCCGGAGGTCGCGGAGGAGCTCGTCGCGGCCACGTGCATCGGCGCGCAAGATCACGTCGATCTCGCTCGCCTCAGGCCCCTGCACGTGCTCATCCCGCTCCGCGCGCCCCGTTCGCCGCGTGGTCGACACGACCGCGTCATCCGCGAGGAGGGCTTCTTCCGCGAGCCGACCGAGGGCGTCGCTCTCGTCGATCGAGGTCCCAGGCATAACGACCATCGCGACGTTGAGGCTCCCCTCGTTGAAACGCGGAAGGAAGCGCCGACCAAACGTCGAGAGGCCGTAGAGCCCCATCGCGACGACGACAAGCGAAACGACGACGACCTTTCCCGGAGACGAGAGCGAGAAGCGCAGCATTGGCTCGTACCGCTGCTGGAGCCAGCGCTGGACGAGCGGTTCCCTCTCGACCTCCTCGGCGGTGCGCGGCAGCAACCACGACGACAGGACCGGGGTGACCGTCACCGCGACGACCAAAGACGCACTGATCGCGGCGAGATAAGAGATCGCGAGCGGCCGAAGGAGCCGCCCTTCCATGCCGTCCAGAAACAGCATCGGCGTAAAGACCAAGAGCAGGATCGCGGTCGCGCTCACGATCGAGGAGCGGATCTCGCGCGACGCGCGCAGCACCGTGTCGAGGACGCGCTCACGCGCATCTTCGCGGAGCCGCGCGCGCTCTCGCAGCCGACGCGTGATGTTCTCTACGTCGATGATCGCGTCGTCCACCAGCTCGCCGATCGCGATCGCCAGGCCACCGAGCGTCATCGTGTCCAAGCGGAGCCCGAGCGCCGAAAGCGCCAGCGTCGCGCTCAAGAGCGAGAGCGGAATCGCCAGCACACTGATCGCGGTCGCGCCTGGGTGCCAAAGGAAGAGCAGCAAGATCAGCGCGACCAAGAACGCGCCATCGCGCAACACCGTTAGCAGCCCATCCACGGACGTCTGAATGAACTCCGCCTGACGAAAGAGATCCCGGTCGACCGTGACGCCCTGTCGCTGCAGCGCGGGCTCAAGCTCGTCGAGGGCTTCGTCGACCGCCCGGGTAATCTGCAAGGTGTCGGCGGATGGCTGCTTCACGACGCTCAAGATGACCGCCGGACGCGCGTTGTAGCTCCCCGCGCCACGTCGGGTCGCCGGCCCGACGCGCACCGCGGCAACATCGCGAACCCGTACCGGGATGGTCTCGCGTGAGGACACGCGAATCGCGGCGATCTCCTCGGCGGTGTTGGCGCGCCCGAGCACGTGGACAACGGATTCCTGTCCGCTCTCGACCAGATAACCGCCCGGCGCGTTTGTACTTCCGTGGGTGATCGCGCTCGCCACCTCGACCCCCGTAAGACCGAAACGCGCGAGGCGCTCAGGATCGAGGATCACTTGGTACTGACGCTCGTGTCCTCCGATCGCGACCGCCTGCGAGACTCCGCTCACCGACAAGATCCGGCGCCGCACGTCTCGTTCCGCGATGTGCCGAAGCTGCATCGTGTCGAGCGTCTCGCTCGAGAGCGCGATGAACGCGATCTCCCCCATGACAGACGCGCTCGGCCCAAGAATCGGCGGGTCCGCTTCCTCTGGCAGCTGGGTCGCGGCGGACTGGAGCCGCTCGATCACCCGCTGCCGCGCGATCGCGTCGTCGGTGTCCCAGTCGAACTCCACCCACACGATCGAGATCCCCGCGGCGGACGCGGAGCGCACACGGCGAGTTCCCACGATCCCGTTCACGGCGCTCTCGATGGGGAACGTGATCAGCTGCTCGATCTCGGTGGGAGCGAGACCGGTCGCCTCGGTCACGATGGTGACGCGCGGCGCGCTGAGGTCCGGAAACACATCGACCGGCATCTGGTGGAGCCGGTACGCGCCAAAGACTGACAACAAGACCGCCGCGGCCAGGACGACGACGCGATGACGAAGCGATGCGCGAAGGGTCCAGTCGATCATGATCAGTGCACGTGGCCGTGACCGAGCGAGCCGCTGCTCCCCGCGAGCCGCAGCAGATGTGCGCCTTGCGTGACGACCCGTTCCGCTTCGGCGACGCCTGCGCGGATCGCGACGCGGTCTCCTTCGGAGGGTCCCGTTCGAACAGCGCGCTCGACGAAGGACTCGCCAGTGAGCTGAACGAAGACGACGCTCCGCCCTTCGACCTCAAGGATCGCGGAGCGCGGAACCGTCACCGAGTCGACCGGCGCTCCGACCGGGATCAGCACGTTGACCGCAGCGCCGACCCGGAAGGCGTCGTCGGTCGCGCCGAGCGCGTACATCACGCCAACGGTGCGCGTGAGTTCATCGACGGTTCGTGACGCGTGAACGAGCGACGCGCCACCCGCGGACTCGATGTCGAGCGTGTGCCATCGGTCGTCCCCGACGAGCTGAAAGGAGGCGTTGGCGTCGCGCGTGAAGCGACTGGCCCACGCCTCTGGCAGGTCGACGTGGAGCCACAAGACGCGTGGATCGACCACGTGGAACATCAGGTCGTGGGTCCCAACCGCTTCTCCCGGTGAGACCTCGACCGCGTCGATGACCCCCCCGATCGGCGAGGTCACACGCCAAGACCCGCGTCCCGCTCCTTGCTGCGCAGAGCTGTAGAGCGACTGCGCGCGACGGGACGCCCGTACCGCGGCGCGCGCGACCCGTTCTTGCCGCTGCGCTTCTTCGTAACGACGCTCCGGGATCGCCTGGTCCGCGACCATCTGGCGTGTGCGCTCCACCTCGACCCGCGCCGCTTCGAGGCGCGCTTGCGCTTCCACCACGCCAAGACTCGCGCGCGCCGCATCTTCTGGGTTGCCTGGGGTCGGCGCGATCGTCGCCAGAAGCTCCCCGGCTTCAACCGTGGTGCCAGGTCGCGGAAATGCTTCAGCCGCCATGACCCGGCCCGCGACGGGAGCGTGAACATGGGCCACTCCGCCCGGCGGTGTCGTCAGATCGCCAGTCACCTCCACGCTGGGTCGAACGCGTCGTCGATCGCTCGCGGCGGTCCCAAAGCGCATCCGCCACTGTTGCTCTTTCTTGAACTCGATCGCGCCGACCGGTCCGTCGCCTCGCTCAGCTTGACCCGCCGCGTCGTTCATCGGGAAGACCGTGACCTCAAAGCCGTCTACGGAACCGGTTCCCCCAGATGTGATCTGGAGCGCGCCCTGATAGGTCCCGGCGACCGTCGGGGTGAACGTGACCCGGTACACTCCAGAGCTGCTCATCGACGCGCTGGCTTCCAGCTCGCTCGGCCCGCTCAGTGTCACCTTCACCTCGACATGCTCAAGCGGACGGAACCCATCCAGCCACGTCAGGTAGAGCTCAAGCTCAACCTCCGCACCGACGACCAGGGGCGGGTGCTTCGCGTAGAGCTCCAGGGCTTCTCCCCAAACAGTCAGGGTCTGCGGCGCCGCGTGGCTGTGACCATGGCTGTGTCCATGCTCCGCGTGTCCGTGCTCATGATGATCGCCGTGTCCGCCGTGCTCATGCCCATGGGAATGACCGCCGTGTGCGTGACCGCCCCCCGCTTCCGGACACCCGACCGCGACGAGACAGCTCGCGAGCATCATCGTGGTCACCGTCTTGTTCGCGCTCTTCACAACGACCCGGTCGCTCTCCGCAGCGCAATGTCAGCGAGCCGAGTGGACAGGTCCAACCCGATCTGACGATCGGCGACATCGAAGAGCGCGCGCTGCGCATCGAGCAGCTCGACCAAGTTCCGCTCTCCACCTCGGAACCCGCTCGCCGCCGCCCGCATCAAAAGCGCGCTCGGCTCCGTGGTCGCGCGCCTAAAGCGCTCACGTTCCGCGAGCATCCCGAGCACACGCGCACGCGCGGTCGCGACCTCGGACTCCACTGAGGTAGCCGCGACGCCTTGGTAATTCCGGAGCGCCTCAAGAGCCGCATCGGCTTCTCGTGCTTGTCCCTGACCACGCGAAAAGACCGGGATCCCGACGCGCAGGCCGACGGTGTACCCATGCCCCACCTCGTCCCCACGAAGACGATTGTAGCCTCCCGTAACCGTCAGCGTTGGGAACCAACCCATGTCTGAAGCGCGTTCGGCGCGACGCGCAAGATCGAGGCGAGCATCGAGCGAACTCAGCTCCGGGCGATGCTCTTGTGCGCGCTCGAGCAAGCTGGAGATCGGTCCCGGTGGCTCCACCTCGAAGGACCCCTCCACATCATTTACGGGAGCGCCCAAGAGCGCCGAGAGTTCACCCGTGACCAGCTCGAGCTCGAGCTCCGCCCGACCCAGCCGGCTCCGGGCCAGCTCGACCGCCAGGGTCAACCGCGCGCGCTGATAGCCTGAGGCCTCGCCGACCGATTCACGACTCACGAGGATCCGGGCCGCATCATCGAGCGCTTCCTGTGCGTGAGTGAGCAACACGACTCGTCGCTTGGTCGCGAGCGCGCCATAGAAGATCTCAAGGGCTCGCGCCGAGATCGCGAGCTGCACGCTCTCGGCGTTCACGTTCGACTCCGCCGCGCTGAGCTCTGCCAAAAAACGCGTCGCTCGACGACGCCCGGAGAGATCGATCGGTACGTTTACCTGCAGGACGTCTTGGGACTCCGCATTCGGCGCGAAGGACTCCTGCCGCTGAAACGCGATCTGCGGGTTCGGGTGCAGACCGACGCCCGTGGCGCGAGCGCTTGATTGCCGCGCGGAGCGTCGCGCCGCGATCACCGCCGGGGCTTGGGCCCGCGCCAGCTCTAGAACGCGCGCCTCGGTGAGACTCTGCGCGTTGGCGAACGTCGTGGAGAGAAACCATGACGCTGCCGCGAGACCAATCATCCGGACCGAGACAGTCAAGCTCACGGTGTAGACCAGTCTGCGGATTAGGTCACGCTTCCCACGACGGGACAACACGCGCTTGAAATGCGCGCGTAAGAGGGCGATCAAGGCGCGTGCGCGTGAGTCCGAACGCTCAGTTTCCGGTTGTTGCTCTGATCGCGAGCGCTTCCACACTCGCGCTCGCCGCGGTTGGGCTCGGATGCGACGACGTGAACGACCGCAGCGCTCCGCTCGTCGTGCTCGCCGCCTCTTCGCTCACGGAGGTCTTCACGGAGCTCGCGCAGAACTACGAGGCCCAGGCCGGAGTCCCGGTGCGGCTCTCGTTCGCCGGCAGCCAAGCGCTCCGACTTCAAGTCGAGCAAGGCGCGCGCGCCGACGTCTTCGCGTCCGCGAACGAAGAACACGTCGAGGAGCTCCAGCGTGCTGGGCTGGCCGAGCCTCCTCGCGCCTTCGCGAGCAACGACCTCATGATCATCGTCCCGCGCGACAACCCCGCGCAGCTCTCGCGCTTCACCGATCTCCCGCGCGCTGGCTCCATTATCGTTGGCGCGCCCAGCGTCCCCGTCGGCCGCTACACCCGCGAGGTCATCGCCAACGCGAGGAGCGCGCTCGGTGACGCTTTCTCTGACGCGGTCAACGCGAGCGTCGTTTCCCAAGAACACAACTCCCGCCTCGTCCGCGCAAAGGTCGCGCTCGGGGATGCCGATGCAGCGCTGGTCTACCGAACGGACGCGACACACCCCCAGGTCACCGCGATCGAGATCCCGTCGGCGCTAAACGCGCGCGCGAGATATGCGATCAGCGCGCTCTCTTCCTCGCGCCAGCGAGAACGGGCGCGCGCGTTCGCGGACTTCGTTGTCGCCGCCGAGGATGTCGTCCGCGCACACGGATTCGGACGCGATTGATGCGGCGGCTACAGCGCGGCGTCACCGCCAGCTTGGGAGGCGTTCTTGTCCTGCTCCTCGCGTTGCCGATCGTCGCGCTGGTGTTCTCCGCGACCGCGGAGGGTCTGCAGCGCGGCGCCTCGCACCCGATGTTCGTCCCCGCCCTCGCGCTCAGTCTCCGCACCACTGTCGTCAGCCTCGCGCTGACGCTCGTCATGGGCACTCCGCTCGCCTGGTGGCTCTCGCGCGGAGAGACTCGAACCGCGCGGGTCGTCGAGTGGGTCGTGAACCTGCCGATCTTGATCCCGCCCGCGGTCATCGGCGTGGCGCTTCTCGTGACCTTCGGTCGCAGCGGGGCCGTCGGCGAGCTCCTCGCGCGGCTCGACATCACCGTCCCGTTCAGCGCCGCGGCTGTCGTGCTCGCGCAGCTGATCGTCTCCGCGCCCTTCTACGTCCAAGCCGCCGCGAACGCCTTTCGGAGCGTGGACCGAGACACCCTGATCGTCGCGGAGAGCCTGGGCGCGTCTCCGTGGTCGGCGTTCGCCCGGATCGCGATCCCGATCGCTCGACCTGGGCTGGTCGTCGGCGCGACGCTCGCTTGGGCCCGCGCGCTTGGAGAGTTCGGCGCGACGCTCTTGTTCGCAGGAAACATGACGGAGCGGACGCAGACGATGCCCCTCGCGATCTTCAGCGCGCTCGAATCTGACGTTCAGCTCTCGGTGGTCTTCTCGCTCATCTTTGTCGCGATCGGTGCCGCGCTCTTCGGGGCGCTGCGGCTGCTCTGGGGGCGCTCATGAACTGGAGCGCGGAGCTACACGTGCTCACGGGCGGATTCGAACTCAAGGTCGAGCTTGGCGGCAACCGCGAGCCGGTCTCGCTCATCGGACCCAACGGGAGCGGCAAGACCACTGTGCTGCGCGCCATCACCGGAGCGCTCCCGCTCGAGCGCGGTGAGATACGCGTCGGCGACGTCACGCTCGCCAGCACCGAGCGCGACGTTGATGTCCCGATCGCAGCCCGCGAGGTCGGCTACATCCCGCAAGGCTTCGGCCTGTTCCCGCACCTCCGCGTGATCGACAACGTAGCCTTCGCGCTCACCGTCGGCGAACGCCGCGTCACGAAGGAAGAGCGTCACGCGAAAGCTCGGGTCGTGCTCAAGGAGCTGGGTTGTGAGGCGCTCGCGGAGCGACGCGTGACGCGCTTGTCCGGAGGCGAGAAGCAGCGCGTCGCGATCGCCCGCGCGCTGATCGCGAAGCCGCGCCTCTTGTTGCTGGACGAGCCGCTCTCCGCGCTCGACGTGCAGACGCGCCGTTCGGTTCGTGCCGCGCTCGTCGAACGACTCCACGCGCTCAAGCAGCCCGCTCTCTTTGTGACCCACGACGTGCGAGACGTGGCGGCGCTCCATGGGGACGTGATCGTCCTCGACGCGGGGCGGGTGGCGCAGCGGGGAACGCTGGAAGAGCTCCGCGAGAACCCTGTGAACGACTTCGTCGCCGAGTTCGTCGGCTCTTGACTCGCCTGACTACTCGGCGGGTTCTTCTTCTTCTTCGGCGTACATCACATCGAGCGGCGAGATGTGCGCCGTCACCGCGCGGAACGCGAAGTCCGAGCGCGCGAACTCCGCGGTCGAGTAAATCCGCGTCACGTCGACTCCGTTGAAGCTCTCAAGAAACGGGCACGGCGAACGCGGGAGGTCCCCGATGAACGCGGGCGTGGGCGAGCGCTCAAAGCGCAGACCGTCTTCGCTCGCGGCCATCCCGATCACGCGCGTCCCGTCGCTCCGGAGAACGCTGAAGTAAAGACGCACCGTGGTCCGACCGGTGGGTGAGGTCGCCACGAGCGCACCGGGTCCGGACCAGCGCTCCTCAGTCGCGTCTGGGTCAACGGCCTCCGTGGGGAGGTCGAGCGAGAGGTTGCGATCGAAAGTGAACGCGACTCCGTCTTCGGATCGCGCGACCGCCACGCCAGCGCGAGTCTGAACATAGAGGAGAACGCCGTCGCCAACCGGGTCGCGAACCACCGTTGGGCTCCGCAGTCCGGCTTCTGGAACCGCGAGCACCTGCTGATGCGGCCCAAACGCTCCACCCTCGCCAGCTTCAACCATTCCGATGCTGCCGCCCGCGGCGTAGTAGAGCCGACCACTGTCGACATCGAACCATGGGTCGCTCACGGCGCCCTCTTCCCACGGTTCGGTCGCTTCGAGCACGGGCGTGGCCGCTTCGAGGTCAAAGCCGAGGTCCTGATCACGGGCCGCCGTTTGGTAGATCTGACGCGGTCCGTACCGGCTCCAGTCCGTCACGTCCGCCGCGAGGGCGGGATCACGGTCCGGGGCGTCCTCGAGCGGGATCCCCGCCGCGAAGAACAACCCGATGTCGGTCAGCTGCGCGCGCTCGACGGCCCAGGTGCTCTCCATCACGCGCCCGGCGGGAGGTTCCGTAAAGCCCGTCTCCACCACACGCGCGGCGCGAAAGGGACCGACTCCGGAAGTCGCGATGGGCGCGGGGAAGTCCGCTTCGTTTCCTCGGGTGGCGCAGCCAATGGACACGAGCGCGAGCTGGGTGACGACGAGGGAGAGGACGGCGAGCTGCTGTGCACGGGTCATTCGAACGCGAGCTCCACGTTGAGACCCATCGTCAGCTGATGCCCACCCGCCACGAAGTCGCCGACCGCGTCGACCAGCGAGTCTTTGATGTGGGCGCGCTCCGGGAGGTAGGCGTAGGAGAGGTGCGCATCGATCTGGAGGCGTCCCGCGATCGTCGGGCGCAGGTTCCGAAGGCCCCAGCCGACGCCGACCGTGAAGCTGTGCCGGTCACTATCGATAAAGTTCATGACGCCGGTCTGGGTCGGGAACGGGCTGTTCTCGTACGCGTAGCCGAAGCGAAGCTCGACCTCGTGCGCGGGGCTCCGGTGCGCGAGCATCTCCACGCCGAGACGCGGAACGAAGACATCGTGCAGGTTCATGTCGAGCGGGCGTCGACCGACGATCCGGCTCGGGACGTCCAGGCCCAGGCTCGGCGGCGCGTCCACGATGAGCGTGATGTCCTCGGTGGGGATGAGGCTCGTGTGCGCGGACCAGTCGACCCACGCGAGGTCGAAGCCGATCCGGAGTCGGTCGTCCGGTAGATTGAACGACGTGGAGAGCACCACGGTCTGCGGGCCGAACATGTTCACGCTGATCGTGTCCAAGAGGAACGTCAGCGGGATCGCGTCGCCGAGGCCAACGATGTCTGCACGCGCGCCGGCACTGAGCAAGTTCTTGAGCTCAAAGCTGCCACGGTAGGTCAGGCCGACCCAGAAGCGCTCGTGGATCCGTACCTGCACGCCGGCTTGGGGATACCGAATGCTCGTCAGGTCGCCCTTGAACTGGTGCTCGATGCGCGAGCGTTCCTCCGGGCGGAGCAGGTCCACGGACCCGCGAAGGTCGAGCGTGAGATCCGAGGGCGACTGGAACGTGATGCCCGCCCCGAAGCGAAGCCAAGGCACTGGGGAGATCGCGATGTTGGTCGCGAGCCAGACCCGATGCGGACGGGTGTCGAACATCTCCCAGCGCGGTCGGTTGGTCGCGGCGGAACGAGTGCGCGCGAGGCGCTGGTCGTTGAGATGAAGACCGAGACCAAACGCGAAGCGAACGTTGCCAAACTTCGCCGGCGCGACAATGCCAACGTTGCTCCCGCCGAGCCGCTCGAGGTTCGAGCGCGTGCCGTTCACCTGAAGAAAAGAGTGCGCCGAGAGATACCCGATCGAGAGACGGACGCCTTCCGCACCAGACAAGCCCGCCGGGTTGTAGAAGTTCGCGCTGCTGTCGCTTACGTCCGCGCCGACCGCGCCGCCGAGTGAAGTCGCGCGCGAACCGAACCCGTACGTGTCCGGAGGCGTCGCGTGTGCAGTCGCGGGCTGAAGCGAGACTAGGAGCCCGAGGCAACCGAGGATCGTGAACCGCCGGAGAGACATCACCACTCCACCGTCGCGGCCCAGCCGCCTGCGAGAATGTAACCCGAGTGCACCATGTTCTCTGTCCCGCCCTCCGCCGGCACGTCATGCGTACGCTCCGCGATTCGGTGCAGCTGGATGAACAAGTCGAGGCCGAAGTTCGCGTTGTCGAAGACAAACTCGACGCCGCCCCCCCCGGTGAAGACGTGGCGGTCGCTATCGAGGTAACGAACCGCGCGCGTCTGCTGGACACCTCGAATCACGAGAGGCGCGCCCTCAGAGTCGCGAAGGTCAGCGATTCGCGCAGGGGGCGCGGGGGTCATCTCGTAGCTGTAGCCGAGGCGCAGCGCGAGCTTGGTGCGGCGCGCAGACGTTCGATACTCGAGGCCGAGGCGCGGCGTGATGGTGTCGCGGAACTCAGGATCGGGCGGCAGGTTGGAAAACTCGGACGACTTGCCGACGACGCCCGGCCAACGCGACCAACGCTCGTAACCGAGCTGCAGCGCGACCATGAAGTTCGGCGTGGGCGACCAGCCCGCCTCGAAGACGAACGCGTGCGGATCGTATTGAGCGACGGCGTTGATGGTGATGATGGGCAGCGGGATCGGCAGACCCTCGACCTGAATGTTGAGGCCGACGTCGGAGCGAACCTCGTCGCGCCAGACCAGCCCGAAGGTGAACTTTCCGACCGAGGTGTCGCGGTCGTACTGCACGCCGATGATCGGGTTGAAGCCCGCGAGGAGCTGCGTCTCGGTCAACGAAACAAAGCGCGAGCCCTCGTCGAGCTCGACGTCCAGTCGCCCCGCGGTGTTCGCGAGGACGCTGAACCCAACGCCGACGCGAAGCCCGGGGACCACCTTGTCGAGGTTGATGCCGAGGCCGAGGTGAAGCGCGACCGACTGCGCCCGCGCGAGCACCGCGAACTGCGGGATCTCGGTGAAGATGATGTCGTTGCGCAAAACCGTGTTTGACGGCGTGTAGAAACCCGTGCCGAGCACCAGCACGTCCTTCAGCGGCCCACCGAAGGGGAGCGGCAAGTGAAAACCGATGACCTGTCCGCTGGTCGGATCGATCGGGAACGCTTGGTCGTCGAGGGTCAACTGGAGCGCGCCCGCCTGCATCCCGATCGAGACGCCGGTACGTCGCTGCGTCGCGAGCCCCGCGGGGTTGGCGAAGGTCGCCTCGTAGTCGTTGGCCCAGCTGACCCCAGTGAGCCCGAGCGCGCTTGAGCGCGCTCCGTAACCCAACACGTCGGGAGGGGAGGCGTGAACACGCACCGGCGCAGCGAGCTCAGCCAGCAAAGCGAGCGACACAAACAAGAGCGCGGAGAGGGAAGTGCGCGAGGTCATGCGAAGCGCGGCGACGGTACCATAGGCGCGCGCGACCCAAGACCTCTTCCGCTGGCCGAGACCTCAACCCGGATCATGAGACCTGGTAACGTCCGCCCGCGCCCAGACGCGACCACCGATGGACGAGATCTCCGCAGCTCAAATTGAAGCGCTTCACGCACAGCTCCTTGAGCTCGTGGAGCAGCTGCAGGCGACCCTGGATTCCACGCGGGACGCCGCCCGCCCGGTAGAGCTCGATCAAACCACGATGGGTCGCGTCTCTCGAATCGACGCGATCCAGCAACAGAAAATGATCGAGGCGAGCCGCAGAAACCAAACGGTTCGCTTGCGTCAGGCGCGCGCGGCACTAGCTCGAATCGCCGATGACGAGTATGGCGACTGCTTGAAGTGCGACGAACCCATTGGGACCGCGCGCCTGACGGCGCGGCCCGAGTCCCCATTCTGTGTGGCGTGCCAAGGGCGCGCGGAGAAAACGCGATGAACGAAGGTGTCTTCCGAGTCCTTGAAGCAGCGGCGCGCGGGGCGACCCGGCGAACCGAGATCGCGCGAATCTCTGGCGAAGCGTTGAGCGTCGTCGGCGAGGTCCTCACGAGACACCCAAAGTGGTTCGAGGTCGAGGGCAAAGACATACGCGTGACGAAGAACGCGTTCACCGCGCTCGGTCATGAGCTCCTGGGTCGCCTCCCGAGCATCACCTCGTCGCCGCTCGCGGTATCGCTCTCCGCGATCGCGCGCAAGCGCCCAGCGCCGAGACGCGAACTGGATCAGGTCTTCGCGACCACCGAGACGGTTGCCCGGCGAGTCGATCGCTTGATCAGCGCGGGCGAGCTTCAGCGAGGCATCGCGTTCCTCGGCGACGATGACCTCACCTCGCTCGGGCTTCATCTCTCAGGGGGACAGAAGCGAACCACGGTGTTTGAGATCGACGAGCGGTTGGTGAAGCTCCACCGTGAGGTCGCCGACGAACGCGGCTTTGACCATCGAGTGATCCACCACGACCTGCGCGAGCCGATCGACAAGAAGCTGCGCGAACGCTTCGGCTGCGTGTTCCTCGACCCACCCTACGCGATCGAAGGCTTCACGCTCTTCCTCAGCCGCGCGATCGATCTCCTCAAGCCAGACGGTCGTCTCTACATTTGCTTCGGCACGAGTCGACGCGCGAGCGAGCGCGGCCTCGCGAAGCAACGCGTCATCTCGGACGCCGGCCTCTTTATCGAAGAGGTCCTCCCGGGTTTCAACGAGTACGACGGCGCGCTCGCGCTCGGGGCGCGGAGCTCCTTGATCATCGCGCGGATGACGCCTCGCGCGAAGCCGCTCATGCGAGGGCACGTCGAGGGCGAGCTGTACACCTCGCGGAGCCCGAACAAGGGCGGCGCGGAGGAAGAAGAGTGAGACGCGCGCTCGTCCTCTTTGCGCTCTTGAGCTCCGCCGCCGCGCTCTCGATGGGCTGCGAGGATCCGCCGCTTCCAGAAGAGCCGCTCCCTCCGCGTGACCCCGAGCTGGTCCCGGCCTCGGAGCTCGAGCTTCCGGAGCGTTCGGACGAGCCGGTGGTCAACGTGGAGGCCGAAGAAGAGGCGGAGGAGATCAACCTTCGCGAGCTGCCCCCAGGTCCGCGCGATCCCGAGCTGCTCCGACTGCTCCGAGCGTACACGCCGCGCGAATACTCGCCCGCTCGCCACGACCAGGCGTTGATCGCGATCGCGCAACGGACGGTGACGGTCGCGGCAGAGTGTGGCGACCTGGAGACCGCGCGAGAGCACGTCGACGGCGCCGCCGAGGAGCTCGTCGAGTCGTGGGCGGAGCTCGACCGCTTGCGCGCGGCCGGCGAGGATCTCGACGACGCGGAAGACCAAGAGCGCGCCGCATGGGATGGCGCTCGCGACGCGATGAGACGCGTTCGTGACGCCTGCGACGAACCCGGTGTCCTCGGGCCCGCGGTGCTCACCGTCGAGCGCTACGCTCCGCAAACACGCTAGCCTGCCCGCGCTTCACCTCGGCCGAATCGTGCTCGAGCTCGGGACCACGAAGCCCGGGCGGCAGGCGAGCGCGTATCCGCCCGGGGTCGTCACGAGCCGCGTGGGCGTGGCGGCGTCGTCCTCAATGGCCTTGCGCAACCGACGCACGGCGACATGGATGCGCTTCGCGTCGCGCAGCGGGTGATAGTCCCGGACCTTCCAGACGACCTCGGCGATCTCTGCGAGGCGCGCCGTGCGTAGCTCCTCCTCCTCGGAAGGAGCGGACATCCGCTGACCGAGGAACTCCAGGAGCCGCGCCGCCAATGGAGACACCGCCGCGATCCGGGCGCCTTCTCCGGACGGAACCACCACGCGTTGGCGCGCGACGTCGATCAACCAGTCCGCGCGCCCTCTCGCTTCGACCCGGTCGTCCCATCGAGAGCGGAGCGACTCCACGATGACCGCTTCGTAGGCGTCCACCGGCTCCGGACCGCCCAGCAGGCTGACCGCGACCCGCGCCGCGCCAGGTGACGTGTCCGCGCCGCGCGCGATCACGAGGAGCTCGTCGAGCGGCATCGACGGACGAAGCCCACAGCGAAAGAGGCGCGCGAGCATTTCGAAGCGCGGCGAGCGCACCCGCGCGGCTTCTTCTTCGAGCGCCTCGATCGACTCGCGGAGCTCTCCGAAGAGATGCAGGTGAAGGCGCGCGACGCACTGGAGGGTCAACGCTTCCCCACCCACGACCAGCCGCAGCCGATGCCCTCGCGCGACCACCCGCGTGGTCAGAAAGACCGCGCGCTCCGGCTCGTCCTGCACGAGGTGAACGAAGGCATCCGCGAGCTCGCACGCGGAGACCACCAGCGGACCGTCTCCACGCGTGACGGTCGGCAGAAGGGCGCGCGCGTCGGGATCTCCGCGGCGCGCGGCGTGGCACGCGCGGAGCGACGCGAGGTACCGGCCGAAGACTCCTGTCGGCTCCGCGATCGACGCCGACCAGGTCGGCTCCGGGGTCGTCGTCGCGTGAGCGAGGTTAACGAGCCGCTCGAACAAGAAGGCGAGGTGATAGATGCGCGCGTTCTCAAGTGACTCGGCGTCCATCAAGAGCGTTTGCGCGGCGCTTCGCAACCCGCCGTAACGACCGCGCGTGACGAAGTCGATGCCCTCCGCGATCCGCGACATGACGTCCGCGCTCGCTGGGAGATCGAGGCGTCGCCGGAGCGACGCGAGGACCTCGGACGAACGATTCAGCTGGCCATCGACCGCCATCCGGAGGCCCCGAAAGATCGCCGCGCGCGCACCGGTGCTCTCGTGTCCGGTTCCTGCTTCCAGTCCAATCTGAACGCGCAGCGCAACAATCTCTGTCGCGAGAGACTCCACGCTGGGTCCAACGTCTGCTCCGGCTTTTCGCGTCGGCCGGTTCGCTCGAAGCCGCGCGACGTCACGCTCCGCCGCACGTAAATGGTCTCGCGCCGCTTCGCTGCGATCCGAATAGAGCAACGCCGCCGCCATTCGGATCGCCCAGAGCGCCTTCTCCGCGAGCGGTCCCGCGGCGACCTCCTCGCGCAACGACTCTAGCGTCTGGACGCTGCGCTCTTGCTCTCCCGCCGCGTTGAGCGCGTGCGCGTGGAGCAGCTGTCCATGAACATCCGGCAGGGAGGCCGCGACCGCGACCGCGCGGCGAACCGCACCGGCGCGCAACGCACCGGCCGCCCACCGGCGACGCGGTGACGGTGACTCAGGAGGGGGTTGCGTGAGCAGCCACGAGAGCGACGCTCGGGTCGCCAAACGAGAGGCGAGATCGAGCGCCAGCGCTTCTCCGTCCCCGCGCTGCTTGTGCGCG
>CALJDU010000017.1 GCA_938024995.1 uncultured bacterium
TCCGATCTGACGTCGTCCGAGGCAGTCGTCAGAGGCCGTCGTCAGAGGCAGTCGTCAGAGGCCGTCGTCAGAGGACGTCGTCAGAGGCCGTCGTCAGAGGACGTCGTCAGAGGCCGTCGTCAGAGGACGTCGTCAGAGGACGTCGTCAGAGGACGTTAGGCCGGTGCAAGTCGAACCGTTCGTTCGCGCTAGCTTG
Organism: uncultured bacterium; assembly: GCA_938024995.1. GTDB lineage: Bacteria > Myxococcota_A > Polyangia > Polyangiales > Houyiibacteriaceae > CALJDU01. The sequence goes on from CALJDU010000017.1 coordinate 197, forward strand.
CCCTGCGCGACGGCCGTGCTTACTCGTCGCTCATGACGTCCGTCGTCACCACCAAGAAGATCGCGCCCTACACCATCACCGGAGTATCGGTCGGCGGCGTGTACACCTCGCTCAAGATCCCGGAGCTCGGCGTCCTCTTCGACGCGGGCTTCCCGATCCGCAGCTTCGCGGGCACCGATCACATCATCATCAGTCACGGCCACGGCGATCACGTCGGCGGGCTCGGTGCGCTCCTGGGCATCCGCGGGCTGCTTCATCGCAAAGCGCCCGCGAAGATCTACGCGCCCGCGAAGGTCATTGAGTCGATCAAAGACGTGATCCTGGCGATGAGCAAGATGCAGCGTCACGACTTGCCGGCCGAGTGGATCCCGATGAACCCGGGCGACGAGGTGCAGCTCAAGTCCGACCTCTACGCGCGCGCCTTCCGCACGTTCCACGTGGTGCCGTCCAACGGATATCAGCTCTTCCGCAAAGTCAGGAAGCTCAAGCCTGAGCTCGAAGGTCTGCCCGGTCGCGAGATCGCGGAGCGACGCAAGCGCGGCGAAGAGGTGACCAACGAGAGCGAGCGGCTCGAGGTGGCCTACGCGACCGACACGTTGCCGCGTGTGCTCGAGAAGAACCCGAGCATTCTCAAGAGCCGCGTCTTGATCCTCGAGTGCACCTTTCTCAACGAAAAGAAGTCGCTCAAGGACTCACGCGCGGGCGGGCACATTCACCTCGACGAGCTGCTCGAGTACGCCGATCAGTTCGAAAACGATCACTTGGTATTGATGCACTTCAGCTTGCTCTATTCGCCGCGAGAAGCGCGCGCGATTTTGGAAGAGCGCTTGCCCAAGCATCTCTTCGAGCGCGTGACGGTGTTCGCACCGAAAAGTGGTCCCTGGCCGTGAACGAGAAGACCCGTTTGGGACTCCGCCGTGTCCGTCTATGTCGCGCGCGCGAGCACTGAGTCCGCGACCGCGGCGAAGTGCCCGTCGGGCAAGCGCGCGAGCAGCTCTTTGATGTTCGCTCCGGAGAACACATGCCAGCGCCGCTTGATCTTCACCCGCGCCACAATGCGTTCATGCGCGGGCGCGGGAGGCCCGAGCTCCACGACCAGTTCGCCGATCGCGACCCCACCGGCAGCTCGATGCAGCGTTCGCGTGACCGGCTTCCCGAGCGCCTTGCTCGCCTCCCCGCACATCAAGCGTTGATCTAACTCGAGAAGGTAGTGGGTCAGGCGCTCGTGTTGGCCGTCGTCAAAAAGCGCAGTCGTGACCATCGCAGCGACGCTTGAAACCAAGGTCGTGACGGAGGGCGCTTTGTCGCGCGCTTCGTGGTACGCGGCTCGCTTCGCGCGTCGCGCCGCGCGTTGGCTGAGAGAGTCTCCTTTGGCGTCATCGGTGTTTCGCTTGAGGGCTGCGATCCGGTCTGAGTTCAACTCGAGATATTCAGCGCGCCGCATGCCGCTCGCGTTGAGCGGGACGCGCAGCTCGATCAGCGCGTCGAGCATCGCGTCGCGAACATCATCTCCGCCGTCGCGTTTCGCCAAGAGCGCGACCCCTTCGAGCGCAATGTTGACCATCGCGTCCATCGGGCACTGTGGCCGTGGTCCACCGAGATGAAGCTCGCTCGGGTGGTGCTCCTCCGGGACTACAGAGAGCGCTTTCTTGAGCACGCTGTGGATCGTCTGCGCCACGTTCCGCTCTCGCGCTCAGCTCTCGCGGACTCGAATGATCGAGGCGCGATCTTCTTCTCCCGGAAAGATCGCTTTCCAGCCATCGGGCAAGGGCGGGTGCGTAAACGAAAAGATGCGGCGCGCGTCGCGAGGACTGAAGTTGATGCAGCCGTGGCTGCGCCGGCGACCAAACTGGTCGTGCCAGAACGCCGCATGGATCCCGTTGCTGCCTTCGAAGTACTGGACCCAAGGCACCGCTTCGATCGCGTAGGTGTTGGCGCGGTTGTACTGCAGGTTGTCCATGTCGGAGTACGCCAGTTTGACCCACACGCGGTGCTCTCCAAGCGGCGTCGCGTTGCGCCCGCTCCGTCCGCTGGAGACGAGCGTCGCGAACACCGGCGTCGTTCCCTCGTACGCGATCGCGACCTGCTCCGAGATGTCGAGGTCGACCCACTTTTCACCTTCGCGATGGTCGCTCGGCGGCTCGCTCGGCATCGCTTTGTGAAGATCACGCAGCCGCACAAACTGACCGTCTGGCGTCTCACCCCAGCCGCGTCGTGACGAGGGCGTGAAGCGGATGATCTCCCGACGTCCCGCGCGCCTCACGACACGTCCGTTCGGTCGCGCGTAAAGGTTGGCGCGGCGCTTCACCCAGCCGAAGTGAAGCGCGCCATCGGGGATCACGTAGCCTTCAAAGTCGCTCCCGCGCGCTCGCCGGATCGATGCTTCGTCCACCCACAGGCGACGACTCGTACGCACGAAAGGGATGCCGTTGTAGACATCACGCGCCGTGACCACGAGACCAAAACCTGAGCCCATCGCTTCGGCGTAGTCGTCCACGAAAAAGTCGCTCGGCTGTGCGTAAGCGCGGGTGCCTTCGTACGCGACGAAGACGTAGTCGTTCGGGAGCAAGTTGCCGGGCGCGAGGATCGGCTGCGTCACGCCATACGGTTCTTCGCGTGAGTACCGAACGTGGCGCTCGCAGATATAAAGCGAAGGGCCCACCTCGACCCAAAAGCCGACCGTGCAGAAGTCGCCTTGGCGTCCAGGCAGGCGGCGCACAAAAGGCAACCGCGTGCCGCGGGCGATCAAACCGCGCTTGCCCGAGCTCCCGTGCGGCGCCGGGTAGACCTTGGCCCCATCGTTGACGACCTCGACCGAACGCGTCCCGTGAGGTGCGGGCGCGGCGGCCATGGGCGCGGTCCCCAAGCGACGGAGCTGTTGTGCGTCTGCGGGAGTTACGAAGGCCAAAGCGACGAGCGCGGTGACAAGCCCGACGAAGGAAAGCGCGCGCGTGATGTCTGTCGGTCGAGAGATACTCGGCAGTATAGTGGACGCACTACGCAAAGCGCTCCTTTCCGTCGGAGCCCTGTCGCGAAGAGAGCGCTGCCGAGCGTCGTTCGTCGGCACGCGGCTTGAGTCGCTCGGTGTGACGAAGACGCGTGAGTTGGAGCGCAGCGAAAACGAACGCGGCCGCGAAGCGAGAATGAAGTGAGCAAGCGCCGTGGGGATGCGCCGAGAGAAACGCGAAGCGTTGACCGAAGGTATTCGCATTCCGTCGGCGCGCGGTAGCCAATGAGCGAAGCGAACGTTTTGGGTGAATCCACCAACGGTGGAGAGGGTCTTCGAAAGAAAAACCCTAAAGAAACTAGTTCCCGAAGTGCAGCGTGTACGTGTACGTCGCGTTTCCGCCGACCGCGGGGCTCGAGGAACGGATGCTTCGTGCCGCGCGCCCAATGCAGCGACGGAAGCGAGTGTTGCCGAGCGTGGTGCCCTCGGACGAGGTGTCTCGCGCCCGTCCATCGCCATCGATCGTGAACGTCACGAAGACACGCCCGCTCTGAAGCGAACCGCGGCCGACCAAGTTTGAGTAGCAACGCTCGAACTGAGAAGCGGCATAGCGAACGCCGCTTCGAACGCCTTGTGCGTCCACTCGCCCATGTCCGTCCACCTTCTCCGCGAGCACGACGCGGATGTTTGGCGTCATCTGTTGGTTCTCTTCGATCGTCTCCGTCGGCGCGTTCTCTTCGCCCACGCGTGCGTCGTTGCCGGTCGGGTTGCGCACCTCTTCGATCGGCTGGTTCGTCCGCTCCGGGATGCACGCGCGAAGCGCGGTCGTGATCCGCTCGACGCGTTGCTCAAGCGATTCCACGGCGCGCTCTGCGTCCGCCCGTGCTTCCCCCTGTGCGCTCTGCATCTGCGTCCGTGCTTCGCGCAATAGACGAATCGCTTCTCCGAGGTCCGTATGACCACGCTCAAGGCATGTGATCTCTTGCGCGGCTCGAGCCGAGGGGCTCTGCGCGTGTCCCTGCGAAGGCGCGGAGAAAGAAATCGCCGAGAAAAAAATCAGCGTGAAGGCGACCCCAGAAAGAAAGCGCAAAAAACCCATAGCAGACGATAGACGCCCAAAAACCCGCGCGCATTCGGAGCTTCTTGCGGGATCTTGGAGATGGCCATCTGAGAGTTTGTCACAGGGGCATGATAGGCTTGTTTTGCAGAGGTTTAAGCGACGGATGGATCACAAACGATCCCCTTGACACTGAACACTGCAGCAGTACTTTGGGTGGACCGTGAACGTCGCGATCCCCAAGCCGCTCGGACTTGTCGAGCAAGTGACCTCCTCTTCATCTCCGTCCACCAATGGTGGTGGTCGAGCCTCAGATGAACGGGGGCAGGAACCAGGTCACGCCTTCTCAACGGATCGGCTTGGCTTGTCTGAGCGCTTGGGTGCTCGCGATCATCACGATGCTCTTGGCCACGAGCAGCAGCTCTCCTTCGGGTTCGAAGAGGCCGCGCTCGCCAACGCGGTGCCCACAGGTCGCCTCGTTGAGCTCTCCGTCGGAGGCATGACCACCGCGGTCTCCTTCGTCACGCAAGCACAAGCCAAAGGCGAGCCCACCGCGTGGGTGCAACCCGAAGGCGGCACGCTCTTCCCGCCCGACCTTGCAGACTCTGGCGTCGACCTCGAGTCGCTCATCGTTGTTCACGTTCCGGGTCGTCCTCATGAGCTCATTCGCGCGACCGAGCTTCTCTTGCGTTCGGGAGCGTTTGGGCTCGTCGTTCTCGACCTGACGGAAGGGCTCCCGCGCGGCGGGTCTGCGCGTTGGCAAGGTCGGCTCTCGGCGTTGGTGCGTGAACATCGCGCGCGCGTTGTTGTTCTGAGTCGTCGTGACGCGGAGAGCGCGCGTGGTCAGGCCTCGCTTGGTCCGCTGATGTCGCTGCGCGTCGCGACGCATCGTGAGTCCATTCACGCAGGAGAGGCCCCGCATGTGTTGATGAACCATGAGGTCCTCAAGGACAAAGTTGGCGTCGGCGAGCCCCGTCCGTTGCTGCGCGCGTTGCCGCTTGGGCTTGAGGGTCGCGCCGTGGGTGAGCTGCCCGCCAGGCTCGATCGCCGAGTCGAGTCGCGCGCCCAGGTCCTCGCGGTGGAGGAGACACGCGCGCAAGCGAAGCGGCGTCACCACGAGGAGCGGCAGTGACCATGAACCACCAAGGAGCGCTTCAGCTTGGGGTTCCTCAGCCTGACGCACCGGCCAAACATGATCGCGCGGCCGCGCTCGCCTTGCCCTCGCTGCCATTGCAGATCTTGGTGCGCGAGCGAGGGTGGCGTGGTGTTCCGATCGCGGTGGTCTCCGAAGAAGGGCCGGACGGAGTCCTCACGCACATCAACAAGCACGCGATGAGGGCGGGCCTTCACATCGGTCTTCGCCAAGGTCCCGCGCGAAACTTGGTGCCTTCGCTCCACACGGGCGTGATCTCCGAAGCGCAGGTCGAAGCGGTCAACGAAGAGATCGCGCGCTCCTTGGTGACGTTCTCGCCTCGGGTCGAGCGCGACCGCGTGTTTGAAAACTCGTTCTTCATCGATCCCAACGGGCTCGAGCGTCTCTATGGAGGTCTGCTCCCGTGGGCCAAGGTCGTGCACGGGTATCTCTCCGGTCGACGCTTTCGCGTGGGCTTGGTGATCGGCTTTGAGCGTTACCTCGCGCTCTCGCTCGCGCGGCAAAAGCGCGGCACGCAGATGCTCCAGAGCCGCGAAGAAGAGCGTGAGCGCGCAGGCGCCTTGCCGCTGCGCGCGCTTGGCTTGCCCACAAAGCTGAGCAGCGCGCTGGATCGTCTCGGCGTCAACACGCTCAAGGACTTCGCGGCCTTGCCCGGGGGTGAGCTCCACGATCGTTTTGGCCGCGACGCGGCGTCTCTGCATCAGCTCTTCAACCAAGGCGCGCCGCTTCCTTTGCAGCCCAAGCTCTTCGACGAAGACCCGCGCGTGTCGTTCGCGGTGGAGCCGCCCGACGCCAATCACGCGCGTCTGCTCTTCGGCATCAAGGGCGCGCTCTCGGAGCTGACCACGATGCTCGCCGCGCGAGGCGAACAGGTCGCCGCGTTGTCGATGCGCTTTCAGTTTGAAGCGCGCTCAGACGTGAAGAAAGAGATCGACGCAAGGGTCGCGCGGGAACGTCGGCGCAAACTCGGCAAGCATGCCCAGCTTGATCAGGCCAAGCACAAGCGTCCTGTCGCCGCGAACTCGCAAAGTGAACAAAGCGAACAAAGCAAGCAAGGCGCGAAGACAAACGCGCTCAGCGCTCAAGACGACGCGCCCGACGAAGACCGTGTGCACCTCGAGCATCTTGAGCCGGCTGCGCCCACCAGCGACCCGCTCGCGTTGCTTGAGCTGTGCCGCCTGAGGCTCGCGGATCTCGAGCTCCCCGCGTTGGTCGAAGAGATCACGATCGAAGGTCAGCCCGTGCGCGCGTCAGCTCGTCAGCTCGAGTCCGAGCTCACCCAAGAGACCACGCGTGATCTCGAAGCTGGCGCGCGTGCTCTCGCGCGGGTTCGCGCAGCGTTCGGTGAACGCGCAGTAACGAAGGTCACGCTCCGCGAGGCGCACTTGCCCGAGGCGCGCTTTCGTTTTGAGCCCACGCTCTCCTTGAACGCGCCGCGCGTGAACCAAGAGGTCAAAGCGCGTGCCGAACAAGCGGCCCCTCCTCCGCGCGTCTTTCGCGTCGCGCCCAAGCCCGCGGGCCTCTCGATTGTTCCGGAGGAGCCATCGCTTCCGTCAGAAGAGAGTGGATCGCTCTTCGATCGATCGACGCAAACGATGGAAGCGCGAGAAGACAAAAGCAGTGAAGAGAGCAGCGAAGAGAGCAGTGAAGAGAGCAGCGAAGATCTTCTTGAGTCTGGCGAACACCCGCTCCCGCGCCCGCTCGTGATCTTGCACCCGCGCGAAAAGCCATCGCTCTTGTCTCGGCAACAAGCGAGCGATCAGCCCCCGCTCGTTCGTCGCCTCTTCAAGAAGCCCAAGCCGCTGCGCGCGCTCGATCCACGTGACCCCTCGCGTGGTCCCGAGCTCCCCGGTCGCGAAGGACATCCGCCGCGCCTTTACGGTCCGTACCGCGTGCACGGCGGGTGGTGGGTCCGCGACGTTGAGCGCGACTACTACTACGCGGAGGTCTCGCGTCCTGTCTCTCGCTCTGCGCGGACAGAGAACAAGGCGCGGACAGAGAGCAAGCAAGAGGTCAGCTACGAAGACGAGATCTTGTGGATCTATTTCGACCGGATGCGTGAGCGCTGGTTTGTGCACGGCGTGATCGATTAGTGAGCGTGTCGAGCGTCCCTGAGCGTCACGACGAACAAAAACCCGATCAGAGATCCGATCAGAGATCCGACCACACCGATCGCCCGCGGACCGAACAGAGCTACGTCCCGCTCTGGGTCAAAACACATCACAGTTTCTTAGAAGGCGCGTCCAGTCCGGAAGAGCTCGTCGAGACCGCGCAAGCGCTCGGGCTCAATACGATGGCGGTCACTGAGCGTGACGGGATGTACGGCCTCGCGCGTGCTTACGTTCACGGCAAAGAGCGCGGCGTGCGCGTGCTTTGTGGTGCGCAGGTCACGATCGGCGAGCGTGCGTTTCACAAGCGCGCGTTCAAAGAAGGCGCGGCGGTTCAAGCCAGCATCAAGGGCGGTCGCCGCAAAACTCGCAAAGACAAGAGCAACGCGACAGGTTCCCTGCTCAAAGAACAAGCGCAGCGTGACCCCGCGAGCGAAGACGAGAACACCCGCGTCGTCTTGCTCGCCGAGAGCCGCGAAGGCTACGGCCGCATCTGTCGCTTGCTCACCATCGGTCAGTCGCGCGAAGAGCAAAAGGGAGCGTCGCGCGTGACGCGTGAAGAGCTGCTCGATCTTGTGTCTTCGGGCGGACAGAGCGGCAGCGGACAGAGCGGCAGCGGACAGAGCGTCAAAGAGAGCAAGCCCGGCATCATCGCGCTCGCGGAAGATCCCGCGCTCCTCGCGACCTTGAGCGACGCTTATCAAGGTCAGCTCTACGGGCTCGTCACGCGCCACTTGCGCACCGAAGATCGCCGCGAGGAAGCCACGCTGAGGCGCGTCGCTCGTGATCTCCGCGTGCCGCTCGTGGGCGCGGTCGAGGTGCTCTATCACGACCAAGCGCGGCGCCGTCTGCAAGACATCGTCACCTGCATCCGTCACGGCGTGACCTTGAGCTCCGCGGGCACGTTCTTGAAGCGCAATCGCGAGCACGATCTCAAGTCGCCCGAAGCGATGCGCGCGCTCTTCGCGGATGCCCCCGAGCTGCTGGCGCAAACCCATGAGGTGGCCGCGCGCTGTCGCTTTGGTCTCGAGCAGCTGCGCTACGTTTATCCCGCGGAGCGTTTGCCCGATGGCGAGAACGCGCAGAGCTGGCTCCGTCACCTGACCTACGAGGGCGCGAAGAAGCGTTACGGGAGCGTGATCCCCGACGCGGTGGTCACGCAGCTCGAGCGCGAGCTCTCCATCATCGATGACCTCGACTACGGCGGGTACTTCCTGACGATGTGGGAGATCGTCGAGTTCTGCCGCAAGGAGAACATCTTCTGCCAAGGGCGCGGCAGCGCGGCCAACAGCGCGGTCTGCTACTGCCTCGCGATCACCGCGGTCGATCCGGTGCGCATGGACCTGCTCTTCGAGCGCTTCTTGAGCCGCGAGCGCGCGGAGCCACCCGACATCGATCTCGACATCGAGCACGAGCGCCGCGAAGAGGTCATCCAGCACGTCTACGCGCGTTACGGTCGGCGACGCTCGGCGATGGTCGCGAACACCATCCGCTATCGCGCGCGCTCGGCGGTTCGTGACGTGGGCAAAGCGCTCGGGATCCCGCGCACCGACATCGACACGGTCGCGCGTCTGCTCAAGCATCGCGGCACGGGTATGAGCGACGAGCTCATGAAAGACGCGGGGCTCCCGAACGCGCCCGCGACCAAGCACCTGGTCGAGCTCACCCTCGCGCTCCTCGACGCGCCCCGCCACCTGGGCATTCACCCGGGCGGCTTTCTGCTTGGTCACGAACCGGTCGATCAGATCGTGCCGGTCGAGCCCGCCACGATGGAGAACCGCACGGTCATCCAGTGGGACAAGTACGACGTCGAGGCGCTCGGTCTCTTCAAGGTCGACCTGCTCGGGCTCGGCGCGCTCTCGTGTGTGCACCGCTGCTTTGATCTGCTCCGCAAGCACGATGGCCTCGACTACGGGATGGCGACGATCCCCCAGGAAGATCCCGCGACCTACGACATGGTCAGCGCGGGCGACACGGTCGGCACGTTTCAGATCGAGAGCCGCGCGCAGATGGCGATGCTTCCGCGCCTTCGGCCGCGCACCTTCTACGATCTCGTGATCGAGGTCGCGATCGTGCGGCCCGGTCCGATCCAGGGCGACATGGTTCATCCGTACCTGCGGCGCCGTTCCGGCAAAGAGCCGGTCGTCTATCCGCACAAAAGTCTCCGGCGCGTCTTGGAGCGAACGCTCGGCGTCCCCATCTTCCAAGAGCAGGTCATGAAGCTCGCGGTCATCGTGGGCGGCTACTCGCCGGGTGAGGCCGATCAGCTGCGTCGTGACATGGCCGCCTGGCGCAAGTCAGGGCGCATCGAGCAGCACCACGACCGCATGGTCCCGCGCATGATCGAAAACGGGATCCCGGAAGCGTTCGCCGAGCGCGTGTTCTCTCAGATCCGCGGCTTTGGCGAGTATGGGTTCCCGGAGAGCCACGCGGCCTCCTTTGCGCTCATCGCGTACGTCACCTGTTGGCTCAAGTGTCGTCATCCCGCGATCTTCGTGTGCGGGATGCTCAACTCGCAGCCGATGGGTTTCTACACGCCCGCGACCTTGCTCGAAGATGCCAAGCGGCACGGCGTCGAGTCGCTCCCCATCTGCATCAAGCGGAGCCGGTGGGACTGCACCATCGAGCGCTCGATGAACGCCAGCGCGATCCGCGTGCCCAACCGCGAGACGCGTCACGCGGTGCGCGTCGGCTTGCGTATGGTGAAGGGGCTCGGCAAGCGTGAGCGCGAAGCGATCGAGAAGGCGCCGCGTCCGTTTTTGGACCTCGCGGACTTCACGCGGAAGACCCAGCTCTCCGAACGCGCGCTGGTCGCGCTGGCCGAGGCGGGCGCGTTTGCGTGTTTTGGAAAGCGGCGACGCGACGCGCTCTGGGACGTGCGCAACCTCGCGAAGATGAGCAAGCACGCGCTCCCGCTAGGCGCCGCGGCGAGCCAAGTGAGCTTCGCGGCGCTCGATCCGGAACACGCGGTGCTCTGGGACTTTCGCGCGAGCGCGCACAGCACCCGTGGTCACCCGATGGCGCGCTGGCGCTCCGCACTCAAAGCGCGCGGTATGCCGAAGGCGAGCGAGGTCGAGACGATCCGCAATGGCAGCGTGATCGATTACGTGGGCCTCGTGATCTGTCGGCAACGACCGGGTACCGCGAGCGGCGTCACCTTCTTCACGCTCGAAGACGAAACGGGCTTTGTGAACGCGGTCGTGTGGACGCGCGTCTTTGAGAAGTACGCCTTCCTCGCGAAGACCGCGGTCGTGCTCGGCGTGCGCGGCAAGATCGAGCGCGCAGAAGGCGTCACCCATCTCATCGCGGATCACCTCTTCGCGCCGCCCGAGCCGATGGTGCGCGGGATGCCGAAAAACTCCCGCGACTTTCA
>CALJDU010000018.1 GCA_938024995.1 uncultured bacterium
TCAGCCCGCGGCTGCATTCCACGCTTCCTCCAGACGGTCGGTCGCCCTTCCGCCCTTGCGCTTCCTTTCCTTCGAGTTGGACTTCTTAGGAGAGGACTTTCACCTCCAAGTCAGCGCCCATGCTGGGCGCACAACGAAAAAGAGCGAGGGCTCAGCCTCGCTCCCTTTCCGTTTCGGAACCCGCTCTACTCGGCGCCGCGCTGACCGCGTCGGAGGTAGGCTGGAATGTCGAGGACCGCTTCGTCGTGAAGCGCGCTCGCGCCGAACGCACGGCTGCCGGAGGCCGAGGGGACCGTCGCGACAGAGACCTCTCGCGGCTCGCGTCGCGTAGAGCGGACCTGCTCGCGCGCGGTGGCCGCTCGGGCGCCGCGCTGGGCGGCGAGCGGGAGACGTGACTGCCGCGGAGCGACCTCGCGCTGAACCTGCTCCTGCGCCTGGGCGTGAGACTGCTCTTCGAAGCCGGTCGCGATCACGGTGACCTTCACGCCGTCCGACATGTCGGGCTCCGTGACGAGACCAAAGATGATCTCGGCATCTTCGTGGGCCGCCTGCTGAATCACGCTCGCGGCTTCGTTGATCTCGCGAAGACGAATATCCGGACCCGCGGTGAAGTTGATCAGGATGCCGGTCGCGCCTTCGACGCTGATGTTGTCGAGGAGCGGCGAGCTAATCGCGAGCTCCGCGGCCTCCAGCGCGCGGTGCTGACCCTTGGCGTAGCCGGTGCCCATCAAGGCGCGCCCGGTGCTGCTCATGATCGTGCGCACGTCCGCGAAGTCGACGTTGATCATACCGCTGGTCATGATCAAATCGCTGATGCCCTGGACGGCCTGCAAGAGGACGTCGTCGGCGCGGTGAAACGCTTCGAGCATCGAGATGTCGTCGTCGCCAAGCGCGAGCAACTTCTCGTTCGGGATCGTGATGATGGAGTCAACGGCGTCGGTCAGCTCCTGGACACCGTACGAAGCGTGCTTGTTGCGCCTACGGCCTTCGAAGCCAAACGGCTTGGTCACGACGCCGACGGTGAGCGCGCCCTGATCCCGCGCGACCTGCGCGATGATCGGCGCCGCGCCGGTACCGGTGCCGCCGCCCATACCCGCGGTCACGAAGACCATGTCGGCGCCCTCGAGGACCTCGACCAAGCGCTGCACATCTTCCAGCGCGGACTTGCGCCCGACCTCCGGGTTTCCGCCCGCGCCGAGACCCTTCGTGAGCTGGGGCCCGAGCTGGATCCGCGTCGGCGCGAGGCTCTGCTCAAGCGCCTGCGCATCGGTGTTCGCGGCGATGAACTCAACGCCCTCGAGACCGCTCTGGATCATCGTGTTGAGCGCGTTTCCGCCGCTGCCACCGACGCCGACTACTTTGATGCGCGCGTGAAGATCCACGTCGTCCGCGAACTCGATCGAGATACCCATGATTCCTCCAAGGGGACTGCTTCCCCGTTGCTCACTTGAGGTCACGCGCGATTCGCCCCGCGCGTGAAATGAACTTCTTGTATGTGTTGCTAGCTAAGAGACAAACGAAAGGGAGTGACCGCGTGCGCGATCAGAAAACTTCGCGGAACCACTGCCCGATGCGGGTTCCGATTCCGCCGACGCGGCGGATCTCTGACGACTCGACTTCTTCTTCGTCGTCGTAGGGGGCGTAGCTCAGGTCCGCTGCGCCGTGCTTCACGAGGCCCACGCCGGTCGCGTAGGACGGGCTGCGGACCACATCGATCAAACCGCCCACACCGGTCGGCGCGCCGCGGCGAACCGGGAGGCCGAGGACCGCTTCCGCGAGCTCGGGCGTTCCGTCGAGCAAGGTCGTGCCGCCCGTGATGACCGCGCCAGAGGCGAGCATGTCAACGTAACCGGTCTCCTGGATGACGTGCCGGCAGGCCTGGAAAATCTCTTCAGCGCGCGGCTCGATGATGTCACAGAGAACGTGACGCTCGAGGACGCGAGGGGGACGGCCGCCGACCGAGGGGACCTCGATCGTCTCGTCGTGGTCGACCATCGCGGTCGCCGCGCAGCCGTACTTGATCTTGATGCGCTCGGCCTCCGCCATCGGGGTCCGGAGACCGGTCGCGATGTCGTTGGTGAGGTTGAGCCCGCCGATCGGGATGACGCTCGTGTGAACGACCGCGCCGTCCGCGTAGATGATGATGTCCGTGGTGCCGCCGCCGATGTCGATCAGCGCGACGCCGATCTCTTTCTCGTCTTCCGAGAGGACCGAAGCGGCGCTCGCGAGCGGCTGAAGAACCACCTCTGCGACGTAGAGGCCACAGCGCTCGGCGCACTTGATGATGTTGGCGACGCTCGTGGTCGCGGCGGTGACCATGTGCACGCGCGCTTCGAGGCGCACGCCGCTCATGCCGACCGGCTCTTTGATGCCGTCCTGGTCATCCACGATGTACTCCTGCGGGAGCACGTGAAGCACCTGGCGATCACCGGGGAGCGGGACCGCTTTCGCTTGGTCGAGCACGCGGTCAACGTCGTCGTGCGTGACCTCGCGGCTCTGAATCGCGGCGACGCCGTCCTTGTTCATGCCGCGGACATGGCTGCCCGCGATACCGGCGTAGACCGTGTTGATCTCGACGCCCGCCATCGTCTCGGCTTGTTCGACCGCGGCTTTGATGGCCTGAACGGTCGACTCGATGTTGACGACGACGCCCTTTTTGAGCCCCTTGGCCGGCACGGAGCCGACACCGATGATGTCGATGCCGTCGTCGGTCACCTCACCAACGATGGCGCACACCTTCGTGGTTCCAAGATCGAGCCCTGCGATGATTTCGTTTTCGGCCATGGTTCGCGTCCTACTCAACGCATACACAACCCCAGATCGCGGCACCAACTTTCTGCGAAGCATTTTTCACCATGGCGTCTCAAGAGGACGCGTCGCGCCGCGCGGCGCACCTCCGCGACGCGCGTTTCCCCATTCCACAAAGGCGCTTACGCGAAACGGATCAGGCGTGACGCGTAAAAACAAAAACGCGGATTCGCGTTCCCGCGAGGTGATGAAAACGAATTCGATTCGACCACGCTCCACGCTCCGCGCCTGACGAGCACGCGAGCAGGTGACGCTACTCGCGGAGCCGGACCGTGACGCGGTCGGGGCGTCGCTCGTTGTCGAGGTAGACGTAGTGCGCACGCGACTCTTGCTCGCGGAGCCGGTCCAAAATGCGGCGGAGCTTGCGGAGCTTTCCGCGGAAGGGCGCCTGCCCGAGCCGGACGTGTGTGGCGTCGTCGCCCACGTACACGCCAACGGAGTCATCCGCGTCAAAGTGAATTTCGCCGATGGGCTCCCGTCGCCAGAGGCCCGCACCGCGGTAGTCATGCATCAACGCGACGACGTCGAGGAGCAACGAGGTTCGGTACGCACGGTCTCGCGCGAAGCGCGCGCGGTCGACCCCGGTGACGACCGGGAGGTCTGCGGGATCATCGAGCGCCACCTGTTTGAACAAGGTGCCGTCTTCGCCAACCAAGTAGAGCGCTTCAAGCGCGAGAAGCGCGACCGGTCGACGCGTCCGAACGGTGATCGAGTAGGTGCCCGGCAAGCGACGAGAGACATGTGCGGACGCGATCCACGGGTGCCGTTCAAGCCGCGCTTGGGCGTCTTCAGGGGGTACCTCGAAGGCGTTCTGCCCGACCGCCAAACCGGCCGCGGTGATGAGCGCTTCTTCAGAGACACCTTCGCTCGCGAGTGACTCCGCGCCCTCGACCTCGATCTCCGTGATCGCGAAGGCAGGGGACGTGCGCACGTACTCTTCTGTGAGCTGCGCGATCGCGATCGAGCCGACCAGAATCGCGGCTGCAGACGCGAGCTTGGCGACCAGGACGACCGGTCGACGGAGGGTCTCGGCGATGCCCGACACGCGCGTTTTTACCCTTGAAACAAGGGAGATACGCGGCTGGTCCGTTCGCTCTGCGGTCACCGCGCGGCGACGATTTCCGCCGTTCCGCGTGTCCGCCGTGGGCGCGCGCGACTTCTTGGTCTTCGTCTTAGGCCGCGCCACTCATTTGCCGAGCGCCTCGAGCAACTTGGGCCCGAGGCGAGTGATGTCGCCCGCGCCCAGAGTAATCACGACATCGCCTGGCTCGACCCTTTCAAGGATCGAGGAGAGGAGTTGATCGCGGTTTTGCACGTGGGTCACGTCGCGGTGTCCGTGGGCTCTGATGGCGTCGACCAGTCGCGCCGAAGTGGCCCCTTCAATGGGTTTCTCGCCCGCCGCGTACACATCGGTCAAAAAGACGACATCCGCGCGGTTGAAGGCGCGGGTCAGTTCGTCGAAAAGATGGTGCGTCCGCGAGTACCGATGCGGCTGAAACGCGACCACGATTCGACGTCGGTAAGCCCGCACGGCGGCTTCGAGCGTCACCTGAACTTCTGTTGGGTGGTGACCGTAGTCGTCGACGACCGTGACGCCGCCCGCGTCTCCCAAGACGGTGAAGCGACGCTGAACGCCGCCAAAGTTCGCGAGACCGCGGCGAACCTCATCGTGCGGCACCTGCAGCTCATCCGCGACCGCGACCGTCGCGAGCGCGTTCAGGACGTTGTGGATCCCCGGCATGTTCACCTTGAACTCGCCCAGCGACACGCCGCGGCGCGTGACCTCAAAGGTCGCCGCGAGACCAGAAAAGCGAGGGTTCTTTGCGCGATAGTCCGCCTGCGCGGAGAGGCCGTAGGTAGCGATGCGCTTATCGATGCGCGGAAGGATCGACTGCACGTTGGCGTTGTCGAGGCACGCGATCACGAGACCGTAAAACGGGACCCGGTTCGCGAACGCGGCGAAGGCGTCCTTCACCGCGTCGAGGTCTCCGTAGTGATCCAGGTGCTCTGGATCGACGTTGGTGATCACCGCGAGGGTCGGCGTGAGGTGCAGAAACGATCCGTCGCTTTCGTCTGCCTCGGCGACCAGCAGGTCGCCCTTCCCGCTCGCCGCGCCGGAGCCCAGCGCGTTGAGGCGGCCACCGATGATCACGGTCGGGTCGACTCCGGCGTCGCGGAGCACGGTGGCGACGAGCGAGGTCGTGGTGGTCTTGCCATGAGAACCCGCGATCGCGATCCCGTCCTTGAGCCGCATCAGCTCGCCGAGCATCTCGGCGCGAGGGATGACCGGCACCTGACGCGCGCGCGCACGCACGAGCTCTGGGTTGGTCGCCGGAACCGCAGAGGAAAACACCACGACGTCCGCGCTCTCCACGTGAGACGCCGCGTGTCCCACGTGAATGGTCGCGCCCTTGTCGACCAAGCGCCGCGTGTAGTCGTTCTGACGGAGATCGGAGCCCGTGATCTCAAACTTCAGGTCGAGCAGGACCTCCGCGATCCCGCTCATTCCCACGCCACCAACGCCCACAAAGTGGATCGACCGAATCCGTCCTCGAAACATGAGCGGACCCTACTCCACTCGTTCCACACCTCAAGGACTGAGCGAGGATGACCTAAGACGCGGGTCAGTCTGTGGGGAGCCCTTTACACAGCGCCATGTCGAGCTCGATGAACCCAGCAGCGACGTCAAAGCCTGCTTGCGTTCCCAGCCAGCGAAGGCCCTCGTCGAGCGTTCGCGCGAAGTAGAGAGGCTCCCGGCTGGCGAATGTCATGAGGGATAAAAAGCTCCGGAGCGTCGCCGCCCCGAAACCCACCTTCGGGTAGACAAGCGCCGTGGCGACCGACCCGCCTTCGGTCGTCTTCATGAGGTGTACGCACGCGGCGCGAAACTCCTCCGAGAAACTCAGCGAGTCCACGGTTCCCACGCAGAGCGTGACCACCTCGCCCGCCTCACGCGCTTTGAGGTGAGACTCGGCGACCAGCGTGATCTGGTCGGGCGTCACGCTCTTGGTCCAGCGACACAAAAGGAGCGGCCCGAGGACGCCGACGCCGAAGTCGTCGAGGTACTGAACTGAGGCGGTGCTCACCTCATCAGCGTAGCGGGCGAGACCTCAGTCGGCGCGAGCCAGGAAAGAAAAACACCACGTGGCGGAAACCACGTGGTGTTGCTCGCTGACGTTTTCGCCTCTCGGGGCGAAGTGCTCAGGTGGCTAGAGACCGCTCAGCGGATCATCGTCGATGGAGGAGCGGCCACCGTTCGCGGGCGCTGGACCCGCAGACATCTGCGATGACGCGCTCATACCGGATGCCCGGCCTCGCATGTTGCTGTCTTCGGGAGCGTCGACTCGTCGGCGGATGTTACCCGTGATGCGGTCCACCACGTCTTGGTGACCATCCGAGGAGGCCCCCTCTTCACCTGACGTCACGGCTTCCACCAGCGCGTGCCCTCGTCGTCCACGTGCTTGCGTGTTGCGACGCAGGTTCGGGAGCTGCTCCACCGCGGACTTGCTCTCAAAGACGAGGCAGTAGAACCCGTAGAACGAGTTGTTGTCGATCGCGCGAGCGCGCGTCTGTTCGTCCTGCCACTCCAACCAGGTAAGCTCTCGTCCCCCCTCTTGGAGCGTCTGGTTCTCTACCAACCGGGCCTCACCGAAGCGGCCCTGAAGCGCGGACCCGAACTGCTCAAAGTCGGCGCCCTGGAAGACGTGGGAACCAAACGCGCGGTACCACTTCCACAACTTGTTGTTGATGAAGAAGTAGTAGTCGTCGCTGTTCGCGTTGCGCACGCGGACCATCGCTTCGCCGTTGCCGTGGGTGAACTCATCACGAAGGAAACCTGAGTCGTGGCCCGTCGTCGTGCCGTCGAAACGGACGTAGCTCTCGCGAAGACGACGCATCTTCACGTCGCGCTCGTGACCCAAGCGATCCTCTTCAATCGCGCCCGGCGCCTTCGCGATCCGGTCCCGATATTCTTCCCGGATCTGACGCCGGAAGTGCGTCACCAGCTTGCGCGGCGACCAGCCCCACTCGATCGGATCGAGGGCGTCCGAGAGCCCAGGGCTCATCGGCGTGGTGGGCTGTTGCTGTTGACGGGGCGCGCGTCGGCGACGGCGCTGGGCGTCGGCGACCACGGTGAACGCGGTGACCACGAAGATTGAGACCGATACCACGGCCAAGACCCGCTTCATGACTCCTCCAAACATCGACTGGGGCTGGTGTTGAAACACATTAATCCAGGAGATTCGAGACCTTACACAACCGGCCGCGCACCCTCAAGGCGGTCTCCCAGTCGGAGAGACGGATGCCGCCGCATTGGCATTCACTCAAGACGGTGAGGTGCGCCAGGTGACATCTTCAACGGGCCTTTGTTCAGCGGGCTTCGGGCTGAACAGCCCACTTTTGCCCGCCTCTCAGGCCTCTCACGCGGGTGGGCGATCGCCGAGGTTCGGATCTTCCTCTGCGGGACCTGCGAGATCGAGGAAGAGGAGCGTCCCTCCCGCCACCGCTGCGGGCATGAAAAGTAAGTTCACGAGCGGCACGAAGAGGAAGAGCCAAACGCCTGCGCCGAAGCCCATCATCGAAAGGGTGTTCTGGCGGAAGAGGCCGAGCCGGTAGTTGACGGACTTGCTCCGACGGGACGCCGGCCAGTCGATGTAGTCCACCGCGAAATAAGCGGACGTGAAGAAGAAGCCGAACACCGAGTAGACGATCTGCCCAATGCCGGGCACGACCAACGAGAGGATGAAGAGCGGCACCATGATGACCGCGTAGACGCTTAGCTTGAACAGCTCGATCGCGATCGTGCGGAGGGTGTCGCCGATCAAACGCTGAAGCGAAAACTTCGGCCCCTTCACGCCCGTGACCAGTCGCTCGACCTCTTCCGAGAGCGCGTCGTTGAACGGCGCGGCGACGACGCTGGCGGTCGCCGCGACGACAAACGCGCCCGCGATGAACATGATGATCCCGAGCAGGACGTCGACGAACTTGTGGAGGCCGCTGACGACCTTGTCCCAGAAACCATCGCCGGGCTCGGGGGCTTCCCAGACGAGATCGAGGATAGCGGTGTGGTACTCGAGCGCGACCCACCCAACGACCGAGAGGACCGCGAGCGTGATCAGGATGGGCACGATCCAGAACCGGACCAAGCTCGGGTGCTTGAAGTAGACGAAGACCATCCCGCGGAACGGGTAGCGAAGCCCACGGAAGAAACCGACCGTGACTTTCTTAGGCGACGTCGCGACCGCCTTGACCGCCCCTCCGACTCCGCGCGCCGCTTCCTTCAACATCCGCGGAGCGTAACCCTTACCCGCGCGCGTTCAAGCGCGCGCTTTCGCAACGCTCGAGCTAGGAACCGCCGCCGATCGCGCCGCCCACGAAAGGCAAAATCGACTTGAGGTCTTCGTCGTTGAAGCGAATCTGCAGCCCAAGGAAGAAGTCGGTGGAATCGTTGAGCGCGTCGTCGATGCCGGCGACCACCCAGAAGCGGGACACCAGCTCAAGCGCGGCGCGAACACGGAGACGCGGGAAGGTCTGGTCGCCGAGCGCGAAGATGTCAGTGTTGATCTCGAGGCGGTCGTTCCAAACGTGCAGGTCGAGCCCCAAGCCACCGGTGTTCTCCATGATGCCGAAACGGAAGGTCGCGAAGGAGACGCGCTTGGCGAACTGAATCGTGAAGCGGAGCGCGTCGGTGCGCACGAGCCGGGTCTCCTGAAACTCGCCGGGCTCTCCGGGCGGCGCGGGGCTGCGCCGCACCAGCGTCTGCGACACGTCCAGCGAGCCGCGCGGATCGTCGATGAGCTGAATCAGGAAGTAGCGATCTTCGCGCGGCTGGAGCCGGAGGCTGAAGTACGTCTTGAACGTGTTCGCGAGGAAGTTGTACTCGCTGCGCAGCTCCACGATCGTCTGCAAGCGCCCGATGCCGCCGAGCACGTCGTTGAGGCCTTCCGCGATCCCTTCAACCTCGTCGATCAGCGACTCGTCTTGGGTCAGGCGCCCGAGGTTTCCCTCACCACGCGCGGTGCGCCCCGTCACCTGGCGAACATCCGCGAGGACGCCCTCCATCTGCTCGGACGCGCGGTGAATCGACGCGATGGTGTCGTCGACCTCGGCGACGCCCCGCGAGAGGTCATCTTGGTTCGACGCGAGAATGGTCTCGATGTTCCGCGTCGCCCGCTCGACGTTGTCGAGGATCCGCACGAGCCGCGGTCCGCCCGCCTCCGTCACGCCCTCGATGTTCTGCAAGGTGCGCGCGACGACCGCTTCGTTCGTCTGAATCGTGCGGTTCACGCCCGCGAGGGCCTCGCTCAAGTTCTGAAGCGCGGATTCCATCCGCTGCCCGGCGACATCCGTGCCGAATGAGCGCTCGAGCTGTTGGCTGACCGCCCGCACGGACTGCGCGATCTCGTTCACGCTCGCGAGGACGTCCTGCGGAGACGGATTGCTCGCCTCGACCTGCAATCGCCCTCCGCTCTCGAGCTCCGGTTGCGTGACCGACCCTGGGCTCACGACGAGCGTCTTCTCCCCCAGGAGTGACACCGATCGCATGGTCACCGAGGCGTCCCGGTAAAGGGTGACCCCGTCCTCGATCGACATCGTGACGCGCGCGAGGTTGCCCTCGAGTCGAATGTCCTCGATGCGGCCGATCGGAATGCCCGCGACCACGACCCGCGACTTCGGGATGAGACCCTGGGCGTCCTCGAAAAGCGCGTGAACCTCATAGCCCACGTCTCCGCCAGAGGAAGACTCCTCGACGTATCGATAGAGGCCGAAAATGGCTGCTACACCAAGGACGACCATGAGCCCTACGCGGGCTGCCTGAACGGTGTCGCGCACGCCGCCGAAGGGTACCAAAGAACGAGCGCGTCGCCTGTTTTCCGGCGTTGACCCGGGTGACGCCCCTTTGGCAGTCTCGCTGCTTATGAGAGGTCACGCGCTCTTGCTCGTCACGTCGCTCCTTTTCTGTGGCTGCGAGCTGGCGGCGTCAGGCTCCTCGACGGGCGCGAACACCGAGGCGCGGGCCCAAGACGCACCTGCGCGAGCGCACACTCCAGCGGGCGGAACCTGCGGCGGACGATCGGACTGCGGCGCCGAACAGGTCTGCGTGGACGGTACGTGCCGCTTCCGGAAAACGAGCGTGCACGCCGAAGTGATGGTCGCCGCCGCCCTCGCGCAGGCGACCGCGGGTGATCCCAATGGTGCCTTTCGGTCATATGAGGCCGCCTTCGCCGTGTACGAGGCCAGCGACATCCCGATCCCGCCGGACGTCGCGTGTGGCGCGGCCCGGAACGCGATGCGCAATGTTGAAGGAGACGACGCGCGCGAACGTGCCGCGAGTTTCGCCGATCGCTGCTTCCGCAACTCGCTCCCCGGAGACCCCCTTCGTCGCGAGGTGCTCGAGGGGCTCTCGAAGCTCCGCTACGACGGTCTCGCGCTCGCCTCGTTCGACGCGCCGGAGTCTCCCGATGCCTTCTTCACGGATCAACCCTCACGACCCACCGTGGACGCCGTGGAGATCGAGCTCGGCGTGCCCGACCGCGACGTCGGTGGATATCGCCAAGTGATCGAGCGACTCGAGAGCGAAGACGCGGTCCGAGCGATCGCCGACTGCTTCATTCAGGCGTGGGAGCTTCGCCACGAACGTCAGGAAAGCGCGTCACTCGTCCTTAGCTTCCGGACCCGGCTCCGCGACATGGGCGACTACGACGTCTACGTCGGGACCATCGAGCTGAACCAGAACGGTCTGGAGCAAGAAGGCTTCGAGCCGTGCGTCTCGCAGTCCCTCTTGTCCGTGCTTGAGCCGGCGCCGCGACTGTCACGAAACGTGAGCTGGCAGGAGCCGGTCTCCATCGAAGCCAGCTTGCGTTAGTCGCCCGCTCGTCCCTATCGCGAGTAGACGAGATCAGGCCGGAGGTCTTCCGGCGAGCACACGTGGAGGACCAGCGGAGTCTCTCCCTCCGCGACGACCGCGTCAAAGACGAGTCGGTACGTGCTGACCGAGATGTTCCCGCCGGATCCGATCGCCGGTCCTTCCTCGACCGTGTCGCAGATCCCGCACCCGCGTCCGTCGATCACGTCACCCAAGATCGAGCCGCGGCGGAACGTCTCCTCCTCCGCGCTCTCGAGG
This sequence comes from uncultured bacterium, assembly GCA_938024995.1. Lineage (GTDB taxonomy): Bacteria > Myxococcota_A > Polyangia > Polyangiales > Houyiibacteriaceae > CALJDU01. The sequence goes on from CALJDU010000018.1 coordinate 10,931, forward strand.
TAGTACGCCCAGGTACGCTCGGTCGGGTTGACGAGCAACGCGCTCACGCCGTCCCACATCGGACGGGTGCCGAAGCCGTTGCAGAAGCCCGACCCCACGTTCTGAATCGGGACCGACTGGCAGCCCGGTTCCTCGCCCACCGTCAGCACCGCGAAGTCCGTCGCGCACTCCTCAAAGAGCGGGACCGGCGCGGTGTCGAACCCAGTGGTGTCGAACGCCATGCCAACATCGGCGTCGTGGCTCGAGCCGCACCCGGCCAGCGCGAGGACCAATACCAGCGCGCGGATCTTCACGCGCGCGCGGCGGTGACCGACGCCTCGACGTCCGCGCGGATCGTGTTGAGCGTGTCGGCGTCGTTGGCCTCAAAGCGCAGCACGAGAACGGGCTGCGTGTTGGACGCGCGGACCAAGCCCCAACCTCCGTCAAAGAGAATGCGCGCGCCGTCGATGTCCACCACCTCATGAGTCGCGCGGTACTTCTCGAGCACCTTGGCGACGACGCCGAACTTCTCATCATCCGGGCACTCCACGCGTAGCTCCGGCGTACTGTGGGTAACGGGAACATCAGAGATCAGCTCGTGCAGCGGAACGTCGGTCGCGGCCAAAATCTCGCAGAGCCGAAGCGCGGCGTAGACCGCGTCGTCGAAACCAAAGAAGCGGTCCCCGAAGAAGATGTGCCCGCTCATCTCACCAGCGAGGAGCGCGCCGCGTTCTTTCATCTTCGCTTTGATCAACGAGTGGCCGGTCTTCCACAAGATCGGCTCGCCGCCGTGCTTGGCGATGTCGTCGTAGAGCGTCTGGCTGCACTTCACCTCGCCGATGACGGCGGCCCCGGGGTGGTCCCGAAGCAGCGCGCGTGACAGGAGCACCATGAGCTTGTCGCCCCAGATGATCTCGCCCCGAGCGTCGATCACGCCGATGCGGTCACCGTCACCATCGAACGCCACGCCAAAGTCCAAGCGCTCCTCTGCGACCCTCCGCTTCAGCAGCTCCAGGGTGTGCGGGTCGGTGGGATCGGGATGATGAATCGGGAAGGTGCCGTCCATCTCGCAGAGGAGCTCGACCGGCGCCAACCCGACCGCGCGCATCGCCGCCACCGCGGTCGGACCCGAGGCGCCATTGCCCGCGTCGATCGCGAAGCGGAGGTCGGTTCGGGCGAGGCTGATGTTTCCACGGATGAACCCGACGTACGCGGGCAGGATGTCGCGCTCCGTGACCGAGCCGCCGCTCTTCAGGTCAAAGTCTTCGCGCTCGATCAGCTCACGGATCGCGATGATGTCCCCGCCGTAAAGTGACCCGTGGCCCTTCATCATCTTGAAGCCGTTGTCTTGCGGCGGGTTGTGGCTGCCCGTGATCTGGATGCCGCCCGCGAGTTCGAGATGATGGACCGCGAAGTACATCAGCGGCGTCGGCACGACCCCGATGTCCAGGACGGTCGCGCCGGTCTCGACGATACCCGCCACCAGCTCGTGGTGAAGGCGGGGGGAGCTCAGCCGACAGTCGCGACCGATGGCGAGCTTGGTGTTGCCCAGCCGCATCTGAAACGTGCCGAAGGCGCGGCCCAGCGAGCGAACAAAGGCGTCATCAAAATCGCGATCCGCGACCCCGCGGATATCGTACTGCCGAAAGGTATGCGGGTTCATGCCGCCTTGTTATCAGGTGCGCGCGACGCCGGAAAGAAGGTGCGTGGATCGGGCGCTTAGAGCCGCGGGTCCCCGCGCTCTTTCAGCGCCGCGACCACCTCTCGAACGCGCTGGGCTTGGTCGCGCGGGACGATCAAGAGCGCGTCTTCGGTGTCGACCACGACCAGGTCCTTGACCCCGATCATGGCGACGACTTTTCCCTCGCGCGAGCTGGCGTAGCACCCGTTCGCGTCAACTAAGACCGCCTCTGCGGGCACCGCGTTCCCCTCGGCGTCCTTGTCCGCGAGCTCCCACGCGGTCGTGAAGCTGCCCAGGTCAGACCAGCCGAACGACCCCGGAACCACTAAGACCCGCACCGCCTTCTCCATGATGCCGTGATCGACGCTGATGGACGGGAGCTGTCCGTACGTCGCCTTCACGAGCTCGGCTTCTTGTCCCCGCGCGGCGGCTTCATCGTATCGCTTCAGCTGCGTCGAGAGCTCCGGCAGATGATCGGCGATGGTCGAGAGCACCGCGCTCGCGCGGAAGAAGAACATTCCGCTGTTCCAGAGGAAGCGACCCGCCGCGAGGAACTCCTCGGCTCGCGCGCGGTCAGGCTTCTCCACGAAACGCTTCGATCGATAGACGCGGTTGATCTCCGCGGCGCCAGAAGCTTCGCCGTCGAGCGCGTCGCCGAGCTCGATGTAACCGTAGCCGGTCTCTGGACGCGTCGGCGCGAGACCAACGGTGACCAGGTCTCCCTCTGCCGCAGCGGCCAGCCCGACCCCGAGCGTGTGCAGGTACGCCGGGACATCGCCGATGTGGTGATCTGCAGGGAGGACCATGAGCGTGGCCTCGGGATCCTTTCGCGCCGCGAACGCTGCGCCCCATCCGACGCACGGGGCGGTGTTCCGCCCGGTCGGCTCCGCGAGGATGTTCTCCCGTGGCACGTTCGGGACCGCCGCCGCGGTCGCGTCCGCGAGGGACTCGCCAGTAACGATGATGATGCGCTCTGGGGGCACAAGGTCCGCGATCCGCGAGACCGTCGACGCCAAGAGCGAGGTCGTCCCGCCGGCCAGCGGCAGGAGCTGCTTCGGTCGCGCTCTTCGCGACGCGGGCCAGAAACGCGAACCGACTCCGCCGGCCATGATGATCGCCCAGTTACTCATGCGCTCTCCTGCTCTTTGCTGCGCGTCGCCACGGTCGCCGCGACTCTGTGTTGCGCTCTCCGATCCGTGTATTCACGAGAGCAGATCCCACGCGATCATGCCGAGCCCCGCCGGGACCAGGTAGAACGCGAAAACGAAAAAGCGTCCGCGCGTCACCAAGCCTCGCAAGAGCTCGAGACATACGAGACCGACCACAAACGCGACCGCGCCCCCGACCCAAACAGACGGCGCGATCGAGCGAAAGACGTCCGGGTCGCCCAGCTCCAAGATGACCGCGCCTGCGATCGCGGGGAGCGAGAGGAGAAACGAGAAACGAAACGCGCCCGGTCCGCTCAATCCCAGAAGCATCGCGGCGGCGATCGTGGAACCGCTGCGGCTCAGCCCTGGGAGCACCGCGAGCCCCTGCGCGACGCCCACCAAGAGCGCGAGACGGATCGTGGGAATGGCCTGCGCGTCGTCGCCTTCCGCGGGCGTGGCGAAGCGCGTTGAGATGACGGTCACCGCGGAGCCGAGAAGACACGCGCCGATGATCCAGCCCACCCGAGACCAAGGCTCGACGTGGTCTTTCAGCCCAAGCCCAATGACGATCGTGGGGAGGGTCCCGAGCACGACCGCGGTGACCACGCGCCCCGACTCGGTACCGAGGAACGCTTTGGGATCGCGAAGACCCGAGAGCGTGTCCCGCGCGAGCGGGATGATGTCCCCGCGCAAAGCGAAGACCGTCGCGAGGAACGTGCCGAGATGCAGAACGATGACGAGGGAGAGCGGGGTCTCCTCGGAGACACCGAAGAGCATCGCGCCCATCGCGACGTGGCCGCTGCTGCTGACCGGGAGAAACTCCGTGAGGCCTTGCACGGCGCCGAGCGCGCAGGTGGTGGCGAAGTCGAGATCAGCCGGCATGGCTCGCGCACGCTAGCAAATCGCTGCCCCGCCGCGCGACAATGTTCACCTACTGAAGGTTGACCGCGATCTCGGCGACCGGGCGAGAACCCGAGACGGTCCAGGCGTCGGTCGGGACCACGATCCGCCGAAGCGGGTGGCCATCATGGTAGACGAGGAGCTCGTGCTCACGGTCGACCGGGAGATCACGGATGCGGACGTTCGGCGAGAAGCCGACCAAGAGGTAGACCTTGGCGTTCGCGGGCTCGGTGACGACGCGAATGCGCCCAAGGCGATCGGTCGCCGCGCCCATCGTCTCCGCGCGGAGCAAGCTCTCACCCAGAGCGAGGTCGGAGAACTCCATCTGGGCGTCGCCGGCGCGCATGCGGAGCTCATGAAAAACCAGCTCGCCGCCGGGCTGCCAGTTCACCGTCGCCGGCACGACCGCGCGGGTCGACTCTCCACCGTCGGGAATGACGACGAACTCATACGCGACACCGGTCGGGAGATCTTCGACCACCGCGGGGCCTCGACCCACCGCGAGGAGAACCTGCGCGCGGGGCTCAGACACGCGGACCAAGAGATCACCGCGGCTCGTCTGCGCTGGCGTTTCGGGACGCGAGGGAGGCGTCACCACGGTCGAGATCTCAGAAAGCGAAGACTCGGTCTCGGTCATTGCTGGTTCCGCCGCGGTCGGCGCGAACCGAGCCCGCGCGGTCTCGATGAGATCCGGGCGGAGGACCACGACCGCGAGCGCGAACACGGTCAGGAAGACCACGAGATAAAGCAGGACGGGATTGCGTTGCTTCTTCGCTTCGCGACGGAGCGGACGCTCGTCGAGACCGTCCATACTCGGGGCGCGCAGGAGCACTCGCTCACCGTTGTCTCGCGCGACGGGCTCTGGCTCGACGTCAAGGCCGAGCAAGGCGTCGAGCTCGCGGTCCTCATCGGTGGTGGCGGGGCGAAGTCGCGACGCGGCGGCGTCTGCGTCGAGCGCGCTCCACTTTTGCGTCGGAGCCTGCGGCGGGATCGCGGGCGGAGCGCGGCGACCGTCTAGCAGCGCATCCAGATCAAGATCCAGATCCATCGCCACGACCGAGGCCTCCGTGCGCGGGGCGCGACGCTCTCGTGAGACCTCGCGAAGGAGCCGGGCGAGGACGCGTCGGGCGGCGCCGCGGTTGAGCGGGACCAGCGATGCCTCGAGCTCATCGCGCAGCCGGGTCAGGTCCCAGGAACCGTCGCTTGGTCCGCGCTCCACGAGGCGGAGCATCATTGGCGGGACGCCCGCTCCGGAAGCGACCAACAAGCGCGCGAGCAGACTCACGACGGACTGACACGCCTCATCGGGCGACGCGGTGCGCGACGGAGCGAAGATCAAGATCGACCCGTCGTCTTCGAGGCGCACGTCGTCCGGCGTGATCGTAGACGGTCGCTCAAGCAGCGCTTCGGTCGTCTCGAGCGCGATGAAGGCGCCGATCTCGAAAGGCATTCGGACCGCGCGCTCGCGGAGGCCGTCCACGAGCTCGGAGACCTTCAGCCCGAGGAGCTCACTCATCGGGCGGTACACCTTGGCCTGAGGATCGTTCTGCGGGTCGTACGCGGACACCGTGCCGGGAGAGGAAGTCTTTGACGTCAGCAATGGAGTGATCTCCGTCGTGAAAGATCGAAGCGGCGAGAGCAGCGCTGGCGCGCCCTTCCCGAAAACCCGCGAGGATGTGCGCGGGGCTGCCGACCCCGCCGGACGCGATCACAGGAACCTCGACCGCGTCCGAAACCGCGCGCGTTAGCGCGAGCTCAAAACCGTCTCGTGTCCCGTCTCGATCCATACTGGTCAGGAGTAACTCACCGGCCCCGAGCGACGCCATTTTTTGGGTCCAAGGGATCACGTGTAATCCGGTCGCGCGTCGGCCTCCATGCGTGAAGACCTCGTAGTGCGCCCCGACCTTTTTCGCGTCGACCGCGACCACGATGGCCTGCGCGCCATACGCCGCGCTCGCCTCCGCGATGAGCTCCGGGTTCGCGATGGCCGCCGAGTTAATCGCGACCTTGTCCGCGCCGGCCGACAACATATCGCGCACGTCGGCCACGGTTCGCACCCCGCCACCCACGGTCAGCGGTACCGCGACCTCACGCGCGGTGCGCTCCACCACGTCGAAAATGCTGCGGCGACCGTCCGAGCTCGCGGTGATGTCGAGGAAAGTGATCTCGTCGGCGCCACCATCCGAGTAACGCCGCGCCTGCTCCACGGGATCTCCCGCGTCGCGCAGCCCCACGAACTGGATCCCTTTCACCACGCGGCCATCTTTGACGTCGAGACAAGGAATGATGCGTTTCGCGAGCATCAATTCACCTCGGCGAGGGTCGCGACCGCTTCCGCGTAGGTGAACGCGCCAGAGTAAAGCGCGCGACCACAAACCGCCGACCGAACATTAGCGCGCGCGAGGGCCTCAAGATGCGCGAGGCTCCCGATCCCTCCGGACGCGATCACGTCACACGTGATCCCTTTCTGAAGCGCTGCCGTTCCCGCGACGTCCGGCCCGGCGCGCGTTCCGTCGCGCTCGATATTCGTGAAGAGCACCGCACCGACGCCCCACTTGTCCACCTCGGACGCGAGCGCTTCTGCCGTCACCTCGCTCATCTCGATCCAGCCCTCGACCGCGACAAAGCCGTCGCGCGCATCAATCGCGATCACAGAGGCCCCCGGATGGGCGGCCGAGAACGACCGCGGCAGGTCTGGCGTCTTGATCGCGGCGGTGCCGAAGACCACCCGGGCCGCTCCGGCGTCGAGCCAGCGCTCCGCCGACTCACGCGTCCGCACCCCGCCGCCGACCTGCACCTTGAGCGCCGCGCGCTTGAGGATCTCCGTGATCACGTCGAGGTGACCGGGGCTCCCGCTCCGCGCGCCGTCGAGGTCCACGACGTGAAGACGCTTCGCCCCCGCCGCCGCGAAGCCCTCCGCGACCGCGACGGGGTCATCGCTGTACGCGGTCACGGCGTCGTAGTCGCCTTGGTGCAGCCGCACGACGCGTCCGCCGAGAAGATCAATCGCCGGGATCAGCTCCATCATGTGTCCTTTGTGGGTCGAGCGCTTACTCAGGTAAACGGGGGATCACGGAAAAGAAAGCGGCGAATCAAGGCCTCGCCGGCGCGGTGGCTCTTCTCCGGATGAAACTGGCAGGCGTATACGTTGTCGCGCGCGACCGCCGCGCAGAACGCCCCGCCATAGTCCGCGGTGCCCGCGACGTCGCGTGGATCCTCAGGGACGCACACGTAGCTGTGAACGAAGTAGTACCAAGCGCCGTCCTCGGTGAGGCTGCTCCCGCGGACCTGGTTCCATCCCATGTGCGGAACCTTGAGCGGCTCTCCGCCCTCCCCGCGGGGAGTGTCGAAGCGCTTCACGTCTCCCGCGAACAGACCCAGACCGTCACCCTCTGACTCTTCACTACGCCGGAAGAGCGCCTGCATCCCGAGACAGATCCCGAGGAAGGGAGCACCGCTGCCGATCGACTCTTTGATCGCGTCCCCAAGCGGCGTCGAGACCGCGCTCGCGATGGCGTGGAACGCGCCCTGCCCGGGAACGATGACGCGGTCCGAGCGCAGCACGACTTCGGGGTCTGAGGAAATGAGCGGCTCGCCATCCGCGCGGGTCACTGCGCGCGCGACGCTCGTCAAGTTGCCGAGCCCGAGGTCGACGATGGTGACCCTTGGAGCGCCCTTGGTCATCTAGTTGCCGTCGAGGGTGCCCTTGGTCGAGACCAACGTTCCCCTCGCGCGTGGGTCAATCTCGCAAGCCTCTCGCAGCGCGCGAGCGAGCGCTTTGAACGAGATCTCAATGATGTGGTGGAGGTTGTCGCCAGCGTGCAGCTGAAGATGAAGGTTGCACTGCGCTCCTCGCGCGAAGCCCTCAAAGAAGACCTCTGCGAGCTCCGTGTCAAACGTCCCGACCTTTGCCTTGGGCATCGGCACGCGATACGCGAAGAACGTTCGCCCGGAGAGATCGAGCGCGCAGGTAACACAGGCCTCGTCCATGGGAAGAGTCGCGGACCCGTAGCGACGAATGCCCAGCTTATCGCCGAGGGCGTCCCGGAACGCGCGCCCAAGGGCGATGGCGAGGTCCTCGGTCGTGTGGTGACCATCGATGTGCACGTCGCCCTTCGCGCGGACCATGAGATCGAACATCCCGTGACGCGCGAGCTGCTCGACCATGTGCGAGAGGAACCCGATGGGCGTCTCGACATCGTACTGACCCGTTCCGTCGAGGTTCACGGAGACCTCGATCTGCGTCTCTTTCGTGCCCCGCGTCACCGCGGCGCGACGTGCCGTTGGCGCACCCGTCATGCGCGCACCATAGCGCGGAACGCAGGCGAGTCCGGTGTTCTTGGCAAGAGAACGTTGTAGCCGCCCGCTCTACGAGTGCGGCGGGGTGCTGCGCTTCTTGGCCTTCTCGGCTCGCTCAAGCTGAAGAATCGCTTTTCGAATCAAGCGCTCCTTGGGTGCGTGGCGCAGCGCGATGCTCAAGAAGAGCTTCGCGTTTGCGAAGTCCTCACGCTTCATCGCGTCGGTCCCCTGCTCGTAATACTTCCGCGCTTCTGAGTGCTTGATCTCGTGTTGCGGGACCGCGGTCTTTCGTTCCGACAACCCGCTAACTCCGTCGCTGCTCGTGAAGCGGAGCTGTCCGCGCAGCAGGCCCTTGTCGTAGCGACGACGCATCGAGGCGTCCATCAAGACCTTGTAGCCCTCTGCCCCGCGCCGAAAGATCTGCGTCGCCTTCTTGATCTTGTACGGCGCGGACGTCGCGTGGTTGTCAGGATGGTACTGAAGCGCGAAGGTATGATACGCGGCGCGGATCTCATCCCGCGAAGCGCGCTTATCCACCCCGAGCAGCTCGTAGTAGTTCTTGGCGTCGAGCTCAGACATCGCGTTCGATTTTCCCACGAACACAGTGGGAAGATCCAATCCGAACTACGTGCGAGTTTTTCAGCAGCCTGCTAGCCCGCGAACATCGCTTCCGTGCGCTGCTCCATTTGAGGGAGCTGCGACGCCGGTACCTCGCCGATGAGCTTGATCTGGATCGCTTGCTGACGACCCGTCTCGAGGTCCTTCGCGCTGACAGCCAACGTTCCGTCTGCGTCGATCACGAACGTGACGTTGATCTTTACCTCGCCGCGGGCCGCGGACCGAAGCTCATCCAGCTGAAGCTCGCCGAGCATCTGGTTCTCGCCGATGCGGCGCGACTCGCCTTGGCAGATCTGAACGATGACGCTCTGTTGCTCATCGCGACCCGTCGTGAAGACGCGGCTCTGCTCGATCGGGATCGACGAGTTGCGATCAATGATCGACTCGCAGTACCCGTCGACGGTCTCCACGCCGAGCGAGAGCGGGGTCACGTCGAGCAGCAACGGCGGACGCCCCTCCGGCGCGACGCCGAGCGCCTCAAGCGCGTTGCCCATCGAGGCGGCGAACGCGGCGCCTCCCGGTGCGACCTGTCCAATGGTCGGCGGCGCCGATCGAGGACCCGGGGGCGGGGGGGGATCTCCGAAGTCCGGTGTGGCTGCGGGTCCTGGCGGGAGCGGCGGCGGTGCAGCGGGAGCGGCCGGCGGCGCAGACGGCAGTCCGGGGAGCTGGTCGACGGTGAAACCGCCCTGCAATGTGCTCGCGAGGTTCGGGCTCGGGCTCTTCGCGCTCTTCGCGCCGACCAGGCTGGAGAGCGGCGGAGCGCTGTCGACCGGGATCGCGGGGGTGCCGGGGATCGGTGGAAGCGGAGGTGGGGCCGCGGCCCGCGCTGGCTGCGGCGGAGGTGGCGGCGGCACGCTGCTGCGCGGCGGAATGGGCGGCAGCGCAGCAGGCGGTTCGACCACGTTGGTCTCCGCTGGATCCGCGGCCTCCATATCCATAGGCGACGGCAGATCCATCGCGCTCACCGCGAGCATCGCCTGCTCGGAAATCGCGCTCCGCCGACCCGTGGTCGGGCCGTCATAGGGAGACGCCCCAGCGACAGTGTGCTCATCTTCCCGATCGGCGAGGAGCCCGAGCAGCGCCTTCGCGTTCCCGTCCGTCGGCTCAAAGTAGTCGTCGTCATCGTCGACCGGTCGGAGACCGTCTGACTCCTCCGCGATCGCTTGCTTCTTGGGCGAGACGCTGATCGCCGCTTTCTTCTTAAGCGGGACGCGACCGAGCGAGGTGGGCGCGCGGGCCGTGGCCAACGACCGCGCCTGAATCGCGGCGCCCTTCGCGACCACGAGATCGGGGTCGATGTCGCTCAGCGGCTTCTGACCGAAGTAGGACGAGACCATCGTGCGGACCAGCGGCATTCGGGTCGAGCCGCCGACCAAGATGACCTTGTCGAGCTCAGACACCTTCACGCCGGCGATCTTCATCGACTCTTCGCAGACGTCGAGCGTCTTCTGAATCAACGGCCGCGTCATCTTCTCCAGCGTCGACCGCGTCAACGCGAATGTGAGATCGAGCGACGCGCCATCCGCGCCATAGCCGAGCTCTTCGATTCGAAGCTGGACCGACTCCTTCGCGCTGAGCTGGCACTTGGCCCACTCCGCCGCGGCGCGCAGACGTTCGTAAGACTCGACGTCATCCTTCGCGTCGTACTGGTGATGCTTGAGGAACGCCTTCGCCATTTGCGACGCGACGAGCGTGTCGATGTCATCTCCGCCCAGGAACGTATCGCCGGCGGTCGCGAGGACCTCGAAGACCTCGCCCGCGAGCTCAAGGATCGTGATGTCGAAGGTGCCGCCGCCGAAGTCGTAGATCGCGACGCGTTCTCGCTTCGCGTTTCCGTAACCGTACGCGAGCGCCGCGGCCGTTGGCTCGTTCAAGATCCGCAGGACCTCCAGGCCCGCGACCCGACCCGCAGCTTTCGTCGCGCTGCGCTGGAGCTCGTTGAAGTTCGCGGGAACCGTCACGACGGCGCGTGTACAGGGACGCTTGAGCTCCGCCTCGGCGACCGCGCGTACTTTTCGAAGCACGAACGCGCTGATCTCGCTCAGCGTATACGTCTCGTCGCGCGCCACGACCTGGACACCGTTGGTGGGTCCAGGCTGAAGCTCGAACGGGAGCCGCTGCTGCGCGCGGGCGACCTCGGGCGCGTCGAAGGGCCGGCCGATCAAACGCTTCACGGAGAAGACCGTGTTCTTCGCGTCAACCATTCGCCGATCGCGGGCGACGTTGCCAACGAGGACCTCGCCATTCGGGTGGAACGAGACGACGGATGGGATCAGAGGACTGTCACCGTCCTCCAACACCCGAACGTCTCCACCATCCGCGACCGCGACGACCGAGTTGGTCGTGCCGAGGTCAATTCCAAGTACCGTCGAATCACTCACTCAACGGAAAGCTACAACGAAATCACGGGCCCTCGCAGCAACCTTTCGACTCGACTTGCACGGAAGCCGTCGAAATCAGCGAGTTCCGTGGTCCACGTCACTCTTCTTCAGTAGTCCCGACGTCGCCTTTGGGCTGACTCGCATCGGCTGCTTCATCCGACAAAGCCCCCTCCGTGGTCGCCCCTTCTGCTGCCTCACCGTCTTCCGAAGGCATGAGCGAGGGCCGCTCCTCTTCGGTCAGCGGCTCAACATCCACGACGCGCTCACCGTCCTTGAGGCGGATCACGATGACGCCCTGAGTGTTGCGGCCGATGATGCTGATCTCGTCGACACGGGTTCGGATGGCCTGGCCACCGTCGGTGATGACCATGAGACCTTGCTCGGGGGTGACGAGACGTAGCGCGACGAGCTCGCCGTTCCGCTCGGTGGTCTGCATCGCGATGATGCCCTTGCCGCCTCGCTTTTGGAGCTTGAAGCTCTTGTCGCTCTCGAGCTCACCTGCCTCGTTCAAGACCTGAATCGGGGTGCGCTTTCCGTAGCCGTTCGCGCTGACCGTGAGCACCTGTTGATCTTCCAAGTGGGTGACCACATCCATGCCGACGACCTTGTCACCTTCGCGCAGCTCCACGCCTTTCACGCCGCGTGAGTCTCGACCCATCGGTCGAACGTCGGTGAGCGGGAAGTGGATGCTCTGACCCTTCGCGGTGCCGATGATGATCGACTCACCCTCGCCCGCGACCTTGGCGGTGAGCAGCTCGTCGCCGTCTTCGATCGCGACCGCGATGATCCCGGTCTGCCGGATGTTCGCGTAAGCGCTCAACTTGGTGCGCTTGATGCGACCGCGGCGCGTGCACGTCATCAAGAAACCGTCCTCGACGAACTCTCGAATCGGCACGATGGCGGCGAGGCTGTCCTCTTCGGCCATCCCAACGAAGTTCACGACCGCGCGTCCGGAGGCGGCCCGACCCTTTTGCGGGATCTGGTACACGCGCTTCAAGAACCCCTTGCCCTTCTCGGTTAAGAAGAGGAGGTGCGCGTGCGCGTTGACGTTGAAGACCCAGCGCGCGAAGTCCTCGCCGCGCATGTCCATCGCGCGGGAGCCCTTTCCGCCACGACCTTGTGCACGATACTCGCTGAGCGGAACGCGCTTGATGTAACCGCCGTTGCTGACGGTGACGATGACCTCTTCGTCCGGAACCAGATCTTCGATCGAGATCTCGGCCTCGTTCTCGACGATCTCGGTGCGTCGCTCGTCGGCGTAGCGGGTCCGGATCTCGGAGAGCTCTTCTTTGATGACGCGGAAGAGCTCGGTCTCGTTTCCGAGAATGAACCGGAGCTTCGCGATCAAGGTGCTCAGCTCGCCATACTCGACCGCCAGCTTCTCGCGCTCAAGGCCGGTGAGACGGGAGAGACGCATCTCAAGGATGGCCTTCGCCTGACGCTCGCTCAGGAAGTAGTCGCCCTTCGCTTTTGCTTCCGCGATCTCGTCCTCGGGACGACCCGCGCGCTTGACGAACTCTTCCAGCCCGGCGAGCGGGAGCTTCATCAACGCGGCCTTCGCTTCGACCGGGTCCCGCGAGTCGCGGATGGTCTTCACGACGCGGTCGATGTCCGTGACCGCCATCCCGAGGCCCTCGACGAGGTGCCGTTGGTCGAGCGCGCGCTGAAGCTCGTAGCGGGTGCGTCGCGTGACCACTTCGCGGCGGTGCGCGATAAAGTGCTCGAGCGTTTCTTTGAGCGCGAGCGTCTTCGGGCGCTGCCCAACGATCGCCAGACAGTTGAAGCCGAACGTCGTCTGGAGCGAGGTCATCCGGTAGAGCTTGTTGAGGATGATCTCACCGTGCGCGTCACGCTTCAGCTCGATGACCATCCGCATTCCGGTGCGGTCTGACTCATCGCGGAGATCGCTGATGCCTTCGATCTTCTTCTCGCGAACCAGGTCGGCGATCTTTTTGAGCAGGTCCGCCTTGTTCACCTGATATGGGAGCTCGGTGACGATGATGTGCTCGCGCTGCGATTTGCCGCCCATCGGTTCGATGGTGGCGCGGGCGCGCATGATGATCTTGCCGCGGCCGGTCGAGTACGCGGAGTGGATCCCGGCGGTTCCGTAGATGAACCCGGCGGTCGGGAAGTCTGGGCCCTTCACGCCGAGTCGACCGTTCTCCGGATCGTCCGTCATCAGCTCCAGGAGCGTGATGTCGGGGTTCTCGATGATGCGGACCGTCGCGTCGATGATCTCGGCGAGGTTGTGCGGCGGGATGTTGGTCGCCATGCCGACCGCGATGCCGCCAGAGCCATTGACCAAAAGGTTGGGGACACGGCTCGGAAGCACGAGCGGCTCGTACTCGGAGTCATCGAAGTTCGGACCGAAGTCGACCGTCTTCTTTTCGATGTCGGCGAGGAGCTCCGACGCCATGCGCGCCATCCGGACCTCGGTGTAACGCATCGCGGCGGGAGGGTCGCCGTCGACCGAGCCGAAGTTGCCCTGGCCGTCGACCAGCGGCATCCGCATCGAGAAGTCCTGGGCCATCCGCACGAGCGCGTCGTAGACCGCGTTGTCGCCGTGAGGGTGGTACTTGCCGAGGACGTCGCCGACGATGCGGGCGCTCTTCTTGTAGCTCTGCGTGTAGCTGACCTTCTGCTCGTGCATCGAGTAGAGGATGCGGCGGTGGACGGGCTTGAGGCCGTCGCGGACATCGGGGATCGCGCGCCCGATGATCACGCTCATCGCGTAGTCGAGGTACGACCGACGCATCTCGTCTTCGATGTTGACGGGCTGCTTCTGAGGGTTGGCCAAGTCTGGTGCTCCTTTGGGGTTTCCCCCGGGGCGCGGACGCTATCATGGCGTCGCTCACGCGCGCGCACGCGCACGCGCGCGAATTATAGAGTACTCCGGCGTTTCGGTCACTCGTTCGTTGTGTCTTGAGTGTGCAAATTTCGCCCAGTTCTGCTGGATTTTCGGCAACTTCGTTGGCGATATCGCGATTTTTTTCTGCAATTTCGTTTGGCGAGGTTGTTGCTACATTGAAGGTGATGCTTCGTCGGACCGTTCTTGTCCTTTTCATGGCGCTTGTCCCCACGATCGGGTGCGCGCCGACCGCCGGTCCGACCATTCCGCTGCCGCCACCCACCGCGCTGGTCAGTAGTCCCGATGCCGACGGCTTCATCACGATCGAGGGCGGTGGCGTCATTGAAGGTGCGCTCATCTCGGTCTTCAACGAGAACGAAGCGGAAGGCGTGATCGTCATCTCCGACGACCGCGGAGAGTTCGTGGCGCGGCTGCGAGGCGCCGGCGGTGACCAAATCGCGATTTGGCAGCGCGTTGGAACCGACACAGGCGAGGTCAGTCGGTTCATCGTCCCCTTCTGAGCGTCCTTCGTAAAATCCAGGGAACAAGCACTGTCGTTTTTTTGACGACATGTGCGCACATTGCCTACATCAAGACATCGCCGGCGTTTTGCCGGCGGTGATCACAAAAGCCGCTTTCTCGCCTCAACTCGAGGCCCTCGGTATTTGTGAGCGGAGGAAGACCATGGACACGGGCATGCGCGATCTTGAGCAACTTGAAGAACGACCTCGCGAAGGTGGCGCGAAGGCCACGATCGTGGTGTTGGCGGCAATCGTTGCGGTCAGTCTCGTTTTCGCGATGGGCGTCGTGATCGGCGATAGCCCGACCGAGGCGCAGGACGCTGGCGATCCGCTCGCCGCGTTGGACGACAACGCAGCGCTGGTCACGGCGGCGGCCTCGGCAGCCCCCGCGCCGATGGCCGAGGTCGACCGGCAGGCGCTCAGCTTCCCCGCGACACTTGTGGATGAACGACCGGAGGTCGCCGCAGCGCTCGCCGCTGCCGCCGCCGAGCATGATCACCTCGACCCCCTTCCGCGTCGCGCGCTCGGTTTCGACGTTCAGCTCCCCGCGGCCCACACCACCGCGCCGATCGAACCGCCCAGCGCGTTCGCGATGCCGATGGCGGTTGAAGATCCCGCCGCGACCGTCGCGCGGGTGCTCCCGGCAGCCGTGAGCGCGAGCCCCGAAGGCGCGGAGATCGCGGCCGCCGCGGAACACGATCCGATGGTCGCCGCGGCGCTCCCGTTGCCGACAGACGAGTCACCCGCGGCGGACTCGGGCGAGGACGGAGAGTTCACGCTTCAGGTCATCAGCTACCGCTCCTCACGGGAAGCCGATGTCTTCGCCGAAGCGCTCAAGAAGCGCGGCCACACTGCGTTTGTGACGGAGGCAGACATCGATGGACGCGGCACCTTCCACCGCGTCCGCGTCGGGCCCTTCCCCTCACAGCGCGCGGCCAACGAGTACCGCCGCACGTTCGAGCGGGAAGAGCGCATGAACACGTTCGTCGTGCGTCGTCGCGACTAAGCCTGCCCCGCCGTTTCCGGAAAAGCGCCGCGTCTCTCGCGGCGCTCTTCGTTTAATCGTTTAGGGAAGGCTCAGCCAGAACAGCAGATCCGGAAGATCCAGCCGGTCGTGTAGTCGAAGCCATCGGGATGGCCACCCATGAACCCGGCGAGGCGCGCGAACCAGACACCGAGAAGCGCGACGACCAGGAGCACCCAGACGAAGCGCGGGACCTTCTGAATCGGGTCGAACGAATCACGCGCGAGGAGACCGAGAGAGACCAGCACGTTCCGCCCGAGCATCCACCCCACGAGCGGCGTGATGATCGGCGCGAGCGGATGCATCGCCCACATCGTGACGAGGTCGAGGTGGATCATCGCACCGGTCGCGCGGGTCAGACCGCAGCCTGGGCAAGGCAACCCGAGGAGCCGCTTGGTCGGACAAATCGGGATGTCGAAGACCAAGAGCGAAAGCAAGAACGCGATCGGCAAGAGCGCGAACAACACGCGCTGGGTTCGGGAGCCGGTCGGCTCCGCGGACGTGACGGAACGAGCAACGCCCGGACCCAAAGGCCCAGGCGTCTCGTTGCCGTGGTCGTCAGGCTCAGCCGTGGACCCAGCAGTGGTGGACTGAGTGCCCACCAGTGATCAGAACGTCGCCGGCGCGCCGCCGCCCGACTCCCAGATCTTGTTGAGCTCTTCCTGCATCTTCGCGTAGCCGAAGCTGCAAAGGAACATGAAGAGAAGGAAGGTGACGCCCTGGTCCTGCGCGTTGGACATACCGGCGCGCATCTGCGCTTCTTGGATGTACTTCCCGTACTTGATCGGGAGGTAGAGCGCGTAGAACCCGCAGAGAAGCGTGATGATGAGATCCGTCGTGGGGTTGAGCTCATCCTTCCCGAGGTAGTTCTTAAGCTCCGTGCCCGCCATGTACCACCAGTACAGGCCGTAGAAACCGCACGTGAATAACGCAAGCAACCAGACAGTGGTGGGGTTACGAACTTCGCCCTTCATCGATCCTCTTCTCCCTCTCCCGGAACCTCCGGGACATCGTGATCAGGCAGCGCCTGTCAGCGCGCGGACCATAAGACGCGGACCGAACTCGGTCAACGCGTTCTGGAGGTGATCGACCGAGTCTCACTCAAATGCGCGAGCTTCACCCGAGGCAAAAAAGTGCAGCGTTTGCGAGAGCGCCGCGTCGATCGGGTTCGCGACGGGCGCGGGATCCGCGCTGACAAAAGGCGGCTCTACTGGCGCTTCGTAGCGTCGCGTGCCGCCGCGGTACTCCATCAATCCGTGGGTCGCGTTTTCGTACACCACGAGCGCACGGGTGACCGGAGATCCCATGACGTCCACGTTGTCGACGATCGGAAGCTCCGCCCGCGGGAGCTCCACATATGTTGTCTCACTGGTCGACGTCACGCCGATCGCGTTCGCGAGTCCCTCCGTGCTGACGTTCGGCACCGTCTCATCGTTGCGCGCCATCATCATCAAGAGATCGACGTCGCGGCTCTTCATCACGTTTCCGAAATTCACGGAATCGCCGCGGTCGAGCAGCGTCTGCCACAACGCGATCTCGGGATAGAAGCTCGGGTGGAGCGCCTGGTAGTCGATCGCGTCAGGATCCCGTCCGAGCAAGGGCAGGAGCTGCGGGAGGTACGCCGCGTTGAACGACGGGCTCTGCGCGACCAAGTGCGTCAGAAGCCCGCCCGAGACCCCAAGCACCGCGCGACCGACCTCCGGCTCCATCGCGGTGAACGAGGTGCCGATGATCCCGCCCAAGGAGTAACCGATGAACGAAACCGGCGCGTCCGAGAGCGGAACCTCAAGGTCTTCGACGAACGCGGTGACACCCGAGAAGTCGCCGTCGCGGATCACGCGGACACAGACCATCAGGTCGGTCGCGGACTGACGAATCGCGTCGCGGAAGTAGACCGGCGAAAAGTCGGTCAGCTCTCCAGCGGTGTCTTGAAGACCGGCAAAGTCGACGATGATGTCGGTGCCGCGACCATCACCGAAACCATCGGGCTCCTCTTCCCCGGTAAATCGATTCCGTCGGTCGGTGGGTAAGCGGTTGCCTCGGTTGCCGTGGAACGGCGCGTCTGGCGCGATGACCGCGTATCCGTTTTCGGCGAGCGTGTCGGCCGCGGCGAGCGCGACGCTTCGTTCCGTGGTGATGCCGTGTTGGTAAAGGACAACATCGAACGGGCCCTCGCCGCTCGGGAGCAGGAGCGTAAACGGGACGTCCTCTTCGCGCTTGATGCGCAAGGCGCCCTCTTCGTCTCGCTCAAACGGTCCATGCGTCCGCGCGGTCGCGCTGATGAACGACGGAGCGGCGTAGTGGCCGTGGATCAAGTACGCGATGTTGCTGTGCTGGACGCCGCCCATGACATCAAGGCCCGGGGCGTCTTCGGCAGGGGTCCCGAGCGCGGCGTCGAGCGCGTCTCCCGAGAGCACCGCGTCGATCACGACCGTCGGCGCGTCACGTTCCCAAATTTGGGTTCGCGCTTGTGCCATGTCGTCGACGATCGATTGCACGCGGAACACCGCGAGCGCCGACACGACGTGGCGTGGGACGCCATTGCTCGCAAGGCTCGCGAGGACCGGCTCGTAAAGATCGTAGGCCTCGCCCTCGGTCCCCTCGGGACGGGCAGAGGCGTCACGAATCGCCGCGAAGCCTTCCGCCGGTCGCACCGGGTTTCCATCGGCATCCATGAGCGCGTTGGTCACGACCGCGGCATAGCGACGCGACGCGACGAGCGGGTGTCCATCTGCCGGCCGGAGCGCTAATCGCTGCTCCGCGGGATCGAAGACCGCGATCACGGGCGTGCGCTGAAACGCGGTCGGGGAACCAGGGTCGACATCGAGCAGGAAGACTGAAGCGGTCTCGGACGTAGAGTCCGACTGAGTGGGCAAGGTGGTCGGATCGAGGGAGCCATCGAAACCAAAGAACACGGGCGCGGTCGGGCTGAAGCCATCGAGCTGCGCCAGCGACCCCCGCATGGATTCCTGGTACTCGGGGAACGGCGCGAGCGCCTCCGAGGGGAAAGCACCCAACGCGATCCGACCTTCATCACTCAAATACAGATCGTCTGGGAACGGGATACGTCCGAAATCCATGGGATCCGCGCCCAAATCGAAAATCGCGCGAACTCCGACCGCAGACGCGGTGTCAGGAGAAGTGTCGGCGGGTGACGTGTCGTCGTCGCCACATGCAACCCACATCACGCAGGACAGCGCCCACCCACATCGGCGCTGCCAGTTTTTCCCGAAGAAAGACATGGCCGAAGTTTTCACAATCCGTTCGAGGGAGCAACGCGGACCAAACCTTGACGACGGAATCGCGCATGACGATTGTCCGAGAGAAACGTCTGCCTTCTTGCCGTTTCCAAGGTCCGGAGTATCCTCGCGGTCGAACGTTCCGGGGGAAACCAGTGCCCGCCTGGGTACGCGGATCGGGACGAAAGTTGGACTGAGATGAACGTCTGCCAGCGCTGCTCGTATGAGAACACGACCGAGGCACGGTTCTGCCTTAAATGCGGCGCCATGCTCGAACAAGCCGCCGAAGGGGGTGACCCTCTCATCGGCCGCATTCTCCTTGAGCGCTACCGTGTCATGGACCTCATTGGCGAGGGCGGCATGGGAAAGGTTTACCGTGCGGAACAGCGGATGGGGACCGCCACGCGTCCCGTCGCGATCAAGACGCTTCGGCAAGACTTCAGCGGCGACCCTCAGGTCGTCGCGCGCTTCCACCGTGAGTGCGAGACGGTCATTGGGCTCCGTCACCCCAACACCGTTCAGTTCTTCGATTTCGGAGAGCTCGAAGACGGCACCCTGATCATCGTCATGGAGCTCATCGACGGCGAGGACCTCGCCGAGACGCTGAAGCGCGGCGCGCTCGCTCCGGCTCGCGTCGACAAGCTCATCATTCAGATCTGCGGCTCGCTCCACGAAGCGCACGAAGCCGGCATCGTGCACCGGGATCTCAAGCCCGAGAACGTGTTGATCACGGACCGCGCCGGGCAGACCGACTTCGTGAAGGTGCTCGACTTCGGTATCGCCAAGCGAAGCGAAGCAGAGGACACCTCCGGCCCGAAACTCACGAAGCAAGGCATGGTCCTCGGGACGCCGCCCTACATGAGCCCGGAGCAGTTCAGCGGCCAGGCCCTCGACCTTCGGTCGGACATCTACTCGCTCGGCGTGATGACCTACGAGATGCTCGCGGGTCGTTTGCCTTTCGAGGCCCGCACCTCATGGGAATGGGCCACCAAGCACCTCACCGCGCAACCGGATCCGCTCTCAAGCTTGGTGGGTCCCGAGGTCAGCGAACAGAAGATCACCGCGGTGACGCGCGCCTTGTCGAAGGACAAGTCAATGCGCCAGGGAAGCGTGATCGAGTTCATGCAGGAGTTCACCGGGCTGAGCGATTCGCAGGACGCCTGGACGATGGCGACGAGCTCGGGTCTTTCGCCCGCGACGGGAACCCCCCGCCCGGCGATCGGAACACCGAAGGAAATGGCGTCGCAGAAGATGCCAGCCTACACCCCGCCGCCACATTCCGCGTCGAACAGCGTCCAGAACTACGCGCAGCAGTCGTCGAGTCACTACACACCCGCGGCCGGCTTTGGTCAGCTTCCGTCCGGAGGCTTCACACCGGCGCCGGGCCAAGGTTCGCAGATGCACGGCTCGCAGATGGGTCATGGCTCCGGGCAAATGGGCGCCGTCAGCGGCGGTCACAGTCAGCTCGCGTTTGAGCAACCGTCATCGGGCGGCGCGCTCAAGCTGATCGGTGTCCTCGGCGTCCTCTTCGTCATGGGCATGGCGCTGGCGGGCGGCGGCATCTGGTGGTGGTCAAAGCAGCAACAACCCGTCGCGCAACAGCAGACCGGGATCGAGCGCCCGATCGGAACCACTCCCGTCGGAACCACTCCCGTCGGAACCACTCCCGTCGGAACCACGCCCGTCGGAACCACGCCCGTCGGAACCACTCCTGTGGGTACGCCCGTGGGCACGACGCCCACGATGCCCACCACCCCGACGACCCCGACCACCCCCATCACACCGACCACAATGGTGGATGAGCCGTCGACCATGACGACCGGGATGACCTCGCGGATGACGTCACGCATGACGTCACGCATGTCGCAGTCGTCGAGCATGGAGGTCACGATGGCGGGGACCGAGGGCATCGAGAACGCCTTCCGACTCGCGGATCAGGGCCGCGTCGGGCCCGCGCTGGACGCCTACATCTCTGCGCGACGGGCGGGCGCGCCCACCGCTCGCCTCAACGCGACGCGTACACTGCTCGCTCCAAAGGTCGAGCGGCAGATCGGGATCATGCTAATGTCGAACAACTGCAGCGGGGCGACCGGAATGGCGCGCAAGCTCCGCTCCTCGCGCATGCGCAGCAGCCGCCAAATCGCCCGCCTCGGATGGAACGCCGAGTGGTGCCCTTCCCCGTACTGACCGCGGTCTCGCTCTGAGCTGACGTGGAGGGCTTTGACGTTCAGCGCTTCATTCGCGAGCGTCGCCCCGGCTGGGTCGACCTCGCGGAGCTGATCGAGCGCGCGGAACAGGGCGGCGCGAGCTCGCTCAGCTTAGAAGACGCGCGACAGCTCGGTCACCTCTATCGGCGCGCCTCAACGGACCTCACGAGAGCGCGACGCGAGCTCGTCGACGCGGCCATCGTCGACCACTTGAACGACCTGGTCTCGCGTTCCTACGCACACGTCCACCAGCGCACCGACCATCACCGCGTGCGCCGCTTTCTGTTGCGCGACTTCCCGCGCTTGTACCGACGCGAATGGCGCGCACACGTGATGGCGATGCTCTTGTTCTTCGTCGGCGCGGGCATCGGCGCCGCGGTGCTGACGTTCGACGCGAGCTCTCGCGCGGTCGTGATGCCGGAGCAGCATCAAGGGCAGTCGCCAGCGGAACGCGTGGCCCGCGAAGAACAAACGGGCGGGCTCGACGACGGCGACGCGGCCGCCAGCTTCTCGAGCTTCCTCTTCACCCACAACATCCAGGTGACGTTTCTCGTCTTCGCGGCGGGTCTGACCGCCGGGGTCGGGAGCGCGGCGCTTCTGTTCACGAACGGCGTGCCGCTCGGCGCGCTCGCCGCCCAGTACCACCAAGACGGCGAGGGCCTCTTCTTCTGGGCGTGGATCCTCCCGCACGGGATCCCCGAGCTCACCGCCATCTTCATCGCGGGCGGAGCAGGCCTGATCCTCGGCCGCGGGATCCTCTTCCCGGGGCGTCGCCGACGACGGGACGCGCTCGTTCACGAAGGCTCCATCGCCGCCAAGCTGGTCCTCGGCGCGATGCCGATCCTCGTTTTGGCGGGGCTCATCGAGGGCACCATCAGCCAAATGCACGAGCCCACGATTTCGTACCTCCTCAAGCTGGCGTTCGCGCTGGTCGCCGGCGGCGCGCTCTACGGCTACCTGCTCTTCGCGGGTCGCGGCGGGGACGGCGAGTGAAGCGCTCTGGTCAAGAGCACACGGCGAGCTGGGAAGGCGACCGCGTACGTCTGGTGATCGCGACGCCGGAAAACGTCCGCTTTGAGCTCGACGTCGCGGCCTTGCCGTCTCGCGCCATCGCGTGGCTCATCGACCTGGTCGTGATGGCCGGCCTTCTCGGCACGGGAACGACGATCGCGCAATTTCTGGAGCCGCTCTCGCGTGGACTGTCCGCAACCGTCGTGACGGTCGCGGCGTTTGGTGTGCAGTGGTGGTACGGCGCGCTCTGCGAATTTTTCTTCAAAGGGCAGACCCTCGGAAAGCGCGCGATTGGGCTCCGCGTGGTCACGCTGGATGGCCGGCCGCTCACGTTCTCTCAGGCGGTCACGCGGAACCTCTGTCGCGTCATCGACCTGCTCCCTGGCACGTACCTCGTCGGTGGCGTGGTCGCGCTGCTCGATCCGCTTGGGCGACGACTCGGCGACCTGGCGGCCCGGACCCTCGTCGTTCGGCGCCAGACCACCACCCCGCCCTCGCTCCTGGCCGCTGGAGCCGCGCTCCCGTTCGCGAAGCGACCCGAGGTAAAGCTCTGCGCCCGCCGGGTCCACAAGAAGGAGCGACGCGCGATGGAGGCCCTCACGATCCGTCGCCACCACCTCACCCCGAGCGTCCGAGGGGAGCTCTTTTCCGAACTCGCGACGCATCTCGAGCGACGACTGCGCTGCCCAAGACCCGCCGAGCTCTCTCCTGAGAACTACGTCATGGCTGTAATGACCGCTGCATCTTCGGAATTTTCATCAAAAAATCGGACAGAATCACCCTAAACGAGGGTCGGCGAAGCCTTGCCAGCTCGCCACGCATTCCGGATCCTTTCTTTGTTCCGCTTGCTTCGTCTTTTGAGATGTCGACCATTCATCACGCTGAGGCTCCTTTGAGCTGCTTTGCTCAAACCTCAGTCGCACAACGACCACAACCGTCTGTCGCAATGTTGACCTCGTCGATCCCTGCCCCGTAGACAAATCATTATGCGAGCCGAAAAAGGCAGAAAAAGACCTCGTAGCGCGATCTGGGCCAAGATCGCCGGCGACATCGATCCGGAGACGAGCGAACGGCTCACTTGGGAAGAGATTACCCGTCGCGCCGATTGCCAAGGTCGCTGGGTTGCGCTCTTCGAGTGTCGCTACGACGAGAACGGTCGCGCGACCGAGGGCGTTCTCGTGGATGTCGATGACAACTTGTCAGAGCTGTGCAGCCGCGTGGAAGCCTCGCAGTGGCAAGACTGCGCGATCTTCCGCTGCGCTTGAGCGTCTGCACCTGACGGTGCTCCAAGTTAGCTCTTCGGCGCGACCAAGAGCGGGTCGAGTTCTCCGCGGCGCTCCATGGAGGCGATGTCGGTGAAGCCGCCGTACGACTGACCCGCAATAAAGACCTGGGGAACGGTCGACTGACCGGTGGCCTGGGTCAGCCAAGCGCGCGTTTTGGGGTCCCCGTCCACGTCTACCTTCAGCACATCCACGCCTTTGCTCCCAAGGAGCGAGAGCGCGTTTCTGCAGTACGGGCACCAGTCGACCGAGTAGACGACGACGTGGGCGCTATCGGGAGGGACGCGAGGTTTCACGCTCACAACGTAAAGCGCGGGGTCGCGGACGTCGATGGTCGGCGCCGACGACGGCGCATCAGGACGAGCAAGCCCAGTACAAAGATGCCGGCCGGTCTCATGGGCGCGTCACCGCCAGGCGCGTGACACGAGCAACCGTCGTCCACCGCGCCTCCACCACCATCGGTCGAGGCGTCTGTCGATCCGTCCAGTACAGCCGCATCGGCCTCCGCGTCACCTGCGTCCCCGGCGTCCGCTCCAGCGTCCGCGAGTCCTGCGTCGGGCAGCTCACTGCACCCTTCGGTTCCGCCCAGGTCAACGTCCGCGACCAGCTCAAAGACACTCGCGCCTCGCGTGAGCAGGTCTCGGGTAATGACCGAGAGGTAAAGGTCACTGCAGCGCGGGAGGTCGTCGATCTCGATCTCGTTCAGCGTCTCGTGCTGCTCGTCTGCGATCAGCGGCGGCCGGCGCGTCAGGCGAAAGAGCGGGCGCTCGAACCGCTTCACGAAGAGCACGTAGTCGCCCGCGGAGCTCAGCGAACGGATCCGAACGCGAACCGCGGTCGCGTCTTCTGGGATCGGCAGACGGTAGTGGATCGGCGCGACCCCCCGCCCGAAGTTCCCGGTGAGCGGAGGGGAGCCGCTGTAGGCGGTCACCGCGACTCCGCTCTCGAGCGTGACGATGGGCTCGCACCCGACCAAGGCGCGCCGCTCGACCTCGGCGCGCACCACCTCGACCGCGTCCTCGCCTCCCTCGTCACGGAGCTGCTCAGCCGCCATGATCAGCAGCGAGGCAGCGTCATCGAAGGTCGGCAAGCTCGGCATCATCGAGAGCGCGTTGAACGCGATGGTATCGGCGGTTGAACCTCCCACCGCTTCACGGATCGACCAAAGCGCGCCCGCCCAGATGGTCCCGTCGCGGTGGCTCTCGCCGAATTGATCGCGGTCGCAGGTCCGGTCGTTGTCGAGCCGACGACTTGAGCCCTCTCCGCCGAGCGTCGGCGCGCTCCCGAAGTACTCCCCGAGGACAGGGTCACCGGTGACCGCGGACGAGAAGTAGTCCGCGTAGCCTTCATTGATCGCGCTCGGCACGTAGTTGAGGCCGAGGAAGGGGTCGGGGTCGAACTGTTGAAGGCCCGCTTGCACGTCGACCACCGCGTGGACGAACTCGTGATAGACGACGTCGCCGTCATAGGCGAAGTCGCGCTCGAGGCCTTGTCCCATCGCGATGAGGCCGCAGACCGATCGGCTGCACTCGTTGGGTCGATAGAAGGCGTTGCGAAACGCGAAGCCTGGGATCTCGGTGTAGTTCGCGATGAGCGTGATGGGCGGAGCGTCTCCGCAGCAGGTCCAGCGAAAGCCATGTTCGCGCCGGAAGTACTCCGCGACCTTGTCCGCGTGGAAGTAGGCGTTCACCTCCGAGAAGGGATCGTCGTAGCTCGGGTCTTGCGGCTCGTAGAGGTAGTCGCCGAACTCATCGGGCGAAGCGAGTCGCACGGGGTCGCAGATCATCCCGGTCGCCGGGCAGCTCGACACGTCTACGTACTCGCCAGTGAGCTGGTCATCGCGCGTGAGCCGAGGGAGCTCCACGTCGCTGGTCATCTCGTCGGCGACGACCGGGTTGGGATCGTAAACGCGGCCGGTCGCGTGAACCTCCGCGGGCACGCGCAAGAGCAGCTCTCCGCTCCTCGCGTCGACATAAACGTGCGTGACGCTCTGAGCGCGCTGAAGCGAGAACCGGTAGACCGGGAAGTGCGCGTCATCGCCAGGAAAGGCCACCCGATCGACGACCTCGTGAGCCGCCTCAAGCCCATGACGCGCTCGCGCTGCCTCGACCGAGACGCGCGGGGCCTCAAGCGATCGCATCTCGCGTCCCCATGTTCGTCCCCGGAACGAGACCTGCTCGCCGAGCGCCGTGAAGCCCGCGACCTCATGCGAGGCCCTGCGCGCCGTGGCTACGTCCTGAGCGCTCGCGACGCTCGAAAGAGAGAGCAAAAGAAAGAACGCGCTGCGCATGGCCGAACGTACCACTCAAGCGTCCCTCGAGCGGGCGAGCTGATAGAGTCCGCCCGCGATGCGCCGGACCTTCGTGATGATCGTGACGCTCTTGCTCCTCACGCTCGGCGCCGCCAACCCCAGCGTTGCCTCGGCGTGGAACGTGTTGCCGCCAGGGCCCAACGCGTGGCGCGCGGCGGATCAAGAAGGCATCCGCGGGATCACGATTGGCCCCATCGAATCATCTCAGCAACCGGGCCGCGGCTACGGCACCGAGCACAGCGCCGAGCTCCTCGACCACCTCGCGGCGATGGGCGTGAACTGGGTCTCGATCACCCCCTTCGGACGGATCTGGGATCTTCAGTCGACCGAGATCCTGATGGACTTCGAGGCGCCCTACCAAGACAACCGCGTCGCGATCATGCGCGTCACCGAGCAAGCGCACGCGCGCGGCATGAAGGTCTTGCTCATCCCGCACCTCTGGGTCGAGACGACCGGGTGGCGCGGCGAGATCGATCCGGGATCAGCCGAGGGCTGGGCCGCTTATCAAGCGTCGTACCGCGCCTTCGTTTTGAACTGGGCCAAGGACGCCGCGGCCGCGGGCGTGGACGCGTTCTCGATCGGCGTGGAGTGCAAGAGCTGGTCGGGTCGCTTCGGGCGCGTTTGGACCGAGATGATCCGCGACGTGCGCGCCGTCTTCCCTGGCCTCCTCACCTACTCGAGCAACTGGGACGAAGCGGAGGACGTGCTGTTCTGGGACCAGCTCGACCTCATCGGGATCAACGCCTTCTACCCGCTCGCCGATCACAACGGCGCGAGCGACGAGGAGTACTACGAAGGTGCGCGCAGGCGAGTCGACGAGGTGAAGTACCTGGCGGAGGTCCTCGAGATGCCCGTCGTGTTCGTCGAGGTCGGGTACACCACACGTGAAGACGCGGCGGTCCAGCCGTGGCTCTGGCCCGACGACATGGAAGACGTCGTCATCAGCGAACGCGAACAAGCCCGCGCGCTCGACGCGATGTTCTACGCCTTCCTTCCCGAAGAGTGGTTCAGCGGGTTCTTCGTGTGGCGCTACTACGCGAACCTCGACGACGTCAGCCAAGAGGCCATCTGGGGCTTCTCGCCGCACGCGAAGATGGCCGAAGACGTGCTCCGCGAGACCTTCGCGCGCGGCTTCGGCGTGGACCCTGCGCATCGTTTCTAAGGGGCTCATCTCTAAGGGCTCATCGCGCCCTCTTGCCTGCAGCGATTCACCGGTCGCTTCGCTCGAGCGCTCGTCTGCAAAAACGTGCAAGCGCGAAATCCACCTCTGGGTGTAACAACAGTTCTCCTCGCGCGTACGCGAGGGCGAGCCCGACGCGGCTCACCTGCACCTTGTCTCGATGGGTCCTGAGACCTTCGCGACCCACCCCTCGGAGGTTCCATGCGCGTTCTCTTTCTTCTCTTGGTCGTCTGCTCACTGGTCGCGTGCGGCGACGATGACACGGCTGGCACTGCTGACACGAACGTCGCGTCGGACAGCGGCGGCACGGACACGAACACCGCGGCCGACACCAACGTGGGCACGGACACGAACAGCGCCGACACCGGCGAGTGCATCCCGAGCTGCGACGGCTCCACGTGCGGCGACGACGGCTGCGGCGGTGAGTGCGCTTGTGGCGACGGCGACATCTGCACCGCAGAGCTGACCTGCGCGCCCCCGACCGCCACGTCGTGCCCGCCGAGCGGACCGTTCGGCACCACGGTCGGCGAAGTCGCCGCGGACGCGACCGCCTACGACTGCGACGGCAACCCGGTCACGCTCCACTCGTTGTGCGACCGCGACGTCTCGTGGGTGTTCGTCTACGCCGATTGGTGCCCGCCCTGTCGCTCGTTCGCGGCGCGCAGCGCGAACACGATTCAGACCACCTACGCGGACGACGATGTCGACGGCTTCATTCTCATCTCGCAAGACAGCTCCGGCTCCCGTCCGACCGAAGAGGTCTGCGCGGACATCCGGGACCGCTACTCGCTCGAGGTCCCGGTTCTCTTCGACCGCGACGGCTCGGTCGCGACCGCGCTCGGCGCTCGACCGAACTCGTACCCCGTGGTGATGAGCCAAGGCAACGTGATCGAGTGGGCGCAACACTTTGGTGACAGCATGCTCTCGTCACAGATTGAGACCGCGCTCGCGCGTTAGTTCAAGCGTTCCATCTGGCGCGAACCGGCTCGTCTTCGGACGGGCCGGTTTTACTTCAGGCTCCTTCCGACAGTCACTGCAGAGGTTCCCATGCGTGTTTTCTTGTTTCTCCTCCTTGTTCTCAGCGGGCTGGTCGCCTGCGGTGACGATGACACCGTCGGCGACACCGCCGTCGCGCGTGATTCGGGCGCGACCGATTCTGGCGACGCTGACTCCGGGGCGGCTGACTCTGGCGCGGTCGATTCCGGGGCGGATGCCCGCGCGACCGACTCTGGAACGATCGACTCCGGAACGATCGATTCCGGAACGATCGATTCCGGAACGGATGCCGGCGCGACCGATGCCACTGACGCTCCCGACACGAGCTGCCCCCCGACCTGCGACGGCTCACGTTGCGGAGAGGACGGCTGCGGCGGAACGTGTGCGTGCGAGGGGGACGATGTCTGCACCCCCGAGCTCACCTGCGCCGCTCCGATGACGACGTCGTGTCCGCCCACCGGTCCCTTTGGTACCGAGGTAGGCGACGTGCTCGCGAACGCGACCGCCTTCGACTGTGACGGCAACCCCGTCACCCTCCACTCGCTGTGCGAGCGCGAGGTCTCTTGGGTGATCACGTACGCCGACTGGTGCTCGACCTGCCGTTCGTTCGCGGCTGGCAGCGCGAACGCGATCCGCGAGACGTACGCGGACGATGACGTCGAGGGTTACCTCGTCATCACGGAAGACAGCTCCCGTGGCGCACCGACCACCGCGCTCTGCGCTCAGGTTCGGGATCGCTACTCACTCGAGATCGGTGTCCTCATCGATCGCGACGGGTCGTTCTCAGCCGCGCTCGGAGCGGAAGGCCGCTCGCATCCGTTCGTGATGACGGAAGGAAACGTCATCGCGTGGGAGCAGTTCTTCGGCGACAGCATGCTCTCCTCCCAGATCGCGACCGCGCTCGGGCGCTAGCCTGCTGCGCGAAAACGCGAAAAGGGCTCGTCTTCGGACGAGCCCTTTCGCGTGCGGTTCACATCTCGCTGTTTTCAAAATTCGAGCGACGCCAGACCGCCATTGTCACGCGCCTAGCCGCCATCTTCGCTCCTCGTAGATGTGGTGTCCGCGGTTACTCGACCGCGTTGCAGCGCGCCTCGGCTCCGTCGACGTCGTTGTTGGTCTCGTCGCACTCATTGAGCCCCTCGATCGGCATGTCCGCGGGGTCGTTCACGATCGCGGCGAACGAGAACGTCGTGGCGTCTCCGCCGTCGGGAATCAGGAACTCGACCGACAGCAGCTCCGATTCTCCTGGCAGGAGCGGTCGCGACGTCACCGCGCGCGCGAACATCATCGGCGTGACGCGGCTGGTCTCATAGAAGGTCACCGGCACACCCGCCCGCGCGCCCGCGCTCCCGATGTTCACGACGCGAACGCTCACCGTCAGCGCGGTCGGACACGTGCGCGAGCTCCCGATGAGATCACGCAGCGCGAGATCGGGCGCGTTGAACAGTCCGTCTGGCTGAACGTTCTGGCGGAAGTTGTTGAGCCGCGGAGTCGACCAGTTCGGTTCTTCCCGAGTCGGCACCGTCGCGTCCTCGTTGATG
>CALJDU010000019.1 GCA_938024995.1 uncultured bacterium
CGGTGATCCCCGTCCGCGAGCAGCGTCGTGCACAAAATGGGAAGCGCAGCGTTTTTCGCGCCGCTGATGCGAACGGTTCCTTCGAGCCGAGCGCCGCCTTGGATGCGGATATTGTCCACCATGGGCCTGTAACCGCTCAGCCGGATCAGGGCAATCCCGCGACAAGCGTGAAACGATAACCCCGCCGGAACCCGCCTGCTCCATGGTTAGAGGACGGAGATGGGTGGGACGGGTGGGAGCTCCAGCGAGGATGAAGCAAGAACGCTCTTGGGGTAGTGGAGCGCAGCGGAACGGTCGCGCAGCAGAGCGAAGCGAACGTTGAGGTGAATCGCCGAAGGCGAGAGGAGTCTCCGGTGAGACTCCTCAAAAGGGAGCAAGCGGTCGTGGTGACGCGGACAAGGGAAGAGCGAAGCTCTGACCGAAGGGAGCGTCGCGCACTGCCGCGCGCAGCAGAGCGAAGCGAACGTTGAGGTGAATCGCCGAAGGCGAGAGGAGTCTCCGATGAGACTCCTTAAAAACCGAGACTACGCAAACAGCAGACCAACCACGAAGAACGCGAAGCCCACAACCGTCGTGAGTCCCCAGCGCGCAGCGGCGGGTCGCACGAGTCTGTCCTTTTCGTCGAACGCCCGGCTCGCGAAAGCGAACGCGCCCACGACCCACATCAAGAATCCGCCGAGCAACAGGAGCGTGAACGAGACGCGTGGTCGACGCGGGGCGACCAGGAGCGCGAGGTGTTCGGCTTCCAGCTCTTCGGTCGTCTTGCCCGCGTCGATCGGCGGCGCCTCTTGGCGCGCCATGAGGCCCGCGATGCGCTCGTTGGCGGCGTCGAGCCGCTCGCCATGTGGCGTGAAGAAGCTGCGCGTCGCGAGGATCCCGCCGCGAACGGCGCGCCACGCGGCGAGCGCACGCTCATCATCGTTTTCTTCTTCCGCAGCGCGCGCGATGTCGGCGAGGCCACGGAGCGCGGTGACGCAGTGCGGGTTGCCTGGCGCGTACCAACGGGCGGCGCGTCGGTAGTGAACGATGGCGCCATCAATGTCGTCTGCGTCGACGCGCTCCCGGGCTTCGTCCAGCTCCGCGGACGACGCGGTCACGACGCGAACCGCGATGAGCGCTAGGAGCACGCCCGCGACGGCCATGGCGCGCGCGAAGATCCGAGCTTTGTTGTTCACAGGAAGTCTCGGCGGTTGAAGATGAGGCTCGCGAGGAAGAGGAGCACCGAGCAGTAGAGCGCGGCGTATCCGAAGCTGGTCAGCACGTAGGCGATCGGTCCTCCTTGCCCACCCACCTCGTTCAACGTGTTCCAGCCGGGGACGAAGAGGTTGAAGTTCGGGATGACCTCGGACACCGTGTGGAGCAGGGACTTGATCGCGTCGGGTAACGTCCGGCTCTTCATCGTGGCCATCTCGTACGCGGAGCGGCCCGCGACCCAGATCCCGATGGTGAAGAGCCCCGTCAAAAACGGGGTCGAGAACGACGAGAAGAGCAGCGCCACGCTCGCGACAACCGCGACCTCTGCGAGGTTCAGCGCGAGCGCACAAAGGATCGGCTCGAGGGTCACGCCTGCGGAGCCCGCGGCTGCGGCGGCGCAAGCAAGAAAGACCGCCGAGAGCGGAACGAGCGCGGCGGTGCGATCTCGGGCGCGCCAAATCACGAGCGCGGACACGGCGATGCAACCGATCGGGACGCCGAAGGCGAGGCCCAGCGCGTCGTGCTGCGCGCACATGACGGAGAACAGAATCGCGCCCATCAGCGTGACGAAGATCCAGCCGGTCAGGCAGATGCCGACGAACTTTCCGATCAAGAACTCGTAGCGGCGAATCGGTTTCGGCAGGATGACGTAGAGCGTCTTTCGCTCGATCTCTTTGTAGAGCAGCGACGACCCCAAGAAGATCGCGGTGACGACGCTGAAGAGCGAGATCGAGGCGAGGCCGATGTCGTGAACGACGCGTGCCTCTTCGTCCAAGCTGAGCTCGCCGAGCGCCAGCGTAAAGACCAGCACCGCAGACGCCGCGCCGACCATGCCGTAGAGCACCTTGTCCCGAACCGCCTCGCGGAACGTGTTGATCGCGACCGCCAAAACGCGGGTCATGGCGTGCCTCCGGGGTTCTGGGTGACTGGGTTGGGAGCGATGCCTTCCGGTGGTGCTTCCGAATCGAGCGTGATGATGTTCTCGTTCACTTGCTCCGCGTCGCCGCCACGGAAGAAGAACGCCTGGCCACGCGCGAAGGGCGCGATCGCGTTGATCGCGATCACGAAGAGAGCGGCCGCGGTGACCATCCCAACGATCCCGGCCGCGTTGCGCTGCGCAAGACGCGCCCGCTCACCCAACGACGCCACGCTCTCCATCACGTGAATGGCGAGACCGGCGAGGCCGATCAAGTAGCCGCCAAGGATCAACGGGGTGGCGAGGCGGCTTCGCAGCACCACGTAGAGCGCGCGCTCGTCAGCGGCTTGTTGAAGCACCCAGCCGTGGAGCGCGACCAGCCCGAGCGTGAGCAAAAGGGACAACCAAAACAGGCGCTCCCGTTCCCGTTCGCGAACGGCGAAGACCGCGACCGCGACCAATGACGCGAACACGATCCCGATCGCCCAAGGTGCGTAGGCCACGTCGATACGGCGAAGAAATTCCGTGCGCCCGCGCGCCGCACCCGTGACCGCGTAGAGGTGGACCGCGAGACACGGAAGGAGCGGGACGAGCGCGAGAACGTCGCGGGTGACAGAGCGCGTCGCGTGAGGTCCGGCATCCGCCTCACGCTGGCTCTTGAACTCCTCGCGGAAACGCTGCTCCAGGGCGGCGTTGTCCTCGTGTTCTTGGCTCGCGTTCTCCGCGTTTTCGTCTGGCGCTCCGCTCTCCGTCACGGCCTGCCAGAGGTAGCCCGCGGTGGGTCAGAGGGTCAAGGATGCGGCCGCCCCATCGCCGCGAGCGACCGAATAGCGCATCAAAACGCGGCGCGGAGCCTTCGAGTATCCTCCCGCGCGTGATCAACGGCGTTCGCAGAGGCCGGGGAGCGATTCCCGCGGCGCTCGTGTTGGGAGCCTTCTTGGCCCTCTCGGCTGCGCCCGTTCACTTCGTCGTGACCGCCTTCGTGTTCGTCCCAATGTTTCTTTGGCTGACCGAAGGCGCCTCGACCCGTCGCGCGTTCTTCCTTGGCTGGGCGAGCGGGTTCGCGTGCAACGCGGTGACCCTTCACTGGACCGTGGGGATGCTTCAGGACTTCGGTCACTTCCCGCTCATCGGCGCCGTGCCCACGGCCTCCTTGCTCTTCGCGGCGCAGGCGCTCCCCTTCGCGTTCGCCCCCGCGCTGGCCACGGTGCTCTCCAAGAAGACGCCGCACCAGCGCTGGTGGATCTACAGCGTCGCGATGGTGGTCTTCTTCTCGTACATCCCAGCGATCTTCCCGTGGCGCATTTCGTCCGGGCAGGTGGAGTGGCTCTCCTTCGTGCAGCTGGCAGATGTCCTCGGTTCACCCGGGCTCGACCTCGCGATTCTGTTCTGCGGCGCCGGAGCCTATGAAGCGATCACGCGTCGGCGTCGCGTGCCTGCGGTGCTCGCGGTCGTCGCGTTGATCATTCCGCTCGCGTACGGGGTCCCC
Source organism: uncultured bacterium (assembly GCA_938024995.1). Classification (GTDB taxonomy): domain Bacteria; phylum Myxococcota_A; class Polyangia; order Polyangiales; family Houyiibacteriaceae; genus CALJDU01. Next base: position 3,600 of record CALJDU010000019.1, read on the forward strand.
CGCCTGTCACAAATCGAGCGGCTCCGCGACGAGGCGGCCACGCTTCGCGTCGGGGTCGTGCAGCCGAACATCGGCATTCACGAGAAACATGATCCGCGCCTTCGTTACCCGCAGCTGGAAGGTCTCCGTGCACAAACAAAAGCGCTTGAGGACCTCGGCGCTGAGCTCACCGTCTGGCCGGAGAGCGCCTACCCCTTCGCGATAGAGCGCGGCCAAGCGGAGGATCCGGTGAGCCGACTTTCGGTGCGGCGAGACGGCGTCACAGGACCGGTGCTCTTCGGCGCGATCACGCGAGAGTCCCGCTGCGAGAAATGGAACTCCGTGGTCGCGATGAACCCCGACGGCACCTACGCGGGCGTTTCCGACAAGGTCGAGCTCTTGATCTTCGGTGAGTACGTCCCGTTTCACGAGTACCTGACCCCGCTTCATGAATACGTGCCGTGTCCCGGGATGACACCGGGGGAGCGCGCCGAGGTGCTCCCGATCGCGGGCGCGAACATCGGCGTGATGAACTGCTACGAAGACGTCCTCCCGCGCTATGGACGCGAGCTCGCGGCCGAGCGACCGGACCTCCTGATCAATGTCACCAACGATGCGTGGTTCGGCGACACCACTGAGCCCATCCTCCATCACATGATCGCCCGCATGCGCAGCGTCGAGACGCGTCGCGACTTGATCCGCGCCGTGAACACGGGAGTCAGCGGACACATCAGCGCGACCGGTGAGTCGCTGCTCGAGACCAACACCTACGAGCGGACGATCTTCATCGCGAGCGCGCGTCGCCTCAACGTCGAGACCTTTTGGGTGCGCTATGGAGACCTGCTCAGTGGACCGCTCGCGCTCCTTCTGGTGGTGCTTTCCTTCATTCGTCGCCGCGAGTACGTTCTCGCCCGATGACGGAATCGCCGCGCCTCGCCGCCCTTGTTCTCCTCTCTCTTTTCGCGCCCGCGCTTCTGGGCGCAGCCCTCGGAGGGTGCGGCGGAGCGGAAGAGCGCCGCACCATCGTGCCGGTCGAAGCTCCGGAGCGAACCGCGGCCGCCAACGATGACTTGCGGCGACTGTTGGTCGGCCTCGCGGAACGACAGCTCTGCGATCAGATGCAGGGTACGTACATCGCGCTGCCGGACGAAGACTCGGCCGAGGGCATCGCGGGAGGTGCCTCGCCATCGGCGGGACGGATGTGGATCGAGAGCTGTCACGCGGAGCGACGGGACGACCGACTCGCGATGCGCCTGGAAGGACCTGGCTGGACCTGGGTCGAGCGTGAGTCGGAAGGCCCGATGGGGTCGTCGTTTCAGGTGCGTGGGCACCTTCGCTTTCGCGGCGTGATGGAGCTCGAAGGCACCGTCGATGTCGCCTACACCGAGAACGCCGGCGTGCTCTCGCTCTGGCTGACCCCGGGTCGCGGTATCTCCGCGACGATCACGCCGACCGGTTCGGTGCCGGTCGCGCCCCAAGGTGGATGGTCTTCGTTCTTGGCGGGCATCGGCGGCGTCTTCGGTGACGACATCGAAGAGCGCGCCAAGCCGATCGTCGAAGAGCAAGGCAGCGAGATGCTCAAAGAGGTTCTCGCGGGTGGCTTTACCTTCACGCTTGACGTGTGCTCGGGTCAGTCGGACTCGATGGTTGGCGCGCTCGCGAACGGCGACAAGCCCGAGCGCCCGTATCCGCCCGACGAGATGCGGTGGCTCGCCAACCAGCGCGTTCGGATGCGCGCCGGCGGCTTGGATGTCGCGGGGCCTTTCCAGTCGAGCGATGCGCCCGTCCATCTCGACTTTGAGGTCGAGGCCGGTCCTGGGGTGGAGCTCCGGATGATGTGCGCCGCCGACGCCGAGCACGTGGTCGCCGCGCACCTCGAAGGGCGCGCGGTCGGTGAGTCCGTTCGCCCGGTCACCACGCAGCGCATCACGTCCGGGACGTCCACGTTTCTCGAGGTCGACAGCAGCGACTGTCCGATGGTCGCCGTCATGACGCCGATGGGCGCCACGGTCGAGAACACCATCTTCCGTTTCCGCGCCTTCGTTGTGGGTGACCGCGCCGAGCCCCTCGTGAACTGCGACGGATAGCGGAGTTTTCCCAACTCTCCGTTCAGAGCGGCTACCCTCCCGGACATGACCGCCCCGCGGGTCCTCGTCGTCTACAAGCGCACCGCGTTTCAGCGGAACCGCGACAGCAAGCGAGTGAAAGCCTTGCTCGCGAGCGACGACCTCTCGGTCGCGAGGATGATGGGCGCTCACGAGGCGCATCTCGAGACCATCGCGACGGCCAAGCGTGTGCTCAAGGAGCTTGGTGCCAAGGCGACCTTTCGGCACAAGCAAACCAGCGAAGCAGAGGACGTGGACCTCGTCGTCACGCTCGGCGGCGACGGGACGGTCTTGTGGGTCTCGCACTTCGTCGACAAAGACACGCCGATGGTCGCGATCAACAGCTCGCCGACGACGAGCGTGGGCTACTTCTGCGCGGGGACGCCCGACACGATGGCGGAGACGCTGTCCGCGGCGCTAGAGCGCAAGTTGAAGAAGACGAAGCTCTCGCGGATGGAGGTCACGATCGACGACACGGTCGTGACGACTCGCGTGCTCAACGACGTGCTCTTCTGTCACGAGAACCCCGCGATGACGACCCGGTACATCTTGCGGCAAGGCGACGTGGTCGAAGAGCAGACGTCGAGCGGGATGTGGGTGGGGCCCGCGGCGGGATCCACCGCGGCCCAACGTTCGGCGGGCGGTAAGGTCTTGCCGCTCGGGAGTAAGAAGCTTCAGTTCGTCGTGCGCGAGCTCTATCGTCGCGAAGAGGTCGACTACTCGCTCGATAAAGGTCTCATCGGGCCGGAGGACGCGCTCATCATCAAGAGCAAGATCCGCGCGGGCCGATTGTTCATCGACGGTGCGCAGCGAAACGAAAAGGTCGACATCGGCTCCGTCATCCGGCTCCGTCGGTCGAGCGAGTCACTCATGCTTCTTGGGCTGCGGCGGCGCTGAGCTTATACGGGTCTTTTTTCGAAGACCCTCTGCGCTGTTGGCGCATTCACCCCAAACGTGTTCTGCGCAGGGCGCCAAGCCACGACCGGAGTTTTGTTCGCTTCGCTCTCAAAGACTCCGACCGTGTCTGAGGCTGTACGTTTGACCTGACCCCATTCCGGCGCTGTTCAGTGAGTTAGCTGTTGTCGCGGGACGACGTCGGCAAGCAACACCGCAACACTCGGGTGTATGCCGAAGGCAGAACCGAACGACCGTCAGCAAAGCAAGAACGCAAGGGCCCGGAAACCGACGCGCGAGTGAGCGAAGCGAACGCAGCAAGGAGGGAGCCTGGGTCCGCGCAGTAGCGTTTTGGGTGAATGGCGAAGCCAGAGGGTCTTCAAGAAAAGACCCTAAACAACTGTTAGTCGTCGAGCGACCAGGTGAGCGCGAGGGTCGGCGCAATGACAAAGGCGTCCGCTGAACCGAGCAGCCACCAGGCCTCGACGCCCGCGGCCAAGCCGACCGTGTCGTCGAGCCACCACTCAACGCGCCCGCCCATTGCGAAGTAGCCGCCTGCGCTCAGCCCCATGTTGGTCGCGCCCGCCCAGAGCCCGCCGCGCGCGATCACGGCGACCCCAAAGCCGCCCGTCTTGTAGCCGATCGCCAGCGAGAGCCCGGCCGGCGTGAACATCTGGTTTGCGTCCGCGTTGTCGCTGGAGAGGCCGCTGACGCCGACGCCGAGACCGACCTTGAACGCGAACTCGGACCGCTCGCCGAGGGATACGCGGAACGGGTGGAGGAGGTCGACGATGAGCCCACCGCCGATGCGCGCGTTACTGCCGTTGGAATCTGCCGGACCCACGAGAACGTGCGCGCCGAGGGCACCATCGGGGCGCCAGTCGGCACGCGCGCTCAAGGTACCCAAGAGCAAAGTCGAGACCGCGACGAGCGCGAACGCGAGAACGTGACGCACTAGCGCTTGCGCTTCTTCTTGGCGGCCTTCTTAGACACCTTCGTCTTCTTCTTGGTGGCCTTCTTCTTGGTGGCCTTCGTCTTGGTGGCCTTCTTCTTTGTGGCCTTCTTCTTGGTGGCCTTCTTGGTCACCTTGGCGGTCTTCTTCAGCTTTTTCTTGGCGGCGTTTTTCTTCGCGGTCGCTTCCTTCTTCGCGGCGCGCTTCGCGGCGGTCTCCGCTCGCTTCGCGGCCTTCTTCGCGTCGGAGGCGGTCTTCTTCGCGTCGGCGAGGAAACGGGCGAGGCCGCTGTCGGTCAGCGGGTGCTTGAGGAGCTGAAGGATGACCTTGTGCGGAATCGTCGCAACGTGCGCACCGATCGCGAGTGACTCCACGACGTGACGCGGGTGTCGGATGCTGGCCGCGAGGACCTTCGTCTCGTACCCGTAGTTCGAGTAGCACTCGACCAGCTGCGCCACGAGGTCCATCCCGTCGCCGCCGATGTCGTCGACGCGCCCGATGAACGGGCTGATGTACGTCGCGCCGGCCTTCGCCGCGAGCATGCCCTGAGTCACGCTGAAGCAGAGCGTCACGTTCGTCTTGATGCCCTCGGACGTAAACGTCTGGACGGCCTTCAATCCATCCGCGATGAGCGGGACCTTCACGACGATGTTCTTGTGAATCGCGGCGAGCTCACGGCCCTCCTTCACGATCCCTTCGTAGTCCGTCGCGACCACCTCCGCGCTGATCGGACCGTCGACGATCTGGCAGATCTCCGTGATCACTTCCTTGAGCGTTCGTCCCGTCTTGGCGATGAGCGAAGGGTTGGTGGTCACGCCGTCGATGACGCCCATATCAGCGGCGTCACGAATCTGCGCGACGTCCGCGGTGTCGATGAAGATCTCCATGCGGCAGGAGTACGAGGGAGGAGCGGGGTGGGTCAAGTGGCGTCGGCGCTCGCTGACGCTTCTGGGTCGCTCAGACCGCTCGGGTCGCGCCGATGACATCCGCGATGATCGCGACCGCGCTCCCGATCGCGAACATCGGCTCGACCATGAAGGCTGCGATCGCCGATCCGAGACCCAGCGCGAGGAGAGCAAAACCCACCGGCATCCGACCCGCATAGAAGTGGCCGGCCCCAAAGAGCCCGCACATCCCCGGGAACACGATCGCGGCCGCAATAGCGACCGACTTCTTCTTGCCGCTCGAAGATGTGGGCGTCTGTTCCCCGCGATCCTCCTCGAGCTCTTCCCGCTCATCGACCTCGCCGTCAGTGGGCGCGTCAAAGTAGGCCGCGACCAACTCGCGAGCACGCTCGGCGTCTTCATCGGCGACGTGAATCGGGACCGAGAGCGCGCTGGCTGCCATCCCTCCAAGCAGACCACTGTGCGCGTTTCCGGGAGCGGATGCCTCGATCCCGTTTTCGCGAAGGAGCGACAGGATCATTTCCGCCTCAACGGGTGAAGAGCAGGTGCGAATCGAGGTCACACCCCGATCATACGCGGGGAACCGCCAGAAGCTTCCGCCCACAATGGGTACCTTTGTCGGTTTAGAGAGTGATTCTGGGATCTTCGATGGTCTGACAAGTTTGGGGTATCGAGCCCGTCCCGCATGGGCGGTATGTTCCCGAAATGGGGATGACCGATGAGGAGGTCGACAAGGCTCTGCGCGCTGCGCGGCTGTTGATGTTCAAGCATCCAGTGGCGGTCCAAGCAGCGTTCTCGGCGTTCGTGGAAGAGGGCCGCCGGTTCTCTGCGACGAGTGAGGGAAAGGCGCTCCGCGAGACGCTCGCGACGTCCGATGGGATGCACCAGCTCCGGGCGGTCTTCGAGGTCGGGACCATGAACGCGTTGACCGCGAGTGACACCTCGTCTGCGCCGACCGCGATCGTCGAGGCCTGCGCGCGCGTGCTGAGCGAACGCCATCTGGCAGAGCGCTTGTCACGCGTCTTCGAGGGAGATGACTGACGTGGAGCGCGAGCCCTCACTCTCGGTGCTGACACAGCAGCGCGACGCCTACCGTCAGCGTGACCCGTTGCTCGACTTGTGGATGGGTCTCGAGTCGTACGGAATCGCTGTCGACGCGTTGGTGTCTGAAGCCGAAGCCGGCACCCCGCGGGCGACGGTGGTTGAGGGCGAACTGCTCGACGCGGTCATGGGCTTGATCGCCTTTCGTCGTTCGCTCACCGCGCTTCGCGAACAAGTCCAGAACGTCGCGCCACCCGAGAGCACGCAGCCGACCGCGGCTCCCCTTCATCGCGACTTGCTTCGATGAACGCGATCCCCCCGAGCGCGTTTGTCGACGCGCTGCCCGTTGCGACGCGCGCGGTGATCAATGAAGCGGTCCGCTCTCTCGACTTCAACCGCGCGTCCCAAGAAGGACGCTCGCTTCACGGGCCGCACCACAAAGAGTGGCTCCACTATTGTCTCCACACCGCCGAGCTCGACATTGTCGTGAACCTCAGCGGGACGATGGTGGGCGCGGGAGACGGTCACGGCGCGGACAAGGTCGAGCGCGCGTTCCGCGTCATCACGATGGTTCGCGACAAGCGAGACGCGACCTCCGGTTGGCGCGCCGACTTTGGGCGACTGACCCAGACCGAGTGTGAGATGCCGGGCGGTGAGGTCGGCGCGCGCTTTGGGCAAAGCCACGCCTGGTTCCGCCGCGGCCTTTTCGATTTGCGCCTGGACGTGCCGGGCCTGGGTCTTCACGCCGAGCTCGCGCTCCTCCCGATGATCATCCCGACGCAGACGCTCAACACCGAGGTCCACGATGGCCCGCCGCATCACTGGGCGATGGTGCCGCGGCTCCTGGCGAACGGCTCACTGGCGTATGAGGGCGAGCGGTTCGAGGTCCGCGACGCGCCCGCTTATCACGACCACAACTGGGGCACCTTCCGCTTCGGCGATGACTTCTCGTGGGAGTGGGGGTACGCGATCCCGAGCGACCCCGCGTGTCCATGGACCGTCGTGACGGTGCGGTTCTCGGACGCGGCGCACAACAACGCGCACACCCAGGTGCTCTTCGTGTGGAAAGGGCCTCGTCTCTTCGCGGTCTTCTCGCGACACGAGGTTCGCTTCGAGCATCACGGTCTCGCGAAGCCGCGGTCGATGGTCAAGGTCCCGAAGGTGATGGCGCTGCTCCGGCCTGGAAACGCGACCGATGTTCCGGCGCGCTACGTCGTCCACGGCGAGTCGAGCGCGGGCGCGGTGACCCTTGAGTTTGTTCCCGACGACATCGCGCAGATCATGGTGCCGAACGACGGCGTGGAAGAAGCGCACCGGCGCGGCATGACCATCATCCACGAGACCGCCGGCGCGTTTAGGGTGCACGGCGAAGCGCACGGCGAAGAGATCGCGTTTTGCGGGGAGGGGATCTTTGAGTTCCTCAGCCGCTAGCTTTCCCCGCGTCGAAATCACGACGAGCACGAGCACGTTCCGCGAGCTGATCGAAGCGGCCCTGCCGGTGATCCGTGCCGCGGCGCCCCGCTTCTACGACGACATGATCACGTCGCTGGCGGACCGCGCGGTGGATCTTCAGGTCGACGACGAGTCGCTTCGCCTCGTGGTGCTCGAGGATCGCGTGACCGTTCGTGACGGCACCCGCGCGCCGTGGATCACGACGACCGGTGAGACGATCCTCTCGCTCTTGGACGCTGAGGCGAGCTTGGTCGAGGTGATGCGGGACAACCGCCTACGGATCCGCGGCACCGCGCCGCAGCTCGTGACGTTTCACGGGGCGCTCATGGCGTTCTTAGAAGGATGTGTGCGCGCGCCGGGGATGAGCGCGCGCGTTTCGAAGTACCGGGCCCATGTGGCGCGGACGAATCAAGCCGGGGTGGCCCGGTCAAAGAGGGAACAGACCAGATGACACACGGACATGGACAAGGCCCCGGAGCGAGCGCCAGCGCGGCCGCGACGACAGGACCGACCGGACCCGCGGGCGCAAGCGAGCCAGACCCCCAAGATCATCCCGACCAAACCATTGCGGATGAGATCAAGGAGCTGAGCGAGGAGTACCGCGCGATGCTAATCGGTTCGCTTCAGGACGTGACCGACAAGTACGCGCCCGACCCGGCGTGCTTCGAAGGAACGGGGGACGCGATCTACGACCTCGTCGCGCATCAGATCAAAGCGGGGCTCGAGTACGCGAAGCTCAGCCACGAAGCGTTTGAGACGATCGTCAAGCAGGCCGAGCCGTGCGTGCCGAAGTGGAAGTGCGTCGCGCCGCTCCCGTGCTTGTGCTTGCGCTGTTGTGGACCGAGCGAAGACTGCGGTCACGGCTCGTCGGCCGGGCAGCCTGGACATCAGCGTCCCGGACACCACGCGCATCACGAGGTCGCGCTGACCTCGGGTTCACTTGCTCACGCGAGCTTCACGGCGAAGAACCTCAAGGCGAAGTCGTCGCCGCTCCACAAGCAGGCTGGCCCGATCTTCACATTGTGGCGTGAGAAAGACGGCGCGCTCCACCCGCTCGGTCACGCGGTCAAGATTGACGACTTCGGCGCGCACTACCTCTCTGGAACCGGAGAGGTCACCGACCCGATCGAGCACCTCGCGAAGAAGGTGACCGGGACCGCCGGGCTCTCCGCGATCCCTCCGATCGGACAAGGCGGACGTCAGGCGAACCCTCTTTGGGACCCCGTCATCGACGCGGTTCAGCAGGTCGGCGGCGTCCCGATGCCGGTGGGTGACGAGGCGCAAATGCGTCTGCGTTTTGACGGAACGGTCGCGCCCTTCGATACGCCAGGGCGCTACGTGGTCCACGTTAAGGTGAAGGGCAAGCGCGTCGAGGTGCATCCCTCGTGCTTCGTCGTGGTCGTCTCGTGAACGCGCTCAGCGAAGATGACTTCATGCCGCGCGCGGTGGTGGTCGGAGCCGGGATCGCAGGCCTAACGGCAGCGACGGAGCTCGCCGAGCGCGGGTTTGAGGTCGAGGTGGTGGACGCCGACGCTTATGACGATCCCTCCACGCAAACCGTCCGCCCCTTCATCGGCGGGATGGCGCGTTCCCAGTTCGCGAAGATCCGATTTGGTTCGGCGGCGGCGACGGCTTCGAGCTCGCTCTTGACGACGCCAGTTGCCTTTGACAACACGATGGATTCCACCGAGTTCGAGGAAGCGGCCACGGAGATCGGGCTCGGGCTGGCGCCGTCGAGCGAGAACGTGGTTCTCAACATCACGGCGAGCCCCTTGGTACGCCTGAAAGCGGCCAGCATCGCGACCGCGGAGCGCACGCTCCGTAGTGACACCATCGACAGGCTGCGCGCGCCGCTTCCTGGTGAGCCGGCCCCGCCTTCGGGGACGTCGTCCACGGAGAAGACTGTTCGCAACTTGATCAAAGTTCTCGAGCGGCTCGAGAAGACGCCGGGGTACGACGCGGACGTTAGCCTGGTGTTTCAGCCTTTCTTCGCGCGCGACATCGTGACGTGGGTCGGCCGGGTCAACGCGGTCAACTACTTCGTGGTCCGAACGAACGTCGGTCCCGAGCAGATCATCTACGCCGAGCACGGGTTCCGGTTCTTCCCGTCGTTCTATCGTCATCTCTTCGCGACGATGGAGCGAATCCCGCTATTGGAGGAGCGCTGGGATCCGGCAACGTCTCAGCACTACGTGATCGAGAGTCCCCGCCGCGTGATCGATAATCTTGTTCCGACGCGTGATCTCCGCTTCGGCATGAAGGCGCCGCGCCGGACGTTCTCGATGACGCGACGAAAGCCGGAGACCCGCGAGGAGGTCAAGCAGCAGCTGCGAAATCTCCTCATCGACGCGGGCTATGAGCCCAAGGACATCGCGCGTCTGGGCCGTCGTCTCTACCAGTTCGCGACGTCGTCGCGGCACCGGCGCACCAGCGAGCTGGAGCACATCACCTGGGCGGATTTCCTCAAGCTGGATGAACTCGTCGGGAAGCTACGCGATCACATCGTCGACGCGCCCCAAGCGCTGGTCGCGATGAACGCAGAAGAGAGCGATGCGCGGACCATCGGCGCGATCACGCTGCAGCTGCTCAAGGACCAGTTCGTCGACGATGATGACTACGTCGATGGCGTGCTCAACGGGCCTACAACGTTCTCGCTTCTGCATCCCTGGCGCGATTATCTCGAGTTCATCGGCGTGACCTTCACCGCCGCGCGGATGACCGGCTTTCAGCGCGTCCCGAACGGCGCCACGGCCCAGAACGCGGTCGCGATCCGCCCCAAGATCATCAAGCTCGAATCGAAGCCAGGCGACGACCCGCCCGGGCTCCCCGATGACCCGGCGGACTATGAAGAGCTCGACCCCGCCGAGTACTACGTGGTCACCATGCCGGTCGACAAACTCCAGGCGATGGAGCGCGACGCCGGCTCGGCGAACAAGCTCATGACGCTCGGCCAGACGATTCCAGACGACGACTGGTTTGACCTCAAGCGCGCGCTGCTCTTCAACGCCGGTAACGACTTCGACGCCTACCCCGATGGGAACGCAGGGAGCGGCGCGCTCCGCTACATGGTCGGCGTGCAGCTCTACTTCGACACCGACGTCGATCTCGCCGGTCACACGATGGCCGCCGATTCGCCCTGGGGCATCTCGCTCATCTCGCAGCAGCAGGTGTGGACCGAGCGTCTCGCCGACCAGCAATACAAGGGCGTCGTCAGCACCATCATCACGCGCTTCACGAAGGAGGCACGGGTCCAAGATGGTTCCATGAAGAAGGCAAAGGACTGCACGCCCGAGGAGATCGCGTGGAGCGTATGGAACCAGATCCGGCAAACCCTCGACGATGGCGCCAAGCTCCCCGACTACCGCTACTTCTACATCGACCACGCGCTGGACTTTGGGAAAGACGCTGCCGGAAACCCCACGATGAAGAACAAGACGCCGTACCTCGTCGCGCTTGTCGATGAGTGGGACAAGCGGCCTGGGGTCGACGCGCCCGGACCCGACGGAGAACGTCGCTACAAGTACCCGCTGCAGCTTGTCCCTGCGCTTCCCAATGGAGACCTCGCGAAGGCAGGAACGGTGCTGGCGGGTGTGTTGATGGGCACGCACACTCGCCTGACGTCGATGGAGGCAGCCAACGAGTCGGCGCGTCGCGCGGTCAACGCCGTGCTCCTACGCGAGTCGGGCGAAGACGAGGCGAAGGGCGTTCCCGCCGACGGGCGTTACCAGCTCTGCCGAACGTGGGATCACGAGTCGCTGGAGTTCCCAGATCTGCGCGATGAACGATCTCTCGACGGACGGCTCTCCAAAGCGGGCCGACGCCACGTGCTGGAAGGCAAGCTCGCGGACATCGCGATGCACGTCATGCCGTGGGACGCCTTGCGGCTCTTCTCGGCGACGAAACGTCAGGCGGTGGAGTGATGGAGAAGAAGCGACCGAGGGGATCGATCATTACGTACTTGGACGCGTTGGACGCGGCCCGGGAAGCCGCCACGGCCGATGCGGTGCAACCCGCGGTGGCCCACGAAGAGTCGGTTGCTCCGCTCGCGGCGTCCGCGCTAAAGCCGCGTCCGCTCGCCGATCTCAAGCTCGCGCGATACGAGTTCATCGGCTGCACCCAGGGCATTCATGTTCAACCGGAGCTTGGGCCTGCCGGTCAAGGCGCTCGCGGCTTTGCGAAGAGTCGTCAAGCATGCGCGCGTCGCTTCGCCTTCACGACGGACAATCAACCCGTCCTGCGCCCGCTTCCTGCCGCGCTAAAGCGACGCGAAGCCGAGCGAGCGAAGCGTTCCGGCCGCACGCTCCAGTCGTACTTCCCAGAGCAGACGCCGGACCCACGCGGCGAGCTTCGTCACGCGCTTCAACATGGTTCACGCAAGGAGCTCCGTCGTCTCTTGAAGGAACTACTCGAAGAGGAATAGTTTCCGCACTCGATGACTCCGCCCCCGATTCCCGTGAGCGAACGCTATGAGCGCCGAGAGCTTCTCGGCCGTGGCGCGATGGGGGCGGTTCATCGGGCCTACGATCGCGTGCTCGGTCATGAGGTCGCGCTCAAAGAGCTCCACGAGCGAAGCCCGACCCAGCTCGAGTATCTCAAGCGGGAGTTCCGAAGCCTCGCGGACCTGAGCCACGAGAACTTGGTCGAGCTTTACGACCTCGTGATCACGCCGAACGAGGCGTTCGTCACAATGGAGCTGATCGACGGAGAGGACATCGCGAGCCACATCCGGCGCACCGCGACCCGCGACGGCAACGGGCAGCGCGTGGTCGACCTGTCGCTGCTTCGCGTTCTCCTGGATCAGCTCGTCACGACGCTCACCGCGATCCACACCGAAGGGATCGTCCACCGTGACCTGAAGCCAGACAATGTCTTCGTCGACTCAACCGGGAAGGTCCGCGTGCTCGACTACGGACTGACCGCGGACATCGCGGAGGGCGAGGGCGCGACGATGGCGGGCACGCTCCCGTACATGGCGCCGGAGAGCGCATGGGGAAAGAACTCCTTCGCGTCCGATTGGTACGCGCTCGGCGTGATGGTTTACGAGCTCGCGACCGGAGCGCTCCCGTTCACGCAGACGAACGTGATGGCGATGGTCTGCGCAAAGGACGACGAAGACTACGAGTCGCCGGACGCGCTCCCAAACGACTTGCGCGACGCGATCACGAGCTGGCTTCGTCCCGCGCCAGATGATCGCGGTGACGCTGCGTCGTGGGGACGCGCGAGCTCGTCAGGCGTCCAAAAGCGACGCAGCCGCGCGCCGGTCGCGTTCGTGGGCCGGGAAGAAGAACTCAAGCGCTTGAAGGCGGTGCTCGACGCGCCGTCGGAGCGCCCGGTCGTGGTCGTCTCCGGCAGCAGCGGGATCGGCAAGACCACATTGATCGACCACGCCTTGTCGCAGGTTGGTGCCCAGGCGATTCGCTCTCGTTGCCACCCTCGGGAAGCGATCGCGTTCAACGGCTTCGATCGCGTCGCCACGGTGCTCTCCAAGGAGCTCTCCATCCGGGTCCCCCGAGAGCTGAAAGAAGCCGACGCGCTCGCGTCCGTGTTCCCCGCGTTCGTCGACCGCGTGGTGCCGCGGGACGCTCGTCACCTCGCGCCCGATCGCGTAGTCGCGGCAGCGGACGCGCTCTGCGAGTTGATCGCGCGACGTGACGAGACCGTGATCTTCATTGACGACGCGCAGTGGCTCGATGGCGACAGTCGGCGCCTGATCACGGCGCTCTTGGCGCGCGACGTCCGGGCGACGTTTGTGTTCTCGGTACGCGAGCACGGACGTGATGCGCTGCTCGAATCGCTCGAGGAACCCATCCATCTTCCCTTGGGTCCGTTGAGCACCGACGAGGCCGAAGAGCTCATGCGGACGCTCGGCCGGGACACCAGCGACGCCACCTCGCACGCACACGGGTCGCCCTTCCTCTTGGTGCAGCTGGGCTCCGGTGAGTACGAGATCCCGCTCGGCTTGGTGGTCGAGAAGCGGCTCCGCGAGCTCGACAGCGACATCGCGCGCGAGGTCTTTGAGCTGCTCTGCGTCGCGGGCAAGCCGCTTGGGCTGGAGGTCGTGCGTGACGCGATCGCTGGCGGGCCGGCGGCGATCGGCAAGCTCAAGAACCAACGCTTACTACGGAGCCTCTCGCGTGGCGACGACCTGCTCGCGCCCTATCATGACCGCCTCGCGAAAGCGTACGTCGACACGCTCCCCGCGCCCGCAGTGCAAAGCCGCCACCTCAGTCTCGCCGAAGCGTATCTGTCTCGCGAGAACGTGCGCTCGGCCGACGTCGTGGAGCATCTCTTCGCCGCCGAAGACCGGCGCGCCTACGACCATGCCTTGATCGCCGGCCGCGAGTTTGAGCAGAGCCACGCCTACGATCGCGCGCTCTCGCTCTATCGCGACGCCTTTGCGCTCGAGCGCGGATCGGAAGCTTGTCGCGCGCTTGCCGATTGCCAGAGCAAGCTCGGCAACAACCTCGAAGCCGCGTCGACCTATCGCGAAGCGGCCTCGCTGTCCGTCGGTGAAGCCAAGCGGAGGCTCACTCGACGAAGCGCCGAAGAGTCGATCCGCGCGGGGCATTACGCAGAAGGAATCGATGTGTTCCGCGACGCGCTCGCGAACGCCGGGGTGCGCTACACCGAGTCCCGCCCGTTGCTCTTGGCGGACGTCGCGCGTCGCCGCATGCAGGTCACCATGCGCGGCCTCGACTACGCGCTCGCGAGCAAGCCAGGCGGTCGCGACGACACCCTGGACGTGCTCCACGAAGCGGCGACCGCGCTCGGCCCCGTCCACCCCGAGGCGGGGCTGCTCTTCGCGAGCCAGCTCTTGTTGAGCGCGCTCAAGTCTGGCAACGCGCGCTACCTTGCGTACGCCTTCTCACTGGAGGCGAGCTTCGTCGCGCTCCTCGGAGGGGACAAGAACCGAGCCCGCGCGCGCTACTTGGTCGCGGAGACCCGGACGCTCACCCAAGAGCACGCGAGCGACTTGGTCCCGTGGTGGCACCTCGCCGAGTGCGTCGTCTCTTGGCTCGAAGGCGACTGGGAACGGTCCGCCCGTCACGGCCGCGAGCTTGACGGTTTGAGCGACCCTGAGACCTTCAATGAGTTCGAACTCACCAGCGCGTACTACTGGTATCTCCCCGCCGTCATTTTGAGCGGCGACATGGAGCGCGCGCACTCGCTCATCCAGCAACGACACGCGATTGCCGAAGCGCGCAACGATCACTTCGCGGGGAACACCACGCGCCACGGCTACTGCACCCTCGCGTACCTCGCGCGAGGCGACGTCGCGCTCGCCAAAGAACGCGCCGACGAAGCGCTCTCGCTCGGGAAGCCAAACGTTCCCGGCTACCTCAACTGGCACTTCCACCAGTTCCTCTCGCGCGCCTGGATCGCGCTCCACGAAGGACGTGACGAGCACGACTACGTCGAAGAGCAGTTCGCGCTCGCGAAAAAGAACGGCTACCTCCGGCTCGAAAACCTTGCGCTCCAGCTCCGCTTCCTCCGCGCCCGTTCGCTCGCCCGCCACGCGCTCGCGACAAAGAAAGCAAACGTCGCTCGCCAAGCGTTGAGCGTCGCGAAGAAGATCAAGAGCAGCGGCATCATCCCGGCCGACGCCTGGCGGTTGGCCGCGGAAGCCAGCGCGTACCGCGCTCTTGGCGACGCGAACCGCGCGGACGAAGCCAAGGCCACCGCCAAGACCGCCTTTGAGCGCGCCAACATGCGCTGGCACGCGACGAGCGCCGCCGAGCCGCTGCTCTTCGTTGAATGAGCAGCGGCGGCTGTGTGCCGAACAAAGTTGCGTGACCCGAACAGACCAGACAGCGCCCTGATCCCCCAAGGGGACCATTCAAACCGAGGGAGGGAACGCGCACGGTAGACACATGCCGACCCCGCCCGAACCCCGCCCCAACAACATGCTCCTCGTCCTCGTCTGCCTCGCGAGCGCCGCGCTCTTCTGCGCGCCTGCGATGACGCTCGAGGCCGCGTCGACGTGCGAGCGTATGAAGGGAGAGGGTGGGCAGCACCTCACGGTCGTCCGAGCGAAAGAAGCTCCTGTCGAACTGCTCGCAAGCCGATGACGTCCCCACTGTTGGGGACGGCGGGTCGGATGCGGGTGCGGATTCTGGGACTGATGCGGGGATGTCAGACGGACGCTCTGACGCCGGATTCCGGGATGGGTTCGGACTCGGGAATGGGTTCGGACTTGGGGATGACGTCGACGCTGTGCTCGGAGTTTGAGAGCTCCGACCCGTCTCCAGATCCAGCATGCACGGGAATGTGGGTGACGAGCGCGTGTGGTTGACCGACCAGGCGGGGGCTGGTGTTCGGTTTGCGTCTCCGCAGCTGTGTATCCCGGACCACGTCGGGAGCGTGACTTGCTTAGTGCCCGACACCACCGTCGTGGGTGGCTGGTTCGCAACGGCCGATGGAATGGTCGTCAGCGACGCTCGCTTTCGAAACACATCGCACAGATGAGCACTCCCTTCGTCGGACGTGATTCATTTGCGGGATCGCGTTCCGCCCCCTCGTCCTCACATTCTCTCCCTCGCGGCAACGAGATGGAGGACAAGATGAATCGGTTTGGTTTTGGGGCGGCTTTGCTCTTTTTGGTCTGCGCGCTCGGGGCGTGTGGGGATGACGACGGCGTGGACACGGGTCCTTCGCCGGATTCGGGAATGGACGGCGGCGGTTGCGCGGAAGGCACGGCGGACTGCGACGACTTCCCAGGCTGCGAGACGATGACGTCCGCAGATGATGAGAACTGTGGCGCCTGCGGCGTCGTGTGCGGCGCGGGCGAGTCCTGCGTCGACGGCGCTTGCGATTCGCTTTGCGATGAGGGGTCGGCGGACTGCGATGGCGACCCGTCGACGTGCGAGCCGCTCGACACGGACGCGAACTGTGGCGCTTGCGGGAACGCCTGCGGCGAGTTTTCGGAGTGTACGGATGGTGCGTGCGTTCCGCGTGAGTGTCCGGTTGGCTTCGACGACTGCGACGACGACGCGAGCAACGGTTGCGAGACCGAGCTCTCGACGGCGATGAACTGCGGCGCGTGCGGCCGGGTGTGCGACATCCCGAACGCGGTGCCGATGTGCGTCGGCGGGGACTGCGCGCTCGCCGAATGCGCGGAGGGTTTCGAGAACTGCGACGGAGACGTCAGCAACGGCTGCGAGGTGGAGACGTCTTCGGACGTGAACAACTGCGGCGGGTGCGGCGTGGCGTGCAGCATGGACGGCGCGATGTCGTCGTGTGTCGCGGGGGCGTGCGAGGTGACCTGCGTCGCCGGGAACGCGGACTGCGACATGGACGTCACGAACGGGTGCGAGGCTTCGCTCACTTCGGTGGACGACTGCGGCGCGTGCGGCGTGACATGTGAGCACCCGGCCGCGGTGTCGAGCTGCATGACCGGCACCTGCGCGTTGACGGTCTGTCTCGACGGCGCGGGGAACTGCGATGGCAACGACGCGAACGGGTGCGAGTCGACCCTCGGGTCCGACATGAACAACTGCGGCGCGTGTGGTGTGAGCTGCGCGATCACAGGGACGGTGACGGCGTGCAGCGCGGGCGCTTGTATGGCGACCGGTTGCTTGCCCGGCTTCGAGGATCGCGACGGTGACGATGCGAACGGCTGTGAGTTCCGTTGCTTGTCGACCGACGATCCGGACGATGCGTTCGTGGATAGCAACTGCGACGGCATCGATGGCGACGCGAGCATCGCGGTGTTCGTGTCGACTGGCGGCTCGGATCGAAACGTGGGGACGCAAGCGTCACCGATGCTGACCGTCGCGGCGGCGATCACTCGCGCCCGGACCACGAGGAAACGGCACGTCTACATCTCGGCGGGGACCTACGCCGCGAGCGCGCCCATCGCGCTAAGCAACGGGATCTCGATCTACGGTGGCTACACCGCTTCGTGGGAGCGGGACGGGACGCGCCCGACGCTGCGTCGAACGGTCTCGAGTGGTTCGCCTGTCGCGATCACGTGTTCGGGCGTCTCAAGCGCCACCGTTCTCGACCGCCTCGCGATCGAGACGGATGACACGAGGAGCCCAAGCGCAGACAACATCGGGATCGATGTCGCGAACTGTGCAGGATTGACCCTGACTCACGTCCGCGTGGAAGCGGGCGATGCGGGAGTCGGTCGGGACGGGGCAAACGGCTCCACGGGAAGAGCAGGCTCGCGCGGCGGAAACGGCACGGTCGGATGCAACCCGTTCCCCCTGGCTGGCGGCAGGTCGGGATCTGGCTGCAACGGCGGCGGCGACGGAGGACAAGGCCGGCCGTTCCTTGGTGGCATTGCTGGAGGTCGCGGTCGAGGTCCACGCGGAGGCGCCGGAGGGCTGTTCTCGAACCTCTTCGAGGATGGCAAGCCGGGCGGTATCGGCGGCTCCGGGACGTCCGGAGCGAACGGTGCCGGTGGCGCGCCAGGCGTAGACGGAGCGAACGGTGTTGACGGTACCGACGGCAGCGGCGGCGGCGGCGGTGGTGGTGGCGGCGCGGCGCTCGGTCTCCCGAGCGTTGGCGGCGCTGGTGGCGGCGGCGGGGGCGGCGGGTGCGGTGGTACGGCAGGCTTTGGTGGCTCGAGGGGTGGCTCTTCGATCGCGCTCCGGGTGACGGCTGGCTCGATGGCGGGTCGGGTCTCGAACTCCGAGTTCGTTTCCGGAGTCGCGGGGTCCGGCGGCTCTGGCGGCTTCGGCGGCAGCCTTGGAGCCGGCGGAGCGGGGGGGACCGGTGGCTTGGCGCGAGTGTGCGGCTCCGGCAACGGCGGCACCGGCGGTCGAGGCGGCGCCGGTGGTCGCGGTGGTCACGGCGGCGGCGGCGGCGGCGGGAACTCGATCGGAGTGCTCTCCGTGGCAACTGACTCAAGCATCGCGCGCACCAACATGGTTCGCGCCGGTCGCGGGGGAACCGGCGGCGGGTCTTTGGGGAACCGCGGCGCGAGCGGAAGCGCCGCGACGTTCCGCGCCCGCTGATCGAGCGGGGGGAGGGACACGGCCGAGTTGCACACGCAGCTCGGCCGTTTCTCTTTAAGCACCAGCGTTCTCCATCAAGACAGGAGGTCTCCGAACAGAGCTTGGTTCGTTCGCGGGATAGGCGCGCGCGTGGCGCGACCTAGGTTGAGCCCGTGGAATCAGCTGTGCGTGAACGAAAACAAACCGTCATCGACCCGGACCTGCCGCGGCGCATCATCGCGCAGCGGCTGGGGCCGTATGAGATCGGGCTTCCGCTGAAGGACGGCGGGATGGCGACGCTCTTCCACGCGACGCGGAAAGGCGTCGCGGGGTTTGAGAAGCGCTTCGTGATGAAGCGAGTGCACCCGCGGCTGGCGAGCGACGAGCGCTTTCGCGCGATGTTCATTCGCGAGGCGCGGATCGCCGCGCTCATCGATCATCCGCACGTGGTGCAGGTCGTCGACTTCGGGGAAGACGATGACGCGCTCTTTCTGATTATGGAGTTCGTCGATGGGTGCTCGCTGCGTACGCTGATGAACGCGCTGGCGAAGCAACGCCGCCGTCTCTCGCCTCAGCTCGCGGTTCGAGTCGCGATCGCGATCGCGGAGGGCTTGCACGCAGCGCACGAGGCGACGACGCCGGACGGACAGTCGCTCTCGGTGGTGCACCGTGATGTGTCTCCCGACAACATCATGATCTCGCGCCGCGGTGACGTGAAGCTGATCGACTTTGGGATCGCGAAGAGCACTGACTCGACGTCCGAGACCGGAGAAGGAACGGTGAAGGGCAAGTTCGCGTACATGGCGCCCGAGCAAGCAAGCGCAGGAGAGGTCGATCGCCGAACCGATGTGTACGCGCTCGGTATCGTGCTCTGGGAGATGCTCACGATGAAGCGGTGCTTCCGCGCGGAGACCGACCTCGAGACGCTCGCGCGCGTTCTCAAGCCTGAGGTCGTCACGCCGCAACGCGTAGTGCCTGAGGTCCCGACGGCGCTCGCCGAAGTCGTGATGCGCGCGCTGCGGCCTTCGCCGGCGGAGCGCCCGGCGACCACGCGCGTACTTCGCAAGATGTTGGTCACGGCGATGCCGAGCGCGGCGTTGGTGGATGCGGAGGATCTCGCGTCGCTGCTTCGCGTCACGGGCGCGGTTCCCGGAGTCGTCGGCAGTCTCGAGACCATCAAGCTCGACATCAGCGACGTGGAGGTGCTCAGCGATGCGTCGGAGTCGACGCAGCTGTTGCCTGTCGGTTTCGCGGAGCCTCCCAGCCCTTTGACGCCGCGGCTCTTCGCGGCGCCCGCGCAATCGTCGCGCGCATCCGCTTTCCCGTGGTGGGTGCTGGGGTGGGGCGCGACATTGGCGTTCGGCGCGGGCATGGCGCTGGCCTACGCGCTGGTCTAGCAGCCTGCTAGCCGTCGCGCGTGAGTCCGAAGTCGCGGATTAAGCTGTGCAGGTGTCCTCGGCTTACGTCGAGCTTTCGCGCGGCGGCCGAGACGTTCCAGTCAGACGCGCTGAGGGCGGCGGCGATGACCCCGCGTTGGTAGTGGCGGGTCGCGCTTTGGAACGTGGTCGCGTCCGTTGGCGTTTCGCGTCCGACCGCGGTTTGCACATCGGTCGTGGTGATCCGCTGTCCGCCGCGACGATCTGCTTCGAGCGAAGCGCGGCGGACGATGGTGCGGAGCTCGCGCACGTTGCCTGGGAACGAGAGCGTCGCGAGGAAAGTGAGCGCGTCGTCCTCAAGCGCGCGGCCAGGCAGCCCGCCTCCGGGATTGTTGGCGAAGGAGCGCGCCAAGATCGGGATGTCTTCAGTGCGATCACAAAGGGGCGGGAGCTCGTATTGAAGCTCGCTCAGGCGTTGGTAGAGGTCCTCGCGGAAGATCTTGTCGTTCACCGCTCTCGCGAGGTTCACGTTCGTCGCGGCGATCACGCGGACGTTGGCGGTACGCGCGCGACCACCGAGCGGCGTGTATTCCATCCGATCTAAGAACGTGAGGAGCTGCGCCTGAGCCGGTAGCGCGAGGTCGCCTACCTCGTCCAAGAAGAGGGTCCCGCCTTCCGCGAGCTCGACCCGGCCCGCGACCCGACCTCGGGCGACTCCAGAGTGCGCACCCGCCTCCGCGCCGAAGAGCTCGCTCACGACGAGCTCCCGCGGGAGCGAAGGGCAGGAGACGTGGATAAACGGGCCGCCCGATCGGGAAGAGCGCTCATGCACAGCCCGAGCGAGGTGGGTCTTGCCGGTACCGGTGGGACCGCACAGGAGCATCGTGAAGTCGCGAGTGGCGGCGTGCGCGATTTGATCGACGAGTTTCTGCATCACGACGCTGCGCGTGAGCACGCCGAAACGTCGGCCGCGTCGCTGCTCCAAGAGTCGGTCGACGGTGAGCCCGACCGCGATCGCGAAGACGCCCGCGGCTTCGTAGGCGAGTTCCGGAAAGCGGTCGTCGCGCTCAAGGAAGAGCACGCCGTTGTTCTCACGGCCGAGCGGCGCGCAGATGACCGACGTGAACTCGTGGAGGCGGACGCTCTCCGCGTTGAGGAGCGCGGGGTCTTCCATCGCGGCGAGCCACTGCCGCACGCGCCCTGACTCCAGCGCTTGCTTGATCATCGTCGATGAGATGCGCTTCTTGATCCCCTCGACATCGATGTCTTCGCCGCGGTTTTGAGACCAGCTCAAGGCCGTCTCACCACGATCTGTGAGCTCGATGTAGGCGCGCTGGGCTCCGGTCTCGGCCATGACCGCGTCGATCGCGGCCGCCAAGAGCGCTTCTGGCGAGACGTGCTCGTTTAGCGCGAGGAGCGCCTGGCAATACTCAACGCTGACCCCCACTGTCTGGAATTCCTGACACCTTGGGGCGAGGGTGTCTACCGGAGATGACACGTTGCTTCAAAAAGTCGAGCGATTACAGTGGTATAGCCAATGCAAACCATCGGGGTATGCGTGTTGAATTTTCGTTTCTTGTCGATGGCTCCGAGATTGTCGGGCTGACCCACCTTGAGCACCGTGACCTCGCGGAGGAAATCGTCGCGACCACGACACTCTCCAAGATGTTGGGTTCGTCTGCCATGGTCCTCTTTGGCTATGCGAGCGTGGAGTCGCTCCAGTTGGCGGACAAAGCGGTGCTCCTCGTTCGCTTCGTTCGCGATGACCGGATCAAGCGGCTGACGGGTCGTCAGGTAGAGGTCGCCGAGTGCGCCGTGTTCGGCGCGACCGCCGGTGAGATCGCGCGGCATCTCGGCATCAGCGTCCACACCGTGCGGCAGCACATTCGAGGGATCTACCAGGCGCTTGAAGTGTGCACGCGGGTCGAGCTCGCGCGGGTGTTCGGCGTCGTCTGACGCTACCCCGCGTCGATCTCGGCGACGCAACGCATGAACTCTCGAATACGCGTGGAGTGCCGGAGGTCGTAGTGGGTGAGGCACCAGACGTCTGAAGCGAGCTCGGGCATCGCGTCACCCAGCTGCACCATGGAGCGCGTCGCGAGGGATGTCGGGATCAACCCTCCGCCGAGACCCGACTGCATAAGCGACATGAGCGCGTTGCCCTGACTGACCCGCACGACCGGAGCGCGTCCTCCAGAGAACCGCCGGTACCACTTCTCCGTGAGCACCGCGCCGGCGGATTCCGAAAAGAGGATCCACGGGATCTCGTGTTCGCGACCTTTGTACTTTCGCGCGAGCTTCTTTGTCGCGAAGGGGGCGAACTGGAGCTGGCTGACCTTCCTCCCGAAGAGCGCCGGGTTGGGCTTGTTGGTCATCCGCACGGCGACGTCGGCTTCACGGCGCGCGAGGTCCAAGGGCGAGATGCCGGTTAGGAGCTCGAGCTCGATGTGGGGGTGCGCGCGGTGGAACGCGAGGATCCCGGGAGTGAGCCAGTCGACCATCGCGTCGATCGTCGTCACCACGACGCGACCCGTGAGCGCCTCCGAGCGCCCGGAGAGATGACGCGCGAACGACATCGCGGCGCCTTCGATTGACTCGGCGTGCGGGATGGCTTCTCGCGCCTCATCGGTCGGCACGAGACCGTCGGGGGACGCCACGAAGAGTGGTGTCCCGAGGCTATCCTCCAGCCCTTGAAGCCGACGGCGAACGGTCGAGTGACTGCAGCCGAGCGTCTTGGCGGCGGCCGAGAGCGAGCCTCCTCGAAACGCCGCGAGGAAGTAACGGGCGTCGTCCCAGTCCATCAAAACGCGTCGAACTTGCTATGTCGAAAAACAGACATCCTATGTCCGTGGTTAGCCGTTGCTGAACGATCACGCAATCCCGAAGGTATGCGGGCGACGGGCGTGGTTCCGCTCGCTTGAGGAAGAACCAGCTCACGCGGACACCGATCGACGGGCCGCTCGGAAGAGCGCTCGCGCTGATGAGGCGGAGCTTGAAGGCGCGACTGCTCTCTAGTGAGCGACCGAGTCGATTCACCGCGTCGCGCGAACCGAGGAGCAAGGGACACGATGAGTAAGGCAAAGGGAAGCAAGGCAAAGGGAAGCATGATGAAGAAGACAGTACTGATCACCGGAGCCAACGCGGGCCTCGGGTTGGAGACGGCGCGTCAGTTCGGCGCCAACGGTTGGGGGACGGTCATCCTCGCGTGCCGGAACGAAGAGCGCGCGAACAAGGCCAAAGCGTCCCTCGTCGCGGCGGGCACGAAGACGACGTACGAAGTGCAGCTCGTCGACGTCGCGGACCTCGCGTCAGTGGATGCGCTCGCGAAGCGTTTGCGGGGTCGTCAGCTCGACGCGGTGGTTCTCAACGCGGGCGGGATCCCCGGTCCTGGGCCCGATGGTCGACCGAAGAAGACAGAGACCGGCGTGGGGTACCCGTTCGCCGTGAACGTACTTGGTCACGCCGCGCTGGTCGGACGGTTGCTACGTCACGGCGTCCTCGCCGACGACGGTCGCGTGGTGTTCTCGTCGAGCGAAGCGGCGCGCGGGATCCCCGCGATGAAGGCTGCGCCGCATGATCTCCGCGAGCTCGTGAAGCGTCATGGGACCCGCGCCGAGACGATCGCGTCGGTTGCGCGGCTCGCTCATCTCGCGTCGCAAAAGAAGATGGACGACATGACGGAGTACGCGACGGTCAAGCTGATCGGCTCGCTCTGGATCGGCGCGCTCGGTCGTCGGGTGGGGCCCAAGCAGCGGGTCCTCGCGGTCTCGCCAGGCGCGACGCGAGGAACGGAAGCGGCGTCTGAAATGCCGGCCGCGATGAAGTTCATGATGGCGGTCATGATGCCGACCGTGATGCGCTGGGCGGGGATGAGCCACGCGCTCGAGGTGGGCGCGGCGCGTTACGTGGAAGCCGTGGAGCACCCGGAGCGCTTCGACCAAGGCGCGTTCTACGCGTCGCCCGGGACGAAGGTGACCGGCGATTTGGTTCGTCAGGAGCACGCCGTGCTGAATGATCGCGCGCTCCAAGAAGCAGCGTACGACGCGCTCGTCAGTCTCACCGAAGGCGCCGCGCGCGTCGCGGATGCGGCGATCGCCGCCGAGTAGGTCGCTGCCGAGTTCGCGTGGTCGCCACCAAAGAAAAAGCCCATCGCGACTCGCGCGATGGGCTCTTCTTCTTCGCGAAGTGCCGACTAGCGTCGGCGACGGACCATGAGGAACCCAAGCGCCAACAACCACAAGCCGTTGGGCGCGGGGTCTCCGCCCGCGGCGCAGGTCACGTTGCCGTAGTCGTCGTACGGAAGCGGGGGGAGGTCGTCGAAGCCGTACGACTCGACGAAGCCTGCGGCGATCGCTTCGTCGAGCGGCATCGCGTTGTTGCATTCCTCCGCGGTGCCGATGCAGAGCTCGCCGACTTCGCCCGCGACGGTGCAGACGCCCACGGTGCACGTGGTGCAGCCCGTGCGATCGCCACGAGGCGTTCCGCTGACCGGGACGCACATGCCTTCGCTTCCCGGCTCTCCGCAGCTCTTGCAGGTGCCTCGGCAGGCCCGCTCGCAGCAGAAACCGTCGGTGCAGAACCCGGTGCTGCATTCGCTGTCCTCAACGCACGCCGTGCCGCCAGGATCCGAACCCACGCACACGCCCTCATCGCAGGTGGTGCAGCCGGCGCGCGCGCCGCGAGGCATTCCGCTTACCGGAACGCACATGCCTTCTTCGCCGGGCTCGCCACACGCTTTGCACGTGCCGAGGCACGCGCGCTCACAGCAGACGCCGTCGGTGCAGAAGCCGCTGTCGCAATCGCTCGCGTCGTCGCACGTCGAGCCGAGCGTGCCCGCGGTGGAGCAGACGCCTTCATCACAGGTCATGCAACCGGTCCGATCTCCTCGAGGCGCTCCGCTGACCGCGACGCACATTCCTTCGCTGCCCGCTTCCCCGCAGGCTTTGCAGGTGCCCAGGCAGGCGCGCTCGCAGCAGACGCCGTCGGTGCAGTGACCGCTATCGCACTCGGCGTCCATCGTGCACACCGTCCCGAGCGTGCCCATGCCGCCGCCGTCGTCACACACGCCATCGTCGCAGGTCATGCAACCCGTTCGCGTCCCGCGGGGCGCGCCGCTGATGAAGACGCACATGCCTTCAGAGCCCGGCTCGCCACATGCTTTGCACGTTCCAGAGCATGCGCGTTCGCAACACACACCGTCGACGCAGTGACCGCTATCGCACTCCGACGCCATCGTGCACGCGACCCCGTCGTTGGTCAGACCCATGTCGTCGCAGACGCCGTCGTCGCACGTCATGCATCCCGTCCGTGTTCCTCGTGGCGCGCCGCTGACGGTCGCGCACATGCCTTCGGTTCCCGGCTCCGCGCATCCCTTGCAGACACCACCGCACGCGCGCTCGCAACACACGCCATCCGTACAGAAGCCGCTGTCGCACTCACTGTCGGCCGCGCACACGGTGCCGAGCGTCCCCATTCCGCCGCCGTCGTCACACACCCCATTGTCGCAGGTCATGCAGCCCGTTCGCGTTCCGCGCGGCGCGCCGCTGATCAAAACGCACGAACCTTCTGAACCCGCCTCCCCACATGCTTTGCAGGTGCCGGTGCAGGCTCGCTCACAGCAAAAACCATCAACGCAAAAACCGCTCGTGCACTCCGTCGCGTCCGCGCAGGCATCTCCGAGCGCCTGTGCGGACGCGGTGCTTGGAACGACGCTCAGCAGCGCCGCTGCCAACGCACATCCGATCAGCCAAAGCTTCTTTACATTCATCTCCACCTCCATAGTTCCGCCATAAGGGTAGTCGCGAATTGAAAAAACGCATGTGATTCCAACGTTTCAGCGAAAAGAATCACCGATTGTGGTGATGTCTGTGGCCCAGCCTACGAGCGACGTGGATCGCTGCGAGCGCGTCCTTGGTGCTCGGTGGTTGGGTTACGTGAGGCGGGCGTCCTCGCGACGATGGCAATGCCGCGTATTTTCGGCGGACGGCTGACCGCTGAGGGTTGTGAGACGTGCTCTAGCACGCTGCTAGTTTGTGTCGCCCTCAGCTTCGGGGGGTCGGGTGGGCGTCATTTGCGTGTTCCCGACGCGAACGCGAACCCGTGGACGGATCCCGCGCTGCCTGATGTGCCGAAGCCGCGCGGCGCCTCGTCTCGGGCCCGCTGCTGGCGTTGCCTCTTGTTCCGCGTCCGGTTGTTCTGGCGGCGTGGCCTCCGTGGTCTCTGGCTCGACGTTTTGCGTTTCGCGTTCGGCCTCTTCTTCCGCGTGCGCCGCTTCCCGTCGCGCACGTTGTTCCGCGAGTCGTCGTTGGTAGGCCTCTCGCCGTTGCGCGCGGCGTCGAAGTCGTTCGCTCAGTGGAACGCGCGTCGCGGCGTTACCCACTCGGCTCGCCTGGCGGGCGCGCTGTTGTTCACGGCGCTCGGCCATTCGTTCGCGCGCCTCTGCGCGCCGTCGCTCGGTGATGCGTACTTGGCGCGCCGCGGCCCAAGCGGCTCGGGTCTCCGCATCGGGGCGAGGTTGCCTGCGTACGCGCGTCCGGAGCGAACGGGCGACCATGATCTGCATGCCCGCGGAGAGCCCATGTGAGAAGTAGACATTGCCGGCGATCAATCTCCGGATGAGTCGCGATGAGTCCGCGGGATCGAAGCGTCCCCAGCCCATCACGGCGACTTCGTTCCAGTCGAACTCGTGCGTGTTGAAGCCCCACGCGCCGTTGCTGAGCCCGCCGGTCACGCCCTCGACGGTGATGATGTCGTCGGACGGAACGAGTCGCATGGAGCCTTCCACTCCGACCAGCGGGAGCGGGATCTCCCACTCGAAGAGGATGCCACTCTCGTCGCGAGACACGACCTCGGCGCGGCTGCCGCTCATGAGCGATTGCCCGAACTCTTCGGGGTCAGACATCACGTTCCGGGTGGGCTCAAGCGGGTGGCCCATCCGCGCGATCACGTTCACTTGGTTCAAGCGATCACCGTCCATGTCCAGCATCGCGAGGTCACCGCGCGCGAGCATGGGAGCCATCGCGTTTGCGTCGATCGTCGGCGGCTCGAGCTCCCCTTGCTCAGGCATGGGGGGCTCATACCCAACGCGTCGTTCCGACTCCTTGCGCGTCCCGAGAATCATGACAGTGCTCATCGCGATCGTGATCGTCCGCGTGACCGCGCGACCGCCCGTCGCGAGCTGGTCGGCGATGTAGTTGGCGCCCGCCATGTCGAGGCGTGACGAGAGCACCATCAGTGATCGGTTCGGTCCCTCGCGGTACACCCGCCACATCATCCGGCCGACCCCCAGGTCGCCACCCGTGTTGCGCACATCGATCTTGAACGGACGCGAGCTCTCTTCGCGTGGAGGCGGGAAGATCGTCATCACGTTGTGTCCGCTCAGCGTGAACACGGCGAGCTGCCAGGTCCAACTGTAGGCGAGCTGTTCGTAGCCCCTCGAGCGGTCCAGTGTTCGACGTGTCTCGACGCTCACCTCGTCGAGCGCCGGCATGAAACCAGGATAGTCATCCACCGTCGCGATGACCTCAGCGACCACGTGCGCCGGCGCGTTCACGTAGGCCGCGATCGTGACCGGAGGTTGGCGAATGCGTCCGCGGGTAAACTCTGTAAAGACGATCGGCCCGCGCTCCAGGTGCGGCTTGAGAAGCTCTCGCTCTTGTCGGGTCAGGCCGTTCAGGCGCGCGGTGGCCGCGTCGATGTCTCGCCACGGGCGCTCGTCTCGTTGAGCTTCGGCGATCGGGCTCAGCGAGCCGAAACAAAGAGAAAGGATGCAAAGGGACGCGAGGCAAAGACGCGCGAGCCGGTACCGCTCATCACCGCGGGTCTTGGCGTTCTTTGGGTCCGGATCCATCTTCGTGGATTGGACGTTGGGTTCGCGCCACATCTTCATCTCGCCCACGGTGAGCACAATAGCGGTGTTTCCGAACCCTTGGGCTGCATAAACGATCCGCGCGACCTGAAATCAGCGTCTTCCGATCAAGACGTCATGAAGGCACTCTCTCGACGTGCGGCTCCGAGTGAAGGCGACACCCGGCGTGATGCTGCTTTGGTTTGTGCTTGCGTTGGGCGCGTTGGGTCTCGCGTGGTGCGAAGCGTCGCAGCGCGCGGAGCGAACGCCGCGAACAGCGAGCGGTTCGGTCGACGCACCGGACAACGAAGACGAGCTCGAGTTCATTGAGCTCCCTCCGCTCGAGTGAGCTCGCTCTTGAGGGCCGCAGTTCGCGCGCGTTGAATCGGATGTCAGCGCAGCCGGTGAACTGTTAGCGTTTCATGATGTCGCGCCTTGTTTGCCTCACGTTCTCCCTCTTGCTGACCGCGTGCGGTGGCGGAACGGTGAACCTCGTGACCGAAGAGCCGATCGCGACGCCGGAGGTCCCGCCGGGCGAGCCGATGGTGATCGAGGGGACGGCTCAGTATGAAGCGCGGACGTCGACGCCGGTTGGGGTCTCGCGCACCTTGAGTCTACGCCCTGCGCGGGTCGTCCAGGTCCGCGTCATCAACGCGGCGGGGGAAACGATCGGGAGCGGGGAGACCAACGATCAGGGCGCGTTCTCGATCCCCGCGACCACCGCCGCGTCCGAGCTCATCTTCGCGGCCGCGACGACGGCGGACAATCATCGGCTCTCCGTGACGCGTGACCCGCTCGGACGTCAGCCGCATGAGTCTCGTCATCTCGTGACGGTCGAGGAGGAGCCGGGCCGGACGCTGACGATGCCGCCGATCACGATCAGTGATGAAGGCGTCGAGGGGTCAGGCGGCGCGTTCCATATCCTCGACACGCTCTTGCTCGGTTCGAGGAAGGTCCGCGAGTGGACGAACCGAGAGCTGCCGCCCTTTTTCGTCTACTGGGTTCGTGGCCAGACCACCAACTGGAGCTTCTATCGCGGAGAGCAGCCGGCGGACTCGGGGCAGTACAGTGTCGAGCTCTTGGGCGGCGAAGCGGCGCGTCTCCGCGAAACCGACACCGATGAGCATGACGAGAGCATCGTGCTCCACGAGTTCGGGCACTTCGTGATGGACCGACTGTCGTCGGATTCTTCGCCAGGCGGGATGCACCCAGCGGGCTTTCTGCTGGATCCGGGGCTGGTGTGGGAAGAGGCGCGGGCGAGCTGGTTCGCGACCAGCGTGCTGGGGGTTCCCATTTACATGGACACGGTCGGCACGGAGCCTTCAGGGCACACGCGTCTACGAGAAGACTTCGAGCGCCGCTCTGGGGGGCCGCGCGGCATTGGCGGAGAGCACCCGATCGCGGAGCTGCTGTGGGATTTGAGTGACGGCGGCGACGGGATCCCGGACCAGGATCAGGACGGCGTCGCCCTGGGCCCCGCGCCGGTATTGATGGCGATGATTCGAATCGCCGAGCAACCGGACGCCTTCTTCGGAGCCGATCGATTCGTGCAGTACTTGGTCGCCGAAGGATTGGTCGAGGAAGCCGCGATGCGGAACTTGCTGACGCAAGGTGGGCACCCTGTCTCGATGCTCGACGCGCCAGCGTGGCCTCCGCGCTTGGCGGTGCCGGGTCGGACGAGCGGTAAGATCGATGGGATGACGAACCCCGCTCCAAGCGGCGGAGGTGCGCGCCCGGAGAACGGCATCGATGCTCGGCGCACCTATCTTATTGAGATGCCTCGCGCGGGCTGGTTGACCGCGACCCTGAAGATCCTGGGAAGCGGCGGCGCAGCTGATCACACCGACCTTGACCTTGAGCTTCGGGATGTCCGGGCGGACGAGATCGCGGCCGCACGTTCGCAGCAGCCAACCGAGGTCGTGAGCGAGCTCCTCGAGCCTGGCTTCTACGTTCTCGTCGTGCGGGATGGTGGGCAGGGCACGCGCGTCGGGTTCGACCTTGAAGTCTCCATTCGGTGACCACTTACTCAGATTTAGAGACTCGTTGGTCACCTTACAAGTGCCAGCCGCCTTCTAGACTAGTCACCCTGTGGGGAGGGTTTCAAAGCGGCGGTGGAGTAGGCTACTGAATTTCGGAAATCCCACCGAATTGAGCATGAGCGGGTCCGAAAATACTGTTTGAATACAACGTCTTGAACGGAATTTAGACTTCACCTCTTGATCGCTCCTCGATTGTTGTCAGCTTGTAAAAGTACAGCACAGGAGGAAACCATGGGAAGTGGATTCAAAGCGATTTTAGGGGCGGTAGTACTTTTGGCGAGCATCGGAATGGGCGGTGTCGCACATGCGCAAAACGGGGGTGTTCCAAACATCGGACCGTCGGGCGGAACGGGGGATCCGAACGCTCCGGACATGACCCCACCTGGCGTGGGTGGCCCGAGCGCGCTCACCGACCACGATGGGGACGGCATCCCGACCATCGATGAGCTCGACAAGGACGGGAACTCCTTCGACTCCGATGGGGATGGCATCGACAACTACCTCGACATCGATGACGACAACGATGGCATCTACACCAAGTTCGAGACGGGTGACTCGGATGGTGACACGATTCTCGACTACCTCGACGACGATGACGATGGCGATGGCCTCGCGACGTTCTTCGAGAGTCCTGACGAGAACGGGGACGGCAACCCGGACGACGCGATCGCGACCGACGGCGGTCTCCCCGACTACCTCGATCCAGACGATGACGGCGACACGATCCCGACGCGTGAAGAGCGTCTCGGCCTGACCGACATCGACGCTGACGGCGTCCCCAACTACCTCGATGACGATGACGACGGCGACTCGATTCGCACCATCATCGAGCGCGCCGATGCCGCGACGTTTGGCGACAACGTCGACCTTGACGGCGTTCCCTCGTGGCACGACCTCGACTCCGACGATGACGGCATCTTGGACTCGGATGAGCTTCGCTTCGACGAAGACAGCGACGGTGTCCCGAACTACCTCGACAACGTGGACGACAGCATGGGCTCTGAGCCGACCGACCCGGTCGACCCCGGCGCGATGCCCAACCCGATCGACCCGTGCGTCGGCCTGCCTGGTGTCGCGGGATGCGAGGACCCGGTCACCGTTCCTGGCGGGAGCGCGAGCGGTCCGACCACCGAGGTCGATGTCCCCTGGTACTTCGGACCCGACGGTCTCCCGGAGCTCCCGGTCGACCCTGACGCTCCGACCCCCGGTCTCTCTGGCGGCTCAGGTGTCCGCGGCGGTTGCGCAGCGACCGGTCACGCTGGCGGTAACGGCCTCGCCCTCATCGCGCTTGGCCTCGGCCTCGCGATTCGACGACGGCGCTAAGCCACGAAACGTCCGCCGGTGTCCCCGCGCCGGTAGATCTCCACTCCCACCAGCGCGCGGCGTCCTCGGATGCCGCGTGCGTCTTTAATTATTGGGGGATTTTTCGATCCCCCTCTCTCCCTTCGGTCGATTCACCCCAAACGTTCGCTCCGCTCTGGCTGCGCGCGAAGTGCGCGCCGTTCCTCGACCGGTCGCTTTGCTCCCCATCTCGTCGCGTCACCACGTCGCTTGCTCATTTTCTTGGGGGGATTTTTCGATCCCCCTCTGTCCCTTCGGTCGATTCACCCACGTTCGCTCTTGTGTTGTCCGACTGACGAGCAACGCCGCACACGGCGTCACGGGGGCGTTTCATGGCGTCGCTCTGCTGCTGGGCGCAGTGGGCCACGCTCCGTGACCGCGCGCCGTACGCGATGCTGCCGCGGTACCCTTCCTTATCGGCGTGATTGAGATCGGTGATGAGATCGGGAGCTACCGGGTGCTTGAGCGCTTGGGTGCCGGCGGGATGGCGACGCTCTTTCTCGGGCAGCGGGAAGGCGCGAATGACTTCGCGAAGCCGGTCGCGATCAAGGTGGTCCACCCGCACTTGGTCGAACGCGACGAGCGCTTCGTGACGATGTTCCACGACGAGGCCCGGGTCGCGTCGCTCATCGACCACCCGAACGTGATGCCGGTGGAGGATTTCGGCGTGGTGCGTGGCGCTCACTTCTTGGTGATGCCCTACGTTCACGGTTGCTCGCTCAGCGACTTGCTCAAGACGCTCTCGCGCGAAGGCCGCGGGGTGAGCGAAGTCGTCGCCGTCGCCATCGCGCTTCAGATCGCGGACGGTCTCCACGCTGCGCACGAGGCGGTCGATGAGCGCGGCGCGCCGCTCCGGATCGTGCATCGGGACGTAAGCCCTCAGAACGTGCTCGTCGCCCACAACGGCTTGGTCCGCGTCATCGATTTCGGGATCGCGAAGGCCACCGGGCGCATGTGGGAGACCAACGTCGCGAGCGTCAAAGGGAAGCTGCGGTACATGGCACCGGAGCAAGCTGGCAAGCTCTCGGTCGATCGCCGAACGGATGTTTACGCGCTCGGGATCGTGCTCTTCGAGATGCTGACGATGCGGCCGTACCTCGACCCGGAGACCGGCCCCGAGCTCATCAAGCAAGTGATCGCGCCGCCGCGTCGTGATCCTCGCGAGCACGTGGAAACGATCTCGCCAGCGGTCGCAGACGCGGTCATGCGCGCGTTGTCCCCGCAGCCCGCGGACCGTTACACCAGCGCACGTGAGCTTCGCCTCGCGCTCGCCAAGGCCGCTCCAGACGCCGCCGCGATGGACGCGACTTCGCTCGCGACCCTTGTGCGCGCAACGATGGGGAAGCAGCTCGCGCGCCGTCAGGAGATCGTCGCGAGCGCGTCTCGTTCTCTTTCGCTCTCGCTGCCGGCAGAGACGGGAACCGCAGAGAACGAGTGGTCCGACGCGCCCTCGAGCGAAGCGGCTCTCGGGACGCTCACCGCGGATGTTCCAGGGGCGACGTTCACCGCGGACGAGCCGAGCGAGTGGACCGTTTTTCGTCACTCCACTCCGGCGACCGCGCTTGAACCCGTGGCGCCGCTGTCTCCCCCGTCATCCAAACGAGCTTGGGCCGTGGCCGTCGGTTTGCTCGTCCTCATCTCCATCGTGGGGATCGTGTGGTGGACGGGCAAGGACACCGTTGCAGTAGTTCCGGTCACGCCTGCGGTGAGCGCGACGGCACCCGTGGTGGCGACGGAGGGCGGCGACGAAGAGCCCGCGCGGACAGAGACACCGTCAGGGACACAGGCGCGCGGAGAGACACAGCCACCCACGATGGATCTGCCCGAACGCCCGGCGCGAGCACGACAGGCGACTCCACGCGCGCGAATGCGGGCAAGGGCCTCCAAGCGGAGGAGCTCCATGATGAGCGCGACGCGTGACAGGATGGCAGGGGCGGGCGGGGATCCTTGGCTGCCCTTGGCGACGATGTTTGAGTCGAACTGAGCGGCCGCGAGTTTTACGACACCCGAGCAACTCGACTGGTAGCGTCCGCTCCATGCGTCCCGTTCTGATCGCCTCGCTCTCCATCGCGCTGTTCTCGTTCGTCTGCAGCGCGTGCACTCCCGAGCAGCTCGGGCTTGAAGCCCCGGAAGCCGCCGCCGAAGAAGAGGTCACGAACACGCATGAAGAGAGCGCCTCGGTCGCGCCGCGCGGAGACGGGACCGCGATTGAGTACACGCTGCGTTTCCCGGATGCGCAGACCCACTACTTTGAAGCGGAGGCGATCTTCCCCGCGAGCGAGGACACGCTCACGTTGATGATGGCGGTCTGGACGCCCGGCTCGTACCTCGTGCGTGAATACGCGCGCCACGTAGAGGCGCTCTCTGCGCGCGCGACCGATGGGACGGAACTCGAGCTCACGAAGGTCCGCAAGAACCGCTGGACGGTCGCGTGCGCTGGGCATGATCGCGTCGTGCTTCGGTATCGCGTTTACGCGCGCGAGATGTCCGTGCGGACCAACTTCGTTGACGACGAGTTCGCGGTCCTCACGCCCGCGGCGACCTTCTTCGCGATCCCAACCGAGCTCGGGCGTCCGTATGACCTGAAGCTCGAGCCGCGCGACGACTGGGCCGAGAGCGTGACCTCCCTCGCGCGAACGGGAGATCACCAGTACCGCGCGACCGACTACGATGAGCTGGTCGATTCGCCCATCTTGCTCGGGAACCCGGCGCTGTATGCGTTCGAGGCGGGCGGGGCGCCGCATCGCTTCGTCAACTTCGGCGAAGCGGGAATGTGGAACGGCGCGCGCTCGGCCGCGGACGTCGAGGCGATCGCGCGCGCCCACCAACAGTTCTGGGGCGTCGTGCCGTACGACCACTACGACTTCCTCAACGTGCTCGGTCAGGGGCGGGGCGGGCTTGAGCACAAGTTCTCGACGCTGATGATGGGGAACGTGTTCGCGTCGCGTGACGCCGAGGCCTACCGCGGCTGGCTCGGGCTGGTGAGCCACGAGTTTTTCCATACCTGGAACGTGAAGCGATTGCGGCCGGCCGCGCTGGGCCCCTTTGACTACGAGAACGAGACGTACACGCACTCGCTCTGGATCGCGGAAGGGATCACGAGCTACTACGACGACCTCTTGTTGCGTCGCGCCGGCTTGATGGATCGCGAGACCTACCTTGAGATCGTCAGCAAGAACATCGAGCGGGTCCAAACGACGCCGGGTCGTTTGGTGCAGCCGCTCGCGATGGCCAGCTTCGATGCGTGGATCAAGTACTACCGCTGGGACGAGAACTCGAACAACACCGCGATCAGCTACTACCGAAAAGGAGCGCTCGTCGCGTTGCTCTTGGACGCGAAGATCCAGCGGCTCACCCGCGGGCAGAAGAGCCTCGACGACCTGATGCGCTTGGCCTACGAGCGCTTCAGCGGCGAGCGTGGGTTTGAGAGCGCCGAGTTCCGCGCGCTCGCGAATGAAGTCGCCGGTGCGTCCCTGGATGAGTTCTTCGCGGCCGCGGTCGACCGGACCGATGAGCTCGACTTCAGCGACGCGCTCGCCTGGTACGGGCTGCGCTTCAAGCCCGTCGAGGAAGACGACGACAGCGAACAAGACCCTGACTCGCTTGAGCACGACCCCGCGTTCCTCGGCGCCTCCATCGGCGATGACGCGGTCGTCCACGAGGTGCGTCGCGACACGCCCGCGTTCCGGGCTGGGCTCAACGTGGACGATGAGCTGCTCGCCATCGGTGAGCACCGCGTGACCGGTGGGCAGCTCGACGACCGCTTGACGCGTTATCGGCCCGGCGACGAAGTCGAGCTGCTGATCTCGCGGCGCGGTCGACTCCGCCGGCTCGCGGTGACCTTCGGCGAGAAGCCAACCGAGTCCTACGTGCTCGAGCTCCTCCCGGCGCCGACCGCGCAGCAACGTGGCCGGCTTACGCAGTGGCTCGGCGCGGAGTAGAAACCTGTAAGCAGGTTAGAGGTCGATGACGCTCGGGCGCCTTGGGTCCGTCGGCGGCCGAAAGCAGTGCCGGAAGTCGACTCGGTAACCCGCGAGCGTACTGGCGACGTGGTCTTCGACCTCGAAGCCATCCAGCTTGAGCGTCGGCGCTGTCGTGGGCGAGAACGTGACCATCGTGAAGGAGCGCGGCCTGAACACATCGGTCACCCGTTTTGTGATCTCCGCGAGGTTGTCGCGAAAGTCGAGGTTCGTCTCGAAGCTCGCGAAAGAGACAGGTTGTTCGGGCGTGACGTGAACCGTGAAATAGGTTCGGCCGGCGAGCGCGTTCATCGAGTAGCCCGCGGGCGTGAAGCAATGCTCATCGATCTTCGAACCCGAAATGATGCGATCGATGCCGGTCTGTACCGCGACGTTTCCTTGCGCCCCCGCGAAGAGCGCGGCGCGTTCCGGGTCGAGCCCGTGCATCAAGATCTCGAGGGTGGTGTCGTCAGGCTCGGGAGGCGCGCCGCTCGACCACGCGAACATATGGACGCGGTGCGCGTGCTCGTCGCCGAAGCAGAGTCCGCGCCCGCTGAAGAGGGCCTTGAGCCGGCGCGCATCGTCATAGAACGTCGAGGGCTGTTGCTCGGGAAAGTGTTCGTTCTTGCGCTCGAAGATGACGAGCGCCACGTCGTCTTTGGAGACGCGCTCCAGGACCTTCACCGCCGCGTCGACCAGGGTGGTTCGCCCGCACGTGATCATCGTGAGGTGATCGTCGTACACAAAGAGGCTCGACTCGGAGAGGAGGTACGCGGTGCACTCATCTGACCGAATCTCGGAGAGGATCTGCGCTCCCGCTGCGCGGACCACCGAGGACCAAAAGGTACGGTCAAGAGCCCTGAGGGACGGGGTCCCGGGCTTGAGCATCAGCTCGATCTTCTTCTCTGGTCCTTCGAAGAACGTGTTCACAGCGCCAGTCTCGTTTGCGCGGCAGGCCGACAAAGTGGCCCAGAGTGAGAGAAACGCTCGCGGAGTGCGTCCGCAGAGCGAAGCGACCGGAGGATTGCCAAGGTCGAGCCGACTTGCAAGGCCTGCATTTTGGCCCGATAGACACGCTTCGGTATGCTCTCACGCGTGAGCCGGCTCGGCGCAGATCAGATCTCCATTTCGCTGACCGCGGTCTCTGCCGCGCTCGCGATACTCGTCGTGACCAGCGGCGCCATGGCGGATATCTGGGAGTGTCGCGGGCCAGACGGGGTCCACTACACCAACACGCGCGAACGAGGGTGTAAGCGCGTCGTGACGTCCACGAAGGCGAAGCGGGCAACGCGGCCGAGAGCGCGCTTGGCGCCTCCCGATCCCAGCCGCTACTCGCGGTACAACGCGCTCATCACGGAGGCGGCGCAGCTCTACCAGCTCCCGACCGCGTTCGTCCGCGCGATCATTCGCGTGGAGAGCGATTACAACCCGAACGTCGTCAGCCGCACCGGGGCGATGGGGCTGATGCAGCTGATGCCCGGGACCGCGACCTCGATGGGCGTGCGGAACCCGTTCGACCCGCGGGAGAACATCCTCGGCGGGACGCGCTACCTCCGCGTGCTCGCCAACATGTTCAACGGTGACCTCGTGCTGACCATCGCGGCCTACAACGCCGGCGAAGGTGCGGTCATGAGGCACCGTGGCGTGCCGCCGTATGAAGAGACGCGCCGATACGTTCAGCGCGTCCTGCGGCACTACTACACCTACCGCGCGGAACAGTGATCGCCACGCAGAGGAGAAAGCTGACGCGCTTTCGCGTCGCGCTTGGTTTCGGTCTGCTGCTGAGTTGGCTCTCGACCGAACCCGTACGCGCGCAGGCGGCTCCACAGACACCGGTGCAGACGACGACGGGGACGGCTCACGCGGGGAGTCCCAACACGCCAGAGTGGTGGGTGTGGGTCCGACGCGCGGAGCGCTTCGTTCGCGAGGTGCAGTACGCGGCCGCTGGAGGCGCGCTCGAGCGCGCGCTGATGTTGGCGCCGGACGAACCGGTCGCCCATCACCACCTCGGCGAGGTTCACCGGCTTCGTGGTGATCTGCAGATGGCGCTTCGCGAGTTTCGCACCGCCGGTCGGCTCGCGGCGGCTCAAGAGAACCGCCGATTCGAAGCCCGCGCGCTCTACAACATCGCGGAGACCCTCGAGCGAATGGTGGGGCGCCTGCCCGAGGCGCGCTCGGCGTGGGAAGACCTGCGCCTCTTCGGGGAGCAACACCCTGACGTGATCGCGCCTCAGATCGCCCGGGCCCGGGTCGCCGCGATCGATCGCGCGAGTGACCAAGAGCTCGTCTATCGAGAGGTCCGTACGATGATCCGACGCGAAGTGGTCCGCGAGCCGGCGACGGAGGGGGACGCGGTGGACGCCGTCGACGAAGAGACAGCCGAAGCGATCGAAGCGCGCGCTCCCGCACAAGAGCAGGCAGCGGAGTGACCGGAGCCGCCCTCGCGGGAATGGTGCTCGCGCTCGCCGCCGGGTTCGTCCGCGCGTCCTTGTGGCACGCGCCGGTCTCGTTCTTCTCGTACGCGATGGCGTTGCGACCGATCCTCGGCTCGTTCGTGACGGCGTTCGTCTTTGGCTCCGCGGCCGCGCTGCTTGGCTTTGGGGCCAACCCAGACGCGACCGGGCTGGCGGTGGGCGGCGCGGTCGGGCTCTTCTTTCTCTTCATCTCCTCGCGCCGCGATCGCTTTCTCCGAGGCGCGATGCTCTGCGCGTTTCGCTTGGCCAACGACGAAACGCGGGCCCAAGCACAGGTCGCGCTGCGTGAGAACCTCCGCGTCGCGAAGAAGAAGCTCTCGCCGACCGAGTACGCCCGGGTCGCGCTGATGGTGACCAACCCGCTGACGGCGGTTTCGGCGTGGGACGACGCTGCGGAGGTGCTCGACTCGATCGAAGGGGCCGACGTGATCGGCAGCGCCCGGAGCTCGCAACGAGGACAAGCGCTCGCGACCGTGTCGCTCCACCGAGGCGACCTTGAGGGGGCCAGGGAAGCGCTCGCCTCTGTCCCGCGCCCCGCGGAAGAAGCGATCGAGCGCTGGCTCGTGACCACCGAGGCGCTCCTCGATGTGCTCTGCGGCGGCGTCGAGAAGGCGTTGTCCGTAGTTGGGGAGCGTGACGACCCCGAGATGGAGCCTGGTCTTCGAGCGTCCTACGCGATTGTTCGGGCCCACGCGCTTGCTTGTCGGGGTGACGATTCACAGGCTCAGCGTGAGCTACGTCGCGTCGTTGAGGTCGCAGGGTTGGCAGCCCTTGAGCGAGCCGTACATCCTGTGGGCCCGGCGACCGACCTCGCTCGGGAGCTCTGCGTCCAAGAGGGCGTGGCGTTTCAAGAGGTCCGGCGCGAGACGGGGACCGGAGAAAGAGAAGAAGAATGATCAAGAGCGCCAGTCTGCTCATCGCCACGAACTTCGCGGTGGTACTCGTCTTGGGCTTCGTGACGACCGTGCTTCAGCAAGCCGGGATCATCAGCGCCACGCCAGGTCAGCTGCTGCCGATGTTCTTGATGTCGCTGGTCATGGGCTTTGGCGGCGCGGTCGTTTCGCTCTTCATGTCGAAGTCGGCAGCGGTGCGCTCGACGCGCGCGAAGATCATTCAGCAGCCCGAGAACGAGATGGAAGAGTGGATCGTGACGACGGTTCAGCGGCAAGCGCAGCAGGCGGGCATCAAGATGCCGGACGTCGCGATCTACGACGACGGAACGATGAACGCGTTCGCGACCGGTCCCTCGAAGAACAACTCGCTCGTCGCGGTCAGCACTGGTCTGATGCACGGCATGACGCGCGATGAAGTCGAAGGCGTCTTGGCGCACGAGATCTCCCACGCCGCCAACGGCGACATGGTCGCGATGACGCTCGTCCAGGGCGTGATGAACACGTTCGTGCTCGTGCTCGCGCAGATCCTCGGTGGCGTGATCGACGGCATGCTGAGCGGCGGGCGAAACGGTGGTCGTCGTGGACGCGGCCCGTTCTACATGATGATCTACATGGCGCTTCAAGGCGTGCTTGGGGTCGGCGCGGGGATCATCGTGAAGTGGTTCAGTCGGCAGCGGGAGTACCGCGCGGACGCGGGGGCCGCGAATCTCGCGGGCGCGGACAAGATGATCGCCGCGCTGCAGCGTCTCAAGTCGAGCGAGCCGCCACAGCTGCCGGCCTCGATCAGCGCCATGGGCATCAACGGGGGCAAGGGGCTCGCGGCGCTGATGGCGACGCACCCTTCGCTTGATTCACGCATCGCGACGCTTCAGGCAGCGCGCTGAGCCGTTTCCCGTCGGCGCGTTCGTAAGCGCGCGCGACTGAGTTGTCCTCGTTCTGCGTTACGCTCCTCAAGGAGGTGTGGGCCATGAACAGAGTTATGTCGGTCGCTCGAATTGTCTCAACGCTTTGGCTGTTGACGTTCGTCGCAACCCCGACGGCCCGTGCGCACCAGCCGATGTCGATCGAACAGGCGGAGCTCACGGAACGCGTCAACGCCAACCCGACCTCCCTGGAGCTTCGCTTCGAGCGCGCACGAGCGTACCGGATTGACGAGCGCTTCGAACATGCCCTCGACGATTTGCTGATCGCCGAGTCGCTGGCGCCTCGAGATCCCCGTCTCCACCTTGAGCGGGCGCGCGTGTTCTTCGATCAAAACAACTGGAGCGACGCAGAAGCGAGCCTCGACCGATATCTCTCGCTCGTACCCGCGAACGTTCACGTGTTGCTGCTGCACGCGCTCTGTCGAGCTGCGTTGGGCGCGCATGAGGACGCGCTTCGCGATCTGCAGGTCGCGCGAGAGTTCGGCTTTAGCGTCGACGTCGTGCTCGCGCATGGCGAGCTCCTCGAGGAGCTGGGTCGCGATCAAGAAGCAGAAGCGCTCTATGCCCAGAGCCGCGCCGCGGCAGTGGTGAGGGCGCGGCTCCGCGTGCTCACGCGCTTAGGTCGTTTTGAAGAGGCTCATGCTCTCGTTGAAACGGGGCTGGCGCGTGCGCGAGTGAAGACGATTTGGTGGCTTCGTCAGAGCGAGCTCTTTGACGCCCAAGGTCGCGCGGTGGAGAGCGCCGAGAGCGCCGAGCGCGCCCTTGACGCCGCGGAGCGAGCGTTCGCTCGTCGACCGAGCGCGAACGCGCAGTTCTTGCGCGCGCGCGCCCTGGTGCGGCTCGGAATTCGGGACGCCGCGATCGCGGACCTTGAGGTCGTGGTCCGGCGCGCGCCGCGGCAGCGACAAGCGCGTGTCTTGCTCGCGCAGTTGAGAGGAGAGGAGCAATGAACCGCGTCCTCCTCTTCGCGCTCACCGCTGCGCTCAGCGCCACCTCGACCGTCGCGTCGGCGCAGATCACGCGCGGACCCTTCCTACAGATCGCCGCGGACGATGAGGTGACCGTCGTCTGGCGAACCGAGACCCCCGGGCCGAGCGTCGTTTGCTACGGGACCACCATGGCGTCGCTTGGGCGACGCGCGACGGGACCCATGGGGAGGCAGCACGAGGTGCGCGTGACGGGGCTCACCGCAGGCACGCGCTACTTCTACGCGGTCGGCTCGGGCGCTTGTCCCATGCCGGGCGACGCGGAGCACACCTTCCGCGCGTCACCGGAGCCAGGGTCGACCGACGGGTTTCGCGTATGGGTGGTCGGCGACTCGGGCAACGGGAGCTCTCGTCAACGCGCGGTCCGTGACGCCATGGTGGAATACGCCGGCCGCCAGCCCCCCGATCTCTTCTTGCACGTGGGCGACATGGCTTACAGCGACGGCACGGAGTCGGAGTTCGATCGGAACTTCTACGCGATCTACGAGGAGATCTTGTTCGACACTCCGATCTGGCCCGCGATGGGGAATCACGAAGGGTTGAGCAGCAACTCGGTGATGCAGACCGGCCCCTACTACGACGGCTACGTCTTGCCGACGGACGGTGCGGCCGGAGGAGCCGTGAGCGGGACCGAGGCCTACTACTCCTTCGACTACGCGAACGCGCACTTCATCGTCCTCGATTCCCATCAGATCCCGAGGAACCGAGCGACCCTGGATCCGATGATGACCTGGGTCCGTGAAGACATCATGGAGAGCGATGCCGATTGGCTCATCGCGTACTGGCACCACCCACCCTATACGAAGGGATCACACGATTCGGATCGCGAGGGAGACCTCGAGCGGATGCGTGAGGACGTCATGCCGACCTTGGATGAACTCGGGGTCGACATCATTTTTACGGGTCACAGTCACATCTACGAGCGCTCGTTTCTCGTCCACGGCGCCTACGACACGCCCACAACCGCGGGCGGTCACATCCTTGACTCGGGAGACGGGCAGCTCGCGGGAGACGGCGCGTACAACGCTCTCGGCGACGGCACGGTTCACGCGGTGGTGGGTCACGGGGGCGCCGGCGTGGGCGGAACCGGAGACCACCCGCTGATGTTCTTCAGCGAGCTCGCGAACGGCTCGTGTTTGATCGATATCAACGGTGGCTCGCTCACGCTCAAGAACGTGCGCAGCGATGGCGTTGAGACGGACCAGGTGACGCTGGTGCGCGAGGACGGAATCTTCTTGAGCGCGCCCAGCGGCGGCGAGACTTTTCTCGCGGGTTCACCGATCGACATCGTGTGGACCTCCGTCGGCCTGAGCGGAGAGGTCATCATCGACTACTCGCTGGACGGTGGCGAGAGCTACACCCGGATCGCGCGAACGACCGACGATGGACTCTTTACGTGGGAGAGCCCTCCGTACGTCAGCGAGCGGGTTCGCGTTCGTGTTCGTGTCGGCGAGGCCCGCGATGAGTCCGCGAACTTTGCGCTGAGCAGCCGCAGCATGGAGGTCGTCATTCCTTTCGGCGCGGAGTACGGCTACCTGGAGAGCGCGCCCCCGGCAGACTGGACCACGTCGCTCGGAGGCTGGGAACGGGGACGCGCCCAGCTCGGCTACGGCGACGGGGACGAGGTCACGCTGCTCACGGACGAGGACCCCAACATCCCGAGCGTCTACTTTCAGCGCGCCTTCGAACTGACGGGGACGGTCCTGGAGGCAGAAGGAACGGTTCTCTTTGACGACGGCACGGTCGTGTACATCAATGGCGTCGAGGTCTTCCGCGAGAACATCGACGACACTGCGCACGGCGCGTTCGCCAGCGGGACCTCGGGCGACAACGCGACCGGGACGTTCGCGATCGACTTGGGGGCCAGCCCGTTCATCGAGGGCGAGAACATCGTCGCGGTCGTCGTGAAGCAGTCGAGCGGCGGCTCGAGCGATCTCTCGTTTGACCTTCAGCTCGCGATGACGATCGAAGTCGAGACAGAGGAACCTCCCGCACCCGACGCCGGTACGGACGCCGGTATGGATGCGGGAACGGATGCGGGAACGGACGCCGCAACCGACGCCGCAACCGACGCCGCACCAGACGCCGGAACCGACGCCATGGATGTTGGAACGGACGCAGCAACCGATGTCGGAACGGACACCAGTGTGGATACCGCGCGCTCCGGCGGGAGCTCCGACTCCGAGATTTCGGGAGGTTGCTCGTGTCGCGTCGCGCACCCGGGCTCGGCGTTTCCGCTCGTGTGGACGCTCGTCCTACTGTTCCGCCGGAGAAGCGCACAACACTGAAATGACGCTTTGTCGGTGCTCGGAACGGGGTTTCGGGGCCTTGAGCCCACGAACTTGGGGACGTGGGTCGACAATTTCTGCTCGTTTGGTATGTCGGCGGGGCGGAACTGGCGGATACGCGTAGGCGGCCTTAGGTTCCAGCCTCCCGATTGGGAGAAGGAGAGACCCAGGTTTGGCAAAACGACGACCAGGAGGCGCGCGCCGTAAGAAGAAGCGCCGCTTCGACCG
Organism: uncultured bacterium; assembly: GCA_938024995.1. GTDB lineage: Bacteria > Myxococcota_A > Polyangia > Polyangiales > Houyiibacteriaceae > CALJDU01. The sequence continues at coordinate 46,221 of CALJDU010000019.1, forward strand.
CGACACATCGAACAAGCGTGACGATCACGTCAAAGTGGAGGGGACCATCACGAACGTGTTCGCTGGTGGCCAGTTCGAGGTGACCACGGATACCGAGGCGGTTGTCCGCGCTCAGCTCTGTGGCCGCATGCGCAAGTTCCGCATCCGCGTGATTCTTGGCGACCGAGTGACGGTCGCGCTCAGTCCCTACGATCTGACCCACGGGATGATCGTCTTCCGTTCGAAATAGTCTCTTCTTCGGAGGGTCTTGTCGGAGCTGTCGGCGACCCTCGGTCACACCGCGTACGTCGATGCGCCCGTCGACTTGGGGAGGTCAGGGACGGGTGGCGACGACGACGATGGCTCTCGCGAATGGCGCGGGCATGACGTTTCGGTGCGCCTCCACTTTGAAGCCGCGTTGCTCAAGGTGTCGCGTGGCGCCGTCCACGAGGAACGTCAGGTAGTACATAATGAACTCCGGTTTCAAGACGGCGTTGCGCACGCGCATCACGCCATTGAAACCGCGCGCCATCCACCACGTGGGGCTCAGGACAGAGGGCATCGCGGACGTGACGAAAACGAAGCGACCGCCCGGGCGGAGCGCGCGGTAGACCTGGTCGACGAAGCGAGGCTCGTCCCGTTCCAAGACATGGCCGAACGCGCCGTAACAGGTCGCGACGTCGAACTCTTCGTGAAAGGGGAGGGAGAGCGCGTCACCTCGCACGAAGCGGACGCGTGAGGCCTCCTCGGGCGGGAGGCGGCGGGCGGCTTCGACCAACATCCCGCGGCTGCGATCGATGCCGACGACTTCGTCGCAGTGCGGCAAGAGCGAGCGAAGCCCGGCGCCGGTTCCGCAACAGAGATCAATCCCGCGCGCTCCCTTTCCATAGAACGCCGCGGACACCTCTACGATCTTGTCGGGCGTCCGGAACGGGGTGAGATCGAACTTCGGCGCGAGCAGGTCGTAGCCTCGGTCGGTCGAGGCGAGCGCCTGTTCGGCGAGCTCAAAGAGGGTCGGGCCGTCACGATGAAACACATCCTCACTGTACACGTTGCTCTCAGGGGCTGATCCGATACGCTACCGCCATGGCGAAGCTGACCCCATTTCCCAGCGTCCCCCCGCTGACGCGCTTGAAAGGGAAGGCAAAGGCGACCGCGGCGGTCGCGACGCTCTCGCTGGGGGTCGCCATCGGCGGCTGTTCGACCCGCGACGTCGACTCACCGACGGATACGTTCGTGCCTCCCATGCCCGACGCTTCTGGGAGCGACGCGAGCGACGCGGAGCCACCGATGCCGCCGCCGATGCCGTCACCGGACGCAGAGCCACCGATGCCGCCGCCGATGCCGTCACCGGATGCAGGGGACGACGACGCAGAGCCACCGATGCCGCCGCCGATGCCGTCACCGGACGCAGGGGACGACGACGCAGAGCCACCGATGCCGCCGCCGATGCCGCCACCGGACGCAGGGGACGACGCGAGCGACGCAGTGCCACCGATGCCGCCACCGATGCCGCCACCGCCGATGCCCGCGCCGTAGCTTCCGCGAGGTCGCCGCATGAGTTCGAAGAAGCGGAAGAAGAAAAGGAAGGCGTCTACTGCAGCGTCGGTGGACGTGTCAGCGCGCTGGCGGGTCTGGATCGCGGAGAACCTTCTTCGCGGCGCGACCGGAGACATGATCGTCGAGGGCCTCGTGTCGCAAGGCGTGCCGGCCAAGCTCGCTGAACGTGCGCTCGCGGAGACGATCCGAGAGCCGAGCTACGCTGCCGCGCGAGAAACCGCGCTTGAGCTACGTCAGCTTAAGCAGATGGTGCATCTGCAACGCGATCTCTCGCGGCACACGTCCATCGTTGAGCGGCGACGTGATCTCAGCGTCGAGGATTTCTATCGCTCGTACTACGCGATGAACACGCCGGTGATCCTCGAGGGCTTCTTTGACGATTGGCCCGCGCGAGCCTGGACGCCCGCGCGGCTCGCGGAGCTGCTCGGTGACACCGAGGTCGCGATCACAGACGGTCGCGAGGCGGATCCGGACTACGACATGCGCGCCGCCGAACACACGCGTCCCACCGCGATGCGCGAGCTGGTCGATCGCGTCCTCGCGGTCGACGGGGAGTCCAACGACTTCTACCTCGTCGCCAACAACCGAAACCTGGAGCGAGACACGCTCTCGCTCCTCTTCGACGAGATGCGCTTTGGGGAGACGATGCTCTCGGAGGAGAAGAGGGTCGGCGGGAGCGCGCTCTGGTTCGGGCCCGCAGGAACGGTGACGCCCCTGCATCACGACACCAGCAACATTCTCTTTCTGCAGGTGTACGGACGGAAGCGTTACCGGATGTACTCACCGTTCGAGATGGATCTCTTGCGCGACGCGCGCTCGATGTACGCGGGCTTCTCGCCGGAGGATGACCCCGAGCGCGCGGACCGTTGTGGTGAGCGGAGCTTCGTTCTCGACCCGGGCGACACGTTGTTCATCCCGGTTGGATGGTGGCATCACGTGCGCGCGCTGGACGTCGCGATCAGCCTCGCGTTCACCTGCTTCACCAAGCGCAATGCGTACGATTGGTACCGACCGCGTTCCGCGCGTCTGGGTCACAAGACGCCCCCGCGAAAGTAAGCGCTGAGCAGGCAGCTGCTAGCGAAGCCGCTTCACGACCGCGAGCGCCTCGCTCACGTGCTTGGTCGCCATGATCTGCGAACGGAAGCGGTGCTGGACGACTCCCTCACGATCGATCACGAAGGTCTCGCGGCCCGGTAGAACCCCGAGCGACTTCTTCACGCCGTACGCTTTGCGCATCGCGCCGTCATCATCGCTGATCAGCAAGAACGGCAGACGGTGGTTCTCCGCGAATCCGCGGTGCGTCGCCTCGTTGTCTTGGCTGACCCCAATGACGACCGCTCCGGCCGCGACGAAATCTTCGTAGTCATCGCGGAACTTGCAGGCCTGGACGGTGCAGCCAGGCGTCTCATCCTTCGGATAGAAGTAGAGGACGACCGCCTTGTCGCCACGGAAGTCCGCGAGCCGAACTGGCTCCCCGTGTTGATCACGCTTTTCGAAGAGCGGGGCGGCGCCACCGATGGAGAGAGTCATGAGAACGCTCTATCAGGGCGGCTGAGGCATGACCACCAGCCCAAACAGGCCGAGAAAGCGCGAATCTTATGTCATCCCTGCGGGTCTATTCGCTCACTCAGTTTGTAAGCCGAAATACGTACCGTGAAAACCGCCATGTCCTTGAAATGGGGTGGTTGTACAAAAGATCGGGAATCTTCGTATTTCTGCGGTTTCATAGAGGGTGTGGACCCACACGCCGTAGGAGAAGAACCACATTTCACCTTGATGGGCGATAAAATAGCTGGCAAAGAGCGCGGCATAGCTGATGCAAATCTTCAGCGGGAGCGGCGTGGTCTCTCACCCGTTCAGGAGAGTTATTATGTTTCGTACAAGCCTTTTTACCAGTGTTCTTCTCGGCCTCGGCCTCTCAATGGGTTGCGCCACCACCGCGCCGCCTCACCCGGAGCACGCTGAGCACGCCCGGCAAGCGCAGCTCTCCGCGGAAGCAGAGCGGACCCGCCGCGAGGAAGCCGAGCTTGCCCACGTTGAGCGCGAGGTCATGGTTCGTGAAGAGATCGAGGCGGTCTGCCGACAAGATGGCGCGGCCTGCGAGACGCTTCGCAAGCGAGAGGTTCTCCGCGTATGCGCGCACGAGAACGCCGCGTGCGACATCCGCGAGTTGATGCTTGGGCCGTCGGCTCCCGCCGTGAACCAGGATCAGCACAACCAAGAAAACATGGGGCTCACCGCGGATGGTGGCGCGGTCGGACCCGTCGCGACTGCGGAGTAGCGAGCGCGGGTCGACCTGACCCATTGAAGAGATCAGTAGAGCGGAGCGAAGAGCAGGTCGACGTCGTCTTCTTGCAACTTCGCTCCCCCTGACTCGCCGCCGAGGACGCCTTCTGCGAGCGCGCGCTTCTTTCGCTGAAGCAGCAACATCCGCTCCTCCACGCTCCCGGCGATGATCAAGTTGTGAACGAAGACCGGTCGCTTCTGCCCGATGCGGTACGCGCGGTCCGTCGCCTGTGCTTGCGTCGTGGGGTTCCACCAAGGGTCGTAGTGGATGACCGTGTCCGCGCTCGTCAGGTTCAGCCCGGTCCCGCCCGCCTTGAGACTGATCAAGAAGACATCGGCGTCACCGCGCTCAAAACGATCGCAGAGCCCTTGGCGGTCCTTCGAGGCGCCGGTGAGCGTGAGGTGCTTGATCCGGCGCTCCGACAGCCCCTGTGAGATGAGCCGGAGCATGCTGGTGAACTGAGAGAAGATGAGCGCGCGGTGGCCTTGGCTGAGCTGCGTCTCGAGGAGCGTCATGAGCTCTTCAAACTTGGCGCTCTTGCGGACGAAGCGGGCCGCGTCCATTCGCACCAATCGCGGGTCGCAGCAGACCTGGCGAAGCTTCGTGAGCGCGTCGAGGATCGTGATGGTCGACGCCGCGAACCCCTTTTTCGAGATCATCTGGCGGACCTTCTGGTGCGCGCCCATCCGGATGCTCTCGTAGAGGTCTCGCTGCTTGCCCGAGATCTCGATCGGCCGGACCAGCTCCGTTTTGGGCGGGAGCTCCTTGGCGACGTCTCGCTTGAGGCGGCGGAGGATCTGCGGGCTGACCCGGTCGCGCAGCATCGCGAGCCGATCGTTGTCGGCGTAGCGCTCGATCGGCGTGCGGTAGCGCTCCTTGAAGGTGAGCTCGCTCCCGAGGAGATCGGGTGACGCGAACCGGAAGAGGGACCACAGCTCGCCAAGGTGGTTCTCGATCGGGGTGCCCGAGAGGCAGAGCCGATGACGCGCGTCGAGCGCACAGCAAGCCGCGTTGGCTCGACTGCGCGCGTTCTTGATCGTCTGTGCCTCGTCGAGGACGACGTAATGAAGCGGCATCTCCGAGAAGAGCGCGAGGTCACGAATCAAGATCGGGTAGCTGGTGACGATGATGTCGCTGGTCCCGAGCCGAGACTGCGTCGCCCAGCGCTTGCCGCCGTGCCAGGCGTGCGTCGTGATGTGAGGCGCGAATTTCTGAAACTCGCGTACCCAGTTCTGTACCAGGCTGGTCGGCGCCACGATCATCGACGGCAGGTCTGCGCGCCCCGCGTCCTTCTCCATCGCCAGGCACGCGATCGTCTGGAGCGTTTTTCCGAGCCCCATGTCGTCCGCGAGCACGCCGCCGAGGTCATGTTCACGAAGGTGCTGGAGCCAGCCCACGCCCTCGCACTGATAGCCGCGGAGGGTCGCGCGCAGCCCTGGCGTGGGGTTCTCTGGAACGGGCTCCGCCTTCGTCCGCGCGCGCGGTTTGATGGTCTTGCGAACCTCTTCCGGATCATCCCATGTGAGGAGCGGGCCGTCGCTCTCGTCGAACGCGATCTCGAGGCGATCCAGCGCGGTGGCGTCCTCGATCGGGAAGCGCAGGGTGGCTGCGTCGCGACCGTCGTAGAGCTCGACGACCGCTTGCATGACCGCGCGGAAACGATCGTGGGGAACCGCGAGGTGATGCGTGTCGCTCACCTTCACCGCGATCACCTTCTTGCTGCGCGCGAGGTCTTCCAAGCTGCGCCCTTTGCGGGTGGCGTCCAGGAACTCGAGCAACGTGGGCAGCAAGTTGATGCGCTTGCCGTCGATCTCCACGCCGAGCTCAAGCCCGAACCAATCCGGGCGCTCCTCGCTGGGGCTGACGTCTGCGTACCAGGGCGCCTCATCGTCGCGGACGACCTGGTAGGGGTAGTCCTTGTCGATCTCGACCTTCCAGCCGAGCTGCTCGAGCTGAGGCAAGACGTAGGCGGTGAAGCTGCAGCGCGTGTGCGCGTCCGGATCTGCGCTGACCAGGTAGTCCGCGTCGCAGTCGGGTGGGCAGCCCAGATCCTCCATGCACTCAAGATCGCTGACCCCGAAGCTCTCGATGACGAAGCGGGCCTGCCGCTCCGCTTGCCGGTGTCTCGGGACCGCCTCGATACCCATCTCAGAGGCCAAGAAGATGTGCTCGCTGAGGTCGTTCGCGCGAACCCGCTGGTGCTCGTAGTCGAAGCTGAGCGCGAGGAGCGGCGCCTCGACCTCCTCGTATTTGCCGAGCGTGTGCTGCACGACGACCTTGTCCGCGAAGAGCAAGACGTGCGGTCGCGGTTCGATGCGCGGCTCCGCGATGGGCGCAAAGGGCGCGACGGACGCGGGCGCGGGATCCTCGTTGGGACCCATTCGCTCGTCATTGGCCTCGAGGAGGTCCGCGTTGTCGTTCGCCGGGGCGGCGCTCATCTGTGCGTTAGATCAAACGGCACCTGATTCGTCCACGAGAAACGCACCTGGGATCGAAGGTGATGCGCGCGACTACTTCTTCTTCGCGGGCTTCTTCTTCGCGGGCAGTCGGGTCGCTTCCTCTGCGATCCGTTTCTTCGTCGCGGCCCATGAGCAGATCGGGCACGTACTGAGATCGTGCGACCGCGCGGGGCAGTGCTCCCGTCCGAAGTAGATGATCTGCAAGTGGCGTCGGTTCCAGGTGTCCTCCGGAAAGACCGCTTTGAGATCGCGCTCCGTGTTCTTGACGTTGCTGTCGTCACTCAAGCCCCAACGCGCGGCGAGCCGATGGATGTGGGTGTCCACAGGGAAGGACGGCACGTTGAACGACTGCGCCATCACGACGGACGCGGTCTTGTGGCCGACCCCCGCGAGCGCCTCGAGCGCGACGAGGTCCGCGGGCACCACGCCGCCGTGATCATCGACGAGCGCCTTGCTCATCTTCTTCAGGTTCTTGGCCTTGGTCGGCGCGAGCCCGAGTTGCCGAATGAAGGTGAGGATCTCGTCGGCCTCCATGGCCGCCATTTCTTCAGGACCGGGCGCCCGGGCGAAGAGGGCGGGCGTGACCTCGTTGACCTTCTTGTCGGTGGTCTGCGCCGAGAGGAGCACCGCGCACAGGAGCTGGTACGCGCTCTCATGGTCCAGCGGGATGGGCGGGTTCGGGTAGAGCTCATCGAGCATCACGCCGATGCGGTCGGCTTTGTCTTGGCGCTTCACGGCGCGGACCTTATCACTTCGCGCATCACGAGCTGAAGGGATCGCGCGGGCACGACACCGAGCGCTCCCGCGCCGAGCCGCTTGTGAAAACCGTGAGGTATCGCGAAGCGAAGCGCGTCGTCTTCACCGTTGATCAACACACCCACCGCGTCTTCGATCCATAAGCCGAGCGACCGTTCGTCGCCCCACTCGCACGGCTCGCCAAGCGGCGTGCACCACCGCGCCTCGGCGTCGCGCAGGAACGCGTCCCCGCGAAGTGTGCGGGCGTCGCGGCGCGCCGAGAGGAGCCGCTCCACGTCCCGAAGAAGCGCGTGGTCGATGTTCGTCCAGTCCATCCATGAGACCGTGTTGTCTTGGCAGTACGCGTTGTTGTTGCCGCCTTGAGTGCGTCCCAGTTCGTCGCCCATCAAGAGCATCGGGACGCCTCGCGAGAAGCAGAGCAGCGCGAGCAACATGCGCGTCGCGGCGGCGCGCTCCTCGAGAACGCGCGGGTCGTCGGTCTCGCCCTCGACCCCGTGGTTGTCGCTGTGGTTGTGGTCGTCTCCGTCGCGGTTGGCTTCGCCGTTGGCGTCGTTGTGTTTGCACCCGTAGCTGACGAGGTCGCGCAGCGTGAATCCGTCGTGCGAGGTGATGAACGAGACGCCAGCGGTGGGTCCGCGGTCCGCGAAGAGATCGGAGCTGCCCGCGATCCGCGTGGCGAGCGTCCCGATGCGGCCACCACCGTGCACGAACGCGCGAACGTCGTCGCGGAACTTACCGTTGAGCTCGCGCCACCCGCTCGGGAACTGACCGAGGCGATAGCCGTTGTCGCCGAGGTCCCACGGCTCGGCGATGAGCTTCAGACGCGAAAGCGACGGGTCCTGGGAGATCGACGCGAGGAACGGGCTCTCGCGATCGAAGGTGCCGTTCTTGCGTGCGAGCGCGGTCGCGAGGTCAAAACGGAACCCATCGACATGCATCTCGTCGGCCCAGAAGCGAAGGGCGTCCATGACGAGGCGAAGGTTCTGGGGGCGGTCGAGGTCGAGCGTGTTACCGCACCCGGTCACGTCGGGCTCACGGTAGGCATCGGTGACCAGCCCGCGGAGCGAGCGCACGTCGTCGCGACCCTCCGCGGTGTGATTGAAGACGACGTCCAAGAGCACTTCGAGGCCAGCGGCGTGGAGCGCGCGAACCATCTCCTTGAACTCGATCACCGCGCGACGCGGATCGGTCGCGTAGCCGGCGTACGGCGCGAAAAACGCGATGGGGTTGTAGCCCCAGTAGTTCGTCAGCCCGCGCTCGCGAAGCGCCGGTTCGCTCAGGAAGTGCGCGACGGGCATCAGCTGCACCGCGGTCACGCCGAGGTTCGTGAGGTGCTCGATGATCGGTGCGCTCGCGAATCCACCAAAGCGACCGCGGAGGGACGCGGGGACGTCGGGGTGCGTCATGGTCATCCCGCGGAGGTGCGCTTCGTAGATGACGGTGTCGGTCCACGCGGTCGCCGGGCGGCGGTCCGTACCCCAGTCGAACACCTCGTCGACGACGATCGCGGCGTTTGCGTCTTCGTCGATCGCGCGCGCTCGCGGGTCGAGCAACTTGTGCCCTCCGCGCGTGAAGCGATAGCGCGTCCCGAAGGGCGCGTCGGCGGTGATCACGAACCCGCCCGAGACCCGCTTCATCTCGTGCTTTTCAAGCGTCGCTCCGGACAGCAACTCAAGGCTCAGCGCGTCGCCGTCCGCTTCCACCGCGAAGCGGGTCCGTCCGTCTTCCCGCGTGACGCCGGGGCGTAGATCGAAGAAAGCGCTCACCGCCCGCAAGGGTAGCTTGACTCGCGCCGCGGAGGAGAACTACCGAGAGACATGACCCTTCGTTCTCTCGCCGACGCCTACGGAATCGTCACCGAGCACCAGGACGGTCTCGGACAGACGGTCGTTCCTTCAGACGACACCCTGCGCTCGCTCCTCCGCGTCCTCGGTCTCGACGTAGAGGGGCTCGACGCGGAGGGGCTCGATGACGCCGAACGCACGAAGCGTCTCGGTGAGTGGCAGCGGGTCCTCCCGAAGGTCTGCGTAGCGTTTGATGAGGCACCGGCCCTGACGGTTCGCGTGTCGCATCTCGCTTGGGCCCGGGTGATCGTGACCACGCGTCAAGGAGAGGTGCTCTGCGCGTTTGACCGCGACTTGGCGCGCGAGCCGGGTCACGAAGAGACGCACTACGGGGAGCGATTCTTTGAGAAGAAAATCGCGCTGCCGGAGCTCCCGTACGGGCGCCATCACGTCGCGGTCTCGATCGGTGGTCATCGTCACGAAGCCGCGCTCTTCCGCGCGCCGACCCGCGCGCGTCCTTTGAGCGAGCGTCAGCTCGGCGCCTTCCTCCCGCTCTACGCTCTGCGAAGCGAACGGGGGCTCGGACCGGATCTCACCGCCTTGCACCGTTTGTGCGCTTGGCTGAAAGAGCAAGGCGTGTCGTGCTTCGGGACGCTGCCGCTCCACGCCCAGTTTCTTCTCAAGGGCAGCGACGCGCAGTGCGCGCAGCCGTTTGAGCCGAGTCCGTACTCGCCGGCCAGTCGACTCTTCTGGAACGAGCTCTTTCTCGATCCCGAGGCGACGGCGGACGGCGCGCAAGTGTCGCCGGTCGCGCGAGACGAGCTGGACGCGTTGATGTCGGCGGACCTGATCGACTACGACGCGCTCGCGCGGTGCAAGAGGGCGATCCTTGAGGGGATCGCGGAGACGTATTTCGATCGCGACGCGCCGGGTTTGGAAGCGTTCCTCGAGCGGCGCCCCCACGCCGAGGAGTACGCCCGCTTTCGTGCGCAGACCGAGACACGTGGAGCGGCCTTCCACCAGTGGGGAGACGCCTCCGCCGAAGCGCTCGCGAAAGTCGATGGCGAGGCGTTTGAAGAACGCGTTCGCTACCACCTCTTCGCGCAAGTGGAGATGGAGCGACAGCTCGCCGCCGCCGACGCGCTCCCGCTCTATCTCGATCTTCCGCTCGGGGTGCACCCCGACGGCTACGACGCTTGGCGCTTCCGCGACTTCTTTTTGGATGGTGTCTCTGCCGGGGCGCCGCCTGACGCGCTCTTCACGGGCGGGCAGGACTGGGGCTTTCGCCCGATGCATCCGGAGCGCGCGCGAGACGATGGTTACGACTACCTCTACGACTGTCTTGGTCGCGAGATGGAGCGCGCGTCGATCCTGCGGGTCGACCACGTCATGGGGCTTCATCGAATCTATTGCGTGCCGCCTGGTGCGTCAGCGACATCAGGGGCGTATCTCCGTTATCGACCCGACGAGCTCTACGCCTTGCTTACGCTCGCGTCGCACGAACACGGCGCGGCGATCGTCGGCGAAGATCTCGGGACCGTTCCCCACGCGGTGCGCGAGGCGATGAACCGCCACGGTCTCTTGCGGATGCACGTCGCACAGTTCGAGGTCGACCCCGGCGCCGCGAACCCAGTCGACATCGTGCGCGCACCGCCGACCGAATCGCTCGCGAGCCTGAACACGCACGACCTCCCGACCTTCGGCGGGTTCCTCGCGTGCGCCGATGCGGATGTGCGTCGTGATCTCGGGATGCTGAGCGAAGGTCAAAGGCAACAGGAGAAGCGCGCGCGCGCGCAGGTGGTGGACGCGCTGGCTCGGTTCGCGTCGAGCGAGCGAGACGACGCGATCTTGGGAGCGCTCCTGCGACGGCTCTGCGCGAGCGACGCGAAGGTGGTGCTCATCAACCTCGAAGACCTGTGGCTGGAAACGCGCTTTCAGAACGTGCCCGGGACGAGCACCGAGCTGCCCAACTGGCGACGCCCCGCGACGCTTACGCTGGAGGAGATGCAAGCGCGCTTCGGTCCGATCTTGCAGGAGCTGGCGCAGCTCCGCGGGCCGGCCACGTGACGCTGAGCGACGACGACCTGCTCGCGTTTGGAGACGGTGTTCATACGTCGCTCGCGGGCAAACTCGGAGGCGTGCTTGCTGAGGAAGGGGCGCACTTCTCGGTGTGGGCGCCGAACGCGCAGCGGGTCGAGGTCGTCGGCGACTTCAACGGATGGAACGGCGCGGCGCTCTCGGGGAGCGACCAGGGAGTCTTCCGCGGGTACGTTCCGCAGGCCCGAGCTGGCGAGCTCTACAAGTTTCGGATCACGAGCGCCGACGGGTCCATCGTCGACAAGAGCGACCCCTATGCGCTCGCGTGTGAGCTCCCGCCGCAGACGGCTTCGCGTCTCACTTCGCTCGCGTACGAGTGGAGTGACCACGCTTGGATGGAGGCGCGCCGAGGCGACACGCACCCCAATCATCGCGACGCACCGATCTCGATCTATGAGCTTCACCCGGGCTCATGGATGACGCGCGGGTATCGCGCGATGGCGGAGCCGCTCGCCGACCACGTGACGCGTCTCGGCTTCACGCACGTCGAGCTGATGCCGGTGATGGAGCACCCGTTCTATGGAAGCTGGGGCTATCAGGTGACGGGGTACTTCGCGCCGACCGCCCGCTATGGACCGCCGACCGACTTGATGTACTTGATCGATGTTCTTCATCAACGCGGCATCGGCGTGATCCTCGACTGGGTGCCGGCGCACTTCCCGACGGACGCGCACGGGCTTGGGCGCTTCGACGGTACCGCGCTCTATGAGCACGAAGATCCGCGCAAGGGGTTTCATCCCGACTGGACGACTTACATCTTCAACTACGGTCGCAACGAGGTGCAGAGCTTCTTGTTGTCGAGCGCGCATCACTGGCTGCGCGCCTACCACGTCGACGGTCTGCGCGTGGATGGCGTCGCGTCGATGCTCTATCTCGACTATTCGCGCGAAGAGGGCGAGTGGATCCCGAACGAGCACGGCGGCAACGAGAACCTCGAAGCGGTCGCGTTTCTCAAGAAGTTCAATGAGTCGATCTACGCGGAGCACGAGGGCGTCCAGACCTACGCCGAGGAGTCGACCGCGTGGCCTGGCGTGAGCAAGCCGACCTACGACGGAGGTTTGGGGTTCGGCTTCAAGTGGGACATGGGCTTCATGCACGACACGCTCTCCTACTTTCGCGAGGACCCGGTGCATCGGCGTCATCATCACGACAAGATCACCTTCCGATCGGTCTACGCCTTCAGCGAGAGCTTCGTGTTGCCGTACTCCCACGACGAGGTCGTGCACGGGAAGGGCTCGATGCTCCGCAAGCTCCCCGGCGATCAGTGGCAGCAGCGCGCGAACCTGCGCCTGCTCTTGGCGCATCAGTGGACCACGCCGGGCAAGAAGCTCCTCTTCATGGGCGCCGAGTACGCGCACCCGCACGAGTGGAACCACGACGCGTTGTTGGACGCGGGAGACGAGCGAATCGCGCTCTTGCTGAGCGAGCTCAACGCGCTCTATCGCATGCCGGCGATGCATCACGATCTCGACGAGGCCGGCTTCTCCTGGATCAGCGCGGACGATCGCGACCAGAGCGTGTTGGTCTATCGGCGAACGGGCGTGAGCGGCGAGTCGGTGATCGTCGCGCTGAACTTCACGCCGGTCGTAAGGGAGCGCTACACGCTTGACCGCGATCGACGGTGCCGACTCCTGCTCAACACCGACGACGAGCGCTTTGGCGGGAGCGGGGTGGCGGCCGATCTTGAGGAGAGCGGTTCGACGAGTGATCGAGCAGGAATGCTGACCGCGACCCTCCCGCCGCTCGCGGCGCTCGTGCTGGAAGAGATCGACGGCCGCTAGGCCATCTCGTAGCGACTCGGGAGGGCGGTCTCGAGCGCCTGAGCGAGAAAATCGCGCTGCAGCACGGACGGTCGACCGACCGTCCCGATGCGGATCCCATCGACCTTGAAGCGGGCCGCGGTCTCCCCGAGCTGCGAGAGCTTTCGTTCAAACAAGTTCATACGGATCGCGTGGCTCGGCGGGTCGACCTTCGCGGTGATGCGGACACACGCTCCTCGTCTGACGTCGACCGTGACCTCCACGTGTGGGCGGGAGTGAAACGCACGAACCGTCACGCCGTCCGGGCAGTTCGCGAGGAAGGCATCGAGCGCGCTGTCGAGTCGCGCGAGCGAGGTCGTGAACTCGGTGAGCCGAGCGACGACCACGGTCTTGAACAGCTCGTCGATCACATGTGGGCGCCGGCTCGCGTAGACCTTCAGCCGTCTCAGGTTTCGGAAGGAGTCCTCGTCACCAAACGCCTCGAGCTTCGAGTCGGCGTTGAGGAACAAAGAAAGCGACGTGAACGGGTGGTTCCTGAGCACGGCGACGTCGTCGCAAGTGTCTGCGACCTCGGCTTCGCGCAGAGACACCAGCTCGGGGGCGCGCGATCAGTTCGATGGGCGCTTCCAGCACGCGAACCGTTCGCCAGAGCGGGCTCTTCAGAGACTCTTCGAGAGAGGGCAGCGGGTCTCTCGCGACGGCCTCATCCACGAACCCTCCGCGGAACACCAGGCCTCCTTTGAGCAAGATCGGTTTCATGGGGCCGAGCAGTGTGTCGAAGTGGTCACGAATGATTGCGCTCTGTCGCGCCTTCTCTTTGCGCGTCCCGCCGGACTCTTCGATCGCGAGCTGGAGCGAGATCAGCTCGCCGCGCGGATGACCATGCTCGGTGAGAGCGTCGGCCAGGACGAGACGCGCGACCGGATCCGATGGGTCGCGGAGCCCGTTCGCCAAGATCTGCGGGATGTCGTCTGGTGATTCTTCCGGGAGGTGGAGCGACGCCACGAACGCCAGGTCGTCCTCGGACGCGGGCTCGGGCTCCCCGGCGGTCTCGATCCTCTCGGCGGTCTTTTCGAAGCGCGATGTCAGGTAGGCGATTGGGCCCGACGGTTCGTCCCAGCGGGTCGCGATGCTCGAAGCGTCGAACGCACGCGCGGCGGTCACCGTGCGTGGGTCTCCTTGGAGCACCATGAGCTTGAACGCCTGGGTCCAGACCGTTCGCGTACCTGAGCTGATGAACGGCGGCTTGGCGATCATCGCGTTCAACACGTCGGTGATCCGAGGATCTGCCGCCTCACCCTGGAGGAGCTCGATACGGGTCTTGATGTCTTTGCTCTTCGCCTCCAGCAAGGTCGCGTAGAGCGCGCCACGATCAAGCATCCGGAACCGCTCCCGTTTCGCGACCCAGTCGGCTTGCGGGATCTTCTTCTGGGTCCGCACTGCGCGCGCGTCGTCGCTCTCGTAGGCGATAGAGAAGCGAGCGATCGCGTCGGCAACCTCGGGGCTGGGTCGAATGCGCCAACGCATCAGCAATGAGTCGAAGACCGCCGCGGCATCGTTCCGCGTCTTCCTCGACGCCGTGGGCTTAGAAGGCGATCGCGACGTCGAGCTTGGCGACTTCGGCTTCGACGACTTCGGCTTCGACCTCCGCATCGGTGCGCAGTCGCAGACTCGAAGCGTAGCGGAGAACTCGCGGCGATGGCGCCGGCGCGCGAACAAGGCGCACTATCTCCGCCCATGCTTGCCGACCGCGCACCTGACTGTGAGCGACTACATCTCGGTGGCGTGGAACGCGATCGCAGCGCCTTGATGATCGGTTACCACCGCGATCACCTCATCACCCGGGATCTTCGTGTGCATGATGAGCGCGCCGCCGCCGGCCTTTGTTTTCTCGATCGCGTCGCTCAGCTTCGGGACGTGGATGTAGTACATCCACGCGCTCACCGGCATGTGCTCGGGTCGTTCGTACACGCCGCCCCACGTTCGCGTCTCGTCGCCCCACATGTGATAGGGGCCCGTGGGTGACTCCATGACGGACATCACCTTCCAGCCGAAGGCGGCTTCGTAGAACACCTTCGCGCCTTCGACGTCCGATGTCGCGAGGTCATGCCAGCTCACCTTGCCCGCCGTCTGTTCAAAGGGCGGATCGATGCCCGGATCCTCTTCGCTCTGGTAGGCCGCCGCGACCGCTCCTTGGGGATCGGCGAAGATCGCGATCTTGCCGACCGACGGGACCTCCATCTGCTGCATGATGGTGCCGCCCGCGGCTTCAATCTTGGGAACCGTCTCCGAGAGATCGGAAGTTGAGATGTAGCCGAGCCAGTGCGGCGGGACCTGGCCTTTCATCTCTTCGGGGAGCGCTTCGACGCCGCCCATCGCCGACTCTCCGACGCCGAGCATGGTGTAGCCCGTGTCCCCAAAGGGCTTCCGTGTGTAGCCGACGACGTCGCAGTAGAAGTCGAGGGACCCCTCCTTGTCGTAGGTCATCATGTCATACCAAACGAAGTTCCCGGCCATCTCGCACTCCTCCCGTCGCGCTCCGCGACTGCTGCGAGAGTAGTGGAGACGGCGCAAGAAGGGGACCGAGTTTGCCCTCGGCCCAGATTGCCTCTAGACATGAGCCCCACGTGAAGAGGCTTTGGCATACGGTCGCTCGGTTCGTGCTCGTCGCGGGTACGCTCGCGCCGATCTACCTCAGCTACACCGTCCCCTGGCTCGATGAGAAGTTCCTTGGTCGCCCCATCGACTGGAAGAAGATGCGCAAGCTTCATGTGGCGAACGCCAAGAAGTTCTACGCGATGGCTACGCGGATGGGCGGCGCGATGATCAAGGTCGGCCAGATCATCAGCACCCGCGCGGACATCATGCCGCGTGAGTGGGTGGTCGGGCTCTCGGGTCTTCAAGACTCGGTGAACCCCGCCCCGTGGAGCGCGATCGAGCCGCGTTTGCGTGAAGAGCTGGGCGACGATCCTGATCGCGTCTTCAAGGAGATCGACCACGAGTCGGTCGCGGCCGCCAGCTTCGGGCAGGTCCATCGCGCGACCACGCACGACGGCCAGAAGATCGCGCTGAAGATCAAGCACGCGGACATCGACTGGAAGCTCGACATCGACATGAAGACGCTCCGGATCGCGGTGCCGCTCTTCAACATCTTCATCCCGAAGATCAAGCTGAAGGCCATCTACCAAGAGGTCGGCGAAGCGCTTACGCGCGAGCTCAACTATGAGCGCGAAGCGGAGCACACCCGGATCATCGGGAAGAACCTCACGGGCGTGCCTTACGTCCACGTGCCCAAGGTCCTCGATGACTACACGACAGGCTCCGTGATCTGCACGACTTGGTTTGATGGCGAGAAGGTCAGCAAGCGAAAGCAGATCATGGCGGCGGGGCTCGACCTGCACGAGCTGATCAACATCATCATCTACGCCTACACGCGGATGATTTTTGCTGACGGCGTCTTCCAGTCCGACCCTCACCCCGGCAACCTGCTCTACAACGTTGACGAAGATGGCGACCCGATCTTGTGCATCTTGGACTTCGGTCAGGTGAAGATGCTGCCGCCGGACTTTCAGAGCGCGCTCATGATGTCGGCGATGGCGTTCATGGGGCGTGACGTTCGCGGCTTCGAAAAATCGCTCGTCGACCTTGGGTTGGTCAGCGCGAAGGACGCCGAGCGCGCCCGTCCGCTGCTCGAGAAGTTCTTCGATGAGTACTTCGAGCTCTCCCCGGCCGACCTGCAGAAGCTTGACCTGCGTCAGGTCGGCGAAGACGTAAAAGCGTTGATCGATGACATCGACGGCATCCACATCCCAACCGATCTGGTGCTCTACGGGCGAACGTTCTCGCTCCTCGCAGGCGTCGTTACTCAGCTCGACCGAAACGTGAACGGCCTGATGCTCGCTCGCCCGATGATCATGCAGGCGCTGACGAACCCGGCGAAGCTGACGATGCCAGGGTACGAAGCGCGCGCCGAAGCGAAGAACGCGAAAACGCCCGCGCCGGTAAGCGCGAGCGTTTAGGTACGCTTCCTCCGTTTGCGGACGGCGGACGTTAGAAGCCCGCGAACAGAGCGCTCGCGCGCTACAGCGCTGAACCGTGTCGCTGGTCAACCGATTGACCAGCGATAGAGACCGCCCACGAAGCACCTCGGGTCACGTGACTGGGAAACGTCGCGTTTATAGGCGGATCGCGCCGTACGAGTCGTTGGCGCGCATCGTGCGATGTCTCGTGACCAGGAGGTTCTATGAAGAAACGAACTCGGTCACTCACCCTACTTATCGCGCTCTCATTGAGTACGGCGTGCATCGATCACGCTCAAATCGACGCTGACGATCACCTCGTCGCAACCGACCTGGTGGAGGCCACGCCAGACGAGCACGCGCGGCGGCTGTTCGCGATGTCCGCTGCGGAGCAAAGTGGCGACGCGCTGCCGGAGAGCTTGGTGGCGGGCGCTGAAGGCCTCGACTATCTCGCTTGGACGGCCGCAGTTGCCAACTCGTATGTCGATGCATGCGACGAACTGGGGCGCGCCCCCAATGACGTCGAGCCGGCGGTTCTCGAGCTCGCCGCAAACCTCAGAGCGGCCGAGTACGACCGCCTTCGAAGTTGTGTTTCGCGGGTGGCTGGAGACGAAGTCGGAAGCTGCTTTGGCGTCTCGGTCGAACAGAATATTCCTCCAGCAGGCGGCGCTGCGGGAGGCGCGGCAGGGGGCGGTTGGGGCGGTCCCGTGGTCCTTCTCGCGTGGGTCATCGCGAGCGAGGTCGTCGGCAGCGTCGCCGATGACACTGGCTACTACTCGGACCCCGAGGTCCTCAACGAGGCCGGAAACTCAAACACTCGCGCGCAGCTCGAGCGGATGCGTTCCGACAGGACGCTTGAGTCCACGACTCGGCTGCAAGACGGAAACGACAAACTCATTGAAGAGATGCTCCGACGCCGAGCGAACTCTGGTCGACTCCGATAGCCCAAATAGTAACACTGAAAAGCTAATAGAAATCGAAAGAAGAATACGATGAACTCCCTCAAAGATACTCGAATCGCTGCGTTTCTTGCGTTGATCCTGTCGGCGTGTACCGCGGGGCTTACGCCCACCGCCGGCGAGCAAGCCGCGGCGTACTACAACGCTTCCCAGTACGAGTCGATCGCGGACTCGATTATGGATACGTCGTCTGGCGAAGATCCGTTCGGTGCGCTCTCGGACTCACAAGTGGACATGGTCTCCGCGTCGCAACTCGCGGCCGCGCGGACGCTCACCATTTTGCGCGATCGCGGCGTGAACATCCCCAGCGTTGAGGACCCCATCGTGTTGGTCGATCGTCACCTTAGCGGTGAGGTGCTTCCGAGGGATCAGCAGGCCTTTTGCATCGCGTTCCTCGAGCTGTTTCACGAAGTTCTCAGCTTCACACTGGCCGACTTCTCCGCGTGCGTTTCTGAAGGAGCCGCGAACGTTGTCGCGTGTGCTCTCGCGCGGCGCGACTTCGGTTCCGGGATGACCGCTGGTGCTGGTGCCGGGGGAGCGGCTGGTCCAGCGGAGCAGTGGATCCTGACCGCGATCGTCGTCGTCGTCATCATCGTGATCGTCGCGGTCACGAGCCATAACGCTGGTCGCGACCGCGCCCGTGCTGAGGCCGCCGCCGCCGCCGCCGCCGCGGACAACGAGACGATGCACAACGACACGCGTGAGTGTGTCGATCGCAACGCTGCAGATATTCAGCAAATCCTGCTCATTCTTCGGAATAACGAGCTGGATGATGAAGAGCGAGATCGTCGTATCGACGAGATTCTTGAGCAGATGAACAGAGGTTGTTCGGAGTGAAAATGATCATGGATATGAAAGGGAACAATAAGATGAAACGTATCACCCAGGTGCTCGCGTTGGCGATCGCAGTCGGATGTACCGCCGGCGGACCTGTCCTCAGCGGCGATGAGCAAGACGTCGACTTCGAAGCCGCGTTCGACGCGTACTACGAGGCGCTGATCGCGAACGGAGACGACCCGACGCGTGCGCTCGCTGCGCTAGAGCAGAGCCACCCCGGCGACTACTCTGAACCTGGCGAGTTTGAAGTCGCGTGGGAGATCAGCGAGGCGGCGAACGAGTTTCTCCATCAGAACCCCGAGCACGCGGACGTCTTGAGCCAAGCGGACGCAGGTCGCCGCGTCGACACGGAGCAGCTCGCTGACGCCCGCGCTGCCCTGGTCGCGTTCGTTCGCGAAGGTTACGCGAGCTATCTCGTTCATCGCGCCGAGGTCATCGATTCACTCGGCGGTGAGCAGAACAACATCATCCGCATCATCATCCGGCGGATTCGAGTCATTCGCCCGCCCGTGCGTCCGCCAGTTCGGCCGCCGCCTCCGGTGAAGCCCCCGCCGAAGCCCTGGTTCCGGAAGCCGGAGGTCGTGTTGCCCATCGCGATCGCGGCAGGTTCACTCGCCGTCAACGTGGAAGGTTGTCGGCAGAACATGGATGATGATGAGGAATGCGACGACACGCCGCCCGGAGGAACGGGCGGGGTTGATGACGGCGGCGGCGTCACTGTCATCACGTTGTCGAACGGTGAGACGATCCGCATCGAGCACGAGCCTCCAGGAGGAGACGACGGTGACGAGGGCGACGGGTCTGGCGCGGGCGACGGGTCGGGTGCGGGTGCTGGCTCGGGCGACGGTTCGGGCGCAGGTGCCGGTTCGGGCGCAGGTGCCGGTTCGGGCCGCTAACCGATGATCCGATGAACGCGACAACACGAACGGGCGAACGTGCCCGTTCGTGTTGTGCTTTTCGTTAGGCCAGCGATGGACGGTCCAGACCGTCCCGCGGTCGCATCCACATTCCACCCCCCAAACACTCGCCATGACCACATCACACATTATCTCGCTCTCCTGTCTCCTGATGACGATCCAAGCGTGCGCGTCGGCGGTTCCCAGGGATGCAGATGCGCTCCCGTGCATCCCGTACGAAACGCGCTGCGTCAGCCTCACGACGATGAGCGAGTGCACCGCAGACGGTCTCTCTCGCGACGTGATCGCGTGCGACGCCGGCGACGTTTGTCTCTCCGACGTTCCTGGTGCGCATTGCGAGCCGCAGGCTCCACGACGAACTGTGCAGGAGAACCTCGACGCGACCATGAGCGTCCAGTTCTTCGGTGTCCCTGCGTGTACAGGGGTGCTGGTCGCGGATGATGTTGTCCTTACCAACGAGCATTGCTGCCGGGACGCGGACTGTTCGATGGCGAGCGTCGTTGCGCGCTATCGCTCGTTTGAGTCCGGCTCACCGGACGATGTATTTGAGGTGCAAGAGGTCATCGGTATCTGGCCCGAGTACGATGCGGTCGCGCTTCGTGTCTCCGACGAGCTCGGCGAACGACACCGTCCCGTCGCGTTCGCGGCGCCTCGTCGTGATCGGTATGTAGGCGAGACGATTTACCTTCCCGGGCACCCGAGCGGCCGACCGCTGGAGACCACGCTCGGCTTCCTTCTTCACTACGATAGCGAGGTGACGTTCTCGTACCTCTCGGGTCCGCGGACGAAGAACGAACAGGTCTTCTCGTCTGCTTCGGCGCGGCCGGGCTCGAGCGGGTCACCCGTGTTCTTGCTCGAGACTGGCGAACTTGTCGCGCTTCACCATTCGGGCGGGCTCGACCCGACCGAGATCGGACTGAGCGAAGATGCGACGGACGGCTTTACCTCTCTGTTGGCGGCAACCGTGGCGCCGACGATCGAGGACGCCCTGCGAGCGGTCGGAGTCATGACGGTGTCGCGGCACCGGTGATCCCCGCTGAGCTCGGAGAATGCTAAGGTCGTGGCTGATGGAAGATGGTGGCACGCGACGTCTCGATCCCGAGCGCGTCGACACCTGGCGCGACCACGGCCGACTGGTGAGCGCTGACGGCGTCGAGATCTCTGTAACGGAGAAACGCGTCATCGTGGGGCGCGCTCCAGGCTGCGACCTCGTCCTGGGCGACGCGCGCGTCTCCGCGACGCATCTTGAGTTTTGGTCATCGCAACACGGCGTGCACGTACGCGACCTCGACACGACCAACGGGACCTATTTGGGCCCAGTTCGGATTCACGAAGCGGTGTTGGCGGACGGAACGACGCTCGCGCTCGGTGGCCCCGAAGGGCCGACCATCGCGTTTCGCTATGACGACATCCCGAAGCGTGTCGAGACTCCGCCGGACGCCGCGCGCTTTGAGCGGCTCGTCGGCGGCTCGCTCCCGATGCGCGCCCTCTACGCGGATCTCGCGCAGCTCGCCCCCACTGACATCAATCTCCTCATCGAAGGCGAGACCGGGACCGGCAAAGAAGAAGTCGCGCGTTCGATTCACGCCGCCAGCAACCGCGCGGACGGCCCCTTCATCGTCGTAGATTGCGGCGCGCTCGCACCGGCGCTGCTCGAGAGCTTGCTCTTCGGTCATGAGAAAGGCGCGTTCAGCGGCGCGAGTGAGCGCAAGATCGGATTGGCCGAGGCCGCGGATGGCGGCACCTTGTTTTTGGACGAGCTCGGTGAGCTTCCGCCGGAGGCGCAGACCCGGCTCTTGCGGCTGCTCGAAGCGCGCACCGTGCGACGGGTCGGCAGCACGACCGAGAAGCGCATCGACATCCGCGTTGTCTCCGCGACGCATCGCGACATCCCGCAGATGATCAGCGGAGGCACGTTTCGCTCCGACCTCTTTTTCCGGCTCGCCGCGGCGCGCCTGGTCGTCCCGCCGCTTCGTGATCGCCGGGACGACATCCCCTTGCTGGTGGACACTTTGCTCGAGCGCTTGGACTTCACGCCGCGGCCCGTGGTGACCCAAGACGCGCTCGATGCGCTGTGTCGGCGCGAGTACGTCGGGAACGTTCGCGAGCTCCGTAATGTTCTGGAGGTCGCCCGCGCGCTGAGCGGCGGGGCCATCGACGCGAAGTCGGTGCAGCGTCGCTCGGCCTACGAACGCATCTCCGCCGCGCCCGCCGTGGGCGCCCCAAAACCCGTCCGTACCGCGCCTGAGCATGACGCCCTGTGGAGCGGACATCTCGGGCTCTTTCGTGAAGAGAAGGTGCTGGTCGTCGACCGGTTTGAGCGCGCCTACCTGGAGCGTCTTCACAAAGAGCACGCGGGCAACCTCACTCACGCAGCGGCAGCGGCCGGGATCGAGCGGCATCACCTGCGGAAGCTGCTCCGAAAGCACGGGATCATCGCGCCCGCGAAGAAGCGAACGAAGGCCGAGTAGCTGGTCACTGCGCTGACCAGCGCGGGTGTCCGAAGTCGAGTTGCTCAGTGCACACAAGCGTCCTGAATCGCGGCGAGCAGTGCTGGCACCACGGTTGCAAAGTGTCGTGACGTGACACGCGTACTTCCAACCTTGGCTCTGTTGCTCTTGATGGGCTGTGTCGCTGACTCCCAGCTCGTCACCATCGACGCGCTACCTGAGGTGCGGCGCGATGCTCGATCGCTTGAGCTCATCGTGACGCATGGTGGGGCGTTGGTTCACACGGAGCGCTACACGATTCCGCACGACGGCGAGTTCCCGTTCCTCTTCGCGCTCTCGCATGCAAACGAAGAGCAGCTCAGCGTCCGGGTCTATGCTGAAGATGGGGAAGAACCGATCGCGCGCGGTTCGCTCCGGTTGAGCGTGGGCGATGATGCGCCCCCGAGAATGGTCCTCGTTCCAGATCACTGGGAGCGCGGCGATGATGTGTGAGCAGCGGATGGTTCCACTCTTGGCGCTCGGAGCGCTCGCTGCCGTGATGCTGTTTTCGGCGCGTGTCGACGCTCAAGACGACGGTGCCCTTGAGGAAGCGCGTCATCGCTTTCGGGTCGCTGCGATCGCGCTGGAGGAAGGGCGACCAGCCGATGCATGCGAAGACTTCGAAGCGGTACGCGAGACCATTGATAGCGCCGCGGTGCGCTGGAATCTCGCGCTCTGTTCACGTGCTCTCGGGCGCTACGCGGCGGCGCTGACGCACCTTCGCGTATTCTTGGGGTTGACGACCAGTGATGACGTGAGCGAGGAGCGGCGCGCGACCGCTCGCGTGATGCGAGACGCGGTGTCCGCTCGACTCGCGCGGCTCATCCTGAGCGCCCCGCGCCACGCCGTCGTACGCGTCGACGGAGTCGAGCGCCAGGACACCGCGGAGCCGATCGTGCTGGATCCTGGTAGGCATCGTGTCGAGGTTGCGGCGGATGGTTTCACCAACTTTGATCACACGTTTGAGGCCTCGTCCGGAGAGTCTGTTCGGCTGATCGCGGTCCTGACGCCGTCCGCCCCCGAGCGTTTAGAAACTGGCGCGCCCGACGACGCGCTCGACGCCGCCACTTCGGCTCCTGTCGAACAGCGGGCTTCTAGTGTTCCGGTGACGCAGCGTTGGTGGTTTTGGACCGCCGTGACAGTCGTGGTCGCGGGGGCTGCGGTGGGCACTGGGATCGCGGTCGCTCGGGGGAACGATTCGCTTCCCGGAGTGCACATCGAGACGCTGCGATGAATCGCGCGGTCGGGACGCTTTTGACCTTCGCTGTGCTCGCGAGCGCGTGCGCTTCTAGCGCGACGGTCATCGACATTGACGCAGATGACCGTGTCCGTCGCGAAATCGGATCGCTGGCGATCACGGTTCGTAGCGGTGACCAGCGAGAGCCCCGCTACTTTCATATCATCGATCGCAGTGACCTCTCGTGGCCAACCACCCTGACTCTTCACTACGAGCAAGACAGAACGTTTCGGGTGAAGGTTGAAGCGTACTCGCTTGCCGGCGGCCGAGGAGACCTCGTTTCGAGTCGCTTCCTCCGCGGTGACCACACCGAACGGTTGGTTGGCTACTTCCGCTTGAGCCTTGATGAGTTGTGCGAAGCGGTCCTGTGCGACGAGGCGCGCGATGAAACATGCTTCTTCGGAAATTGCGTGACCGGAGATCGCGGAGCGTCGCGTGAGGAATACGTTCCGCTGGAGGACCCACGATGAAGACGAACGTGCTGTGGCCCGAACCCGCTGAGACGGTCGAACTCGACGTGGACACGGAGTCAACGATCGTGGATCTGCGCTGCGGCCAGTTTCCCAAACCCGACGAGACGACACCGGTGATCGCGCGGGCGCGCCGCCGTCGGTTTCCCCGTCTGCGTGGACGGCGGCGAACCGCTGCCGACGAACACGCCAAGACAACACCTCGGCTGTTCACGGGGAACGGCGCGGGGACTGATACCAATGCGTTGTGCCGACGGCTGGGTCTCCCGGTTTCTGATCCGATTCTGCGACATGGTTTTCAGCGTTCCGTTCCGGTCGCGCGGTCACGTAGCTCAATCCTTGTCGTCCTACTCTCGCTCGCTGGCGCGTTGGTTGCCGCGCTGTGTCTCTCTCGCGTCTCGACAGTGCGACAACGCGCGTCCCAAGCTCCTCAAGCGGAGCGTGCCTTTGAGCGCGCGATGCCGGCAACGGCGACGCCGACGCTTCCGAACCTGGATCTGGATTACGTCGGACGCCGTGGTCTCGTTACTCACGAGGACGCCGAAGCGGAGGTCGCTGTCGTGAGGGAGTTGAGCCGGTCTCGCGCTACCCACGAACGCGCTCGAAACCGCCGGTCTCGTCGCCGCCACGCCTCCGCGGAGCCCGTTGAAGCGCCGATGGCGGACCCCGTCGCGGCGCGTCGATCGACCCGCTCCCTCGCGATCTCAACGCCGGACTTTTGAGCGGAGGGGATGAGAACCGCGCCAGGCGACATCGTCTCGTCTCACATCAAGTATGCTGGCGGCCGATGGAGCGATTCGATGATGTCCTGCCGCCATCTTGGATTGGGCGCTATCAGGTCCTCGAGCGGATCGGCGCGGGCGGGATGGCTGAGGCGTTCCTCGCGCTCCGTCACGGGATGGGGGGCTTCGCGAAGCCGGTCGCGATCAAGCGCATCCTCCCGAGCCTCGCGGGGGACGCGACCTTTCGAGAGATGATGCATCGCGAGGCGGCGGTCGCGGCGCTCCTTAACCACCCGAACATCGTGAGCGTGCTCGAGCTCGACGAGGTCGACGGTCAGCTCTTGATCGCGATGGAGATGCTCTTTGGGTCCGACGCGGAGCAGCTCGGTCACGCGGGTCCGATCGCCGGAGCGCTCGCGGCGCGGATCACGATGGACGCCGCGCGCGGTCTGCATCACGCACATGAGCTGCGAGACGAACATGGGCGCCCGATGGGGATCGTTCACCGCGACGTCTCGCCGTCCAACCTCTTCATCACGGAGCAAGGGATCACGAAGGTCCTCGACTTCGGGATCGCGTCTGCGCCCGATGTCTTTGACGGAGAGACACGTACGGGCGCGCTGAAGGGGAAGGTCTACTTCATGGCGCCTGAGCAAGCATCGCAGCGCGCGCTTGATGCGCGGACCGATGTCTTCGCGCTCGGGATGTCGATGTGGGCGATGGTCGTGGGCCGGCCTCCCTTTGATGGCGATCCGCTCTCGGTGCTTGAGCGAATTCGAGTGAGCGCGATCCCGTCTCCGTTGGAGCTCGGGGTGGACATCGATCCCGAGCTCTCCGCGGCGCTCATGCGCTCGCTCCGCCACGACCCGTCGATGCGCTACGCCAGCGCGGCGGAGTTCGCAGACGCGCTCTCGCGCTTCGCGGCGGACCCGTCCTCGATCGCGACGCTGCTCGAGCGGGTCTCTGGGCGTCACGTCTCCGCGCTTCGTGACCGCGTGCGCCAGGCGACCCGCGCGAGGGACCGCCTCAACAGTGACCTGCCGACCTCGCGCGTCTCGAGTCAGGCGCCGCCGAGCGGAGCGTCGTTTGAGGATACCGTCGCCGCGAGACCGGAGAGCGTGAAGCCTGAGCCGGAGACCGCGCCGGGTCGTCGAGCCTCTCCGCGCTCGGCCGTGAAAGAGCGCTCCCCATCGCCTCGTGTCACGCCGAGTCACCGGAGCGCGAGCTTTCGACCGTCCGCGCGTTCGGCCGCGCCTTCTCGGTTGCCGGAGGTCCTCGCGCTCGTGATCGGCTTCGCGCTAGGTGCTGTGCTCTTCTTCTTGATCTGGCCGCTATGAGTCAGCGCTTCGGTGCGTATGAGCTCGTTCGAACGCTCGGTCGCGGCACGAGCGCGACGGTGATCGAAGCGACGAGAGACGGGGAACGGTTCGCGCTGAAGGTGCCGCACCCGCATCTCCAAGATCGTGAGCTTGAGGCTCGGCTCTTGAGACAAGTCGAGATCTCGAGCTCGATCGCGAGCCCGTTCGTGACCCAGAGCCTCGCGATCGCGCGGGAGGGGTTTCAGCTCGCGCTCGTTCTCTCGCTCACGGACGGCGCGAACCTGCGAGAGCGGGTCGAGGGACCGCTGACGGATCGAGAAGCGTGGTTTGAGGTGCTCGCGTGCGATCTGTCGCGCGCGTTGGTCGATGTCCATGAAGCGAAGACAGCGTCGGGCGCGGTGCTCGGACTCGTGCATGGTGACGTTAGCCCGGCGAACGTGTTGGTGGGTCGCGATGGCTTCGTGAGACTGACCGATCTCGGAGAGGCGAAGCGGCACGCGATCAGCGCGGTGACCGGCTCGGCGGCGTTTCGCGGCACCCCGGGATACATGGCACCGGAGGTCGTACGGGGGTTGCCGCCGTCTGCCGCGTCCGACGTGTTCTCTCTTGGCGCGACCTTGCTCGAAGTGTTGCTCGGCGCGCCTGTGTTTGGCGGCCGCGACGCGATGGAGCGCGCAAGAGCGACCGTAGAGCAGCGACCCGCGATTCCGCTGCATCCGCAGCGCGTCGCGCTTGAGGGGATGCTCGCGAAAAGGCCGGAGCGTCGGCCGAGCGCCGCGACTTTGCAGACGATCTTCGCGGGATCTGCGGTCCGTTCGCTGGAAGGATCTCGTCTCACGGTTGCTGGCTCTTTGTAAGCATGACACCTGAAACCGAAGCGTCTCCGCTGCTATGGTTTTCGCTGAATGCCCACGCGGTACGAGTGCATTTTCGACCTCGCGAGTGGAGGGATGGGGACAGTCTCGGTAGCTCGCCTTCGCGGTGACCGCGGGTTTCAACGTTTGGTCGCGGTAAAGCGGATACGTCCGGACCGCCGGAGCCCCGAGTTGATCACGTTGCTGGAGCGAGAGGCCAAGCTGGCCGCGCTGATCAGTCATCCGAACGCGGTCCGGGTCTTCGAGCTCGCGGAACAAGGACCCGAGCTCCTCGTCGTGATGGAGCTGGTCGAGGGGACGTCACTTCGCCGATTCGCAGACGGCACCGCGGAGCGCAACGTCCCGCTCGCTCGCGCGCTCGCGACGCATGTCCTCACGGAGAGCGCGTTTGGTCTGGCGGCAGCGCACGAGGCGCAAGATCCCCGCGAAGGCATCTTCGGGATCGTCCATCGCGATGTCTCCCCGCAGAACATCCTGGTCTCCTTTGATGGAGAGGTGAAGGTCACCGACTTCGGGATCGCCAAAGGGTTCAAGATCCTTGAGGAGACACAATCGACGGTGGTGCGCGGGAAGCCGGCGTACCTCTCGCCGGAGCAAGCGCGCGGTCACGCGGTCGATCATCGAAGCGATATCTGGTCGCTCGGCGTCGTCGCGCACGAGCTCTTCAGCGGCACCCGTCTCTTCCGCGGGAGCAGCGATCTCGCGACTCTCTTACGACTGCTCGACGAGCCGATCCCGCGGCTGGACGATGCGTACGGTGTGCCTCGCGCGCTGGCCGATGCGGTCGACAAGTGTCTCCAGCGCGACCCGGCGGCGCGATACGCCTCCATGCGGGAGTTCGCGACGGCGTTGACGGAGGCATGTCCAGAGAGTCGGTCGATCACGCGTGAGGACGTGGGGAGGGCGGTTCGTGGCGCGGTGCCAGAAGAGCATCGGCGACTCACCGAGGCGCTTCGGGCGGCGCGAACGATGAGGTCACCTGAGCGTCCGCGGGTGGCGCGCATCGGGTTGCACTTCGTCGCTGGAATCGCGCTCGCGGGACTTGTCCGTGGATCGACCGCGCTGTTCATGCCAGCTCCTGACGAACCCCCCGCGGCGGAGATGCAGCCGACCCCGGTATCGACTCCTCAAGCCGAGCCCTCCGCGGAGGCTTCAACGGTCTCGCCGCGCGCGGAATCAGCCTTGGCCGAGCGCGTCCCCGAGCGTGTCGCGCCGGCGGGGGAGCCGCTCTCCGATGAACCGGCGGAGGCGGAGGAAGATGTCGCGCCTCCTCGTCGTAATACCAAGGGTATGGCGCGCATGCGTCCTCCACGACACTCACCGGCGGAGGGTCCCCGGACATCCGGGGCGGGCGCGTCGCCTCGTTTCAATCAGGAGTTCCCGTTTTGAGTGGACGCCCCGTGCTGACCGTCGCTTGGCGGTTCGTCGTCGTGCTGTTTTTCTGCGGTCTCTCGTTCACAGCGCAAGCGCAGAGCGAGGCTGACC
The DNA here is from genome assembly GCA_938024995.1 of uncultured bacterium. Taxonomy (GTDB): domain Bacteria; phylum Myxococcota_A; class Polyangia; order Polyangiales; family Houyiibacteriaceae; genus CALJDU01. Next base: position 74,232 of record CALJDU010000019.1, read on the forward strand.
GGAGCCAGGCGCGAACTCTTTACTACGAAGGTCAGGAGCACCTGAACGCCTCTCGTTGGGCGCGCGCGTGCGATGTCCTTGCGCAGAGCAACGCGCTCATCGAAACCGCGGAGACGCATCACCACCTCGCGTCGTGTTCGGGTGAGCTTGGGCGTTTACTGGATCAGAGCGAGCACTTGCGCGCGTTCGTTCGCATGGCCGGCCCGCACATCGATCCCGACAAGATCACGGAAGCGAACGCGACCATCGCGACCCTGCAGCCTCAGATCCCGGCGGTCGTCCCGAACGTTCAGATCGCGTCGAGCCACATCCTGACGCTCACGATCGCCGGCGAGACGGTCCCGCGCGCAGCATGGGGAAGCCCGCGTCCCGTGAACCCGGGACCGGTGCTCGTGCGCGCGATGGGCGCGGGCTACCAGCCGTTCAGCGAGACGGTCCAGGTCCAGCCGGGCGAGAGACTGGAGGTCAGCGTCGAGCTGATCCCAACCCCGCGACCCGAGGTCACGTCGCGCAGCGACGGTCCACCCATCATCGTCCAGAACGTTCTCCCGGAGCGCGACGAGCCTCAGGTCTCCCGCGGACGCCCGGCGTTGATCGTCACGCTGGTGCTTGTCCTCGCCGCGGGCGCAGGGGTCGGTGCCTACTTCTTGCTTCGCGACAACGAACCGAACGACGCGGACAGTGTTCACGCTGCGGTGATTTCATTTTGATGATCGTGACGACCATGACGCGACGTGCCGCGAGCGCGAGCTCGCTCTTTGTCCTCCTGCTCTTGGTGGCGGGCTGTCAGGACGACATCACACGGGTGAAGCTTCGTGTGTTTGCCGACGAGGGCGTGAGCGAGAACGCGCGCTGTATGGGGATCACGACCTGGGGCGCGGTGAGCGGGCGCGAGTGGGCGGCGACCCCCACGTCCCAAGACAATCCCCACGTCTCGCACGAGCGAATCGACGCGCGTTGGCCACGCGTGCTCGATTTTCGTCCGGTTGAAGGGACGGTTCGGATGCGCGCGACGATCGCGGTGTTCGAGGCGGGACCTGACGGAGAGTGCGAGGTGCCGACCGATCCACTCACAGGGTTGCCGACCTCCTGGTTCGTCGCGAAGACGGTGGTGCAGGGGTTCCTCTCCGGCCAAACCTTGGAGCGGGCCATCACGCTGGAAGATGAGTGTCGCGGCGTCACCCGCTGCATGGACTTCGTCACCGCGAATGGACAGACGTGTTCGCGAGGGAGCTGCGTCGCGATCCCGGACGATATCGATGGCTTCGAGGACCGCGCAGATGGCGGCATGGACGCAGGTCCTGACGCTGGTCTGGATGCCGACGCGGATCGCGTTGATGCCGATGGTGGTGACGCCGACGGTTCCGATGCCGGAGACGTTGGCGTGGACACAGATGCCGGCGAGCGCGACGCGGACGTCGGACTGGACGCAGGCGACGCGGACGCGGCCGACATGGACGCCACGGATGCAGCAGATGCAGCAGATGCAGCAGATGCGGGGGTCGATGGTTCAGGCTCGCGATGCGGGGACGGTTGCGACGATGGCAACCCGTGCACCGATGACATCTGCGAAGCGGGGCGCTGCGTCTTCCCTCCGCGAGCCGGCGCGGTCTGCCCCGGCGGGATCTGTTGTGACGGTGCGTGTGTCGATCCTTTGAGCGACGAACACTGTGGCGGCTGCGGCGCGGCGTGTGACGATGAGACCCAAGAGTGCGTTGGGGCGTCTCCCGAAGCGGCGACCTGTGAGTGCATCGGCGAACTCGAAGATTGCGACGGGGATCCGAGCCGCTGCGAAGTCGATCCCATGCGCGACCGGCTTCATTGCGGAGCGTGCGATGAGCGCTGTGCGGACCCCACCCCGGCCTGTATCGCGGGGGCGTGCGGCGCGTGCGATACCGCAGCAGATTGCCCCGCGATGCGCGAATGTCACTCTGGCGTCGCGTGTGCCGACGGGCGATGCGAGTACACGGTCGCGGCGGGCAGCTGCTTGATCGATGGAGTCTGCGTCGCGAGCGGCGCGATCTCTGACGATCCCTGTCGCGCCTGCGACCCGACGACCTCCCAGACTGAGTGGAGCATCGCCGTGGGCGCGGCGTGCGACCTGGGGTTCTGTGTCGAAGGCGAGAGCTGCAACGCGGTCGGTGCGTGCACCGGCGGGACACCTCGTGACTGCTCGATGACCGACGCGCTCTTGTGCACCGACCATGCGTGCGATGAGGACGCGGACCGATGTGACACAGAGATCTCGTTCGGCTGCGTCATCGATGACGCCTGCGTCCCCGCGGGGACCTCGGCCGCGAACGAGTGCCAAGAGTGCGTCACCGGCGACAGCGCGTATCGCGACGTCGCGGACATGACCTCGTGCATGGGCGGCTTCGGTGTATGCATCGCCGGCGTATGCGCGCCGGTCGAGGATTGCGACTGCAACATTACGGGGATCGGCTGCCGTCCAAACGGGGCCCCTTCGCCGGACGGCTGCGGGATCTGCAACAGCGCGTTGAGCACGTCGATGTGGTCGCCGCGCGCAGACGGAACCGAGTGCGCGTCCGGTCACTGCATCGCGGGAACGTGTGACCCGACCTGTGATTGTTTCGAGGACGGCGAGTGCTTCGTGTCCGGTGAGCGCGACCTGGCACCGATGGACTGCCGAAGGTGTGAGCCCGCTTCGTCGACCGCGCTTTCGCCAATGGATGGTGGGGAGACGTGCGCCGGTGGTCGGTGTAGCGGTGGCGTCTGCAGCGTTTGTGACTGCTTCATCAGCGGCGTTTGCTATGCGAGCGGAGCGACCGGTGGCGCGTGTGAGGTTTGTGATCCTGCACGAAGCACTCTTTCGTGGTCGGCCGCGAGTGACCGCAGCGCGTGCGGCAGCGGTGAGTTTTGCTCAGGGGGGGTCTGCGGCTCGTCCTGCGACTGCACCATCGGTGGCCTGTGCTTCGCTGACGGGGAGCACAACCCGTTGTCGTTTTGTCAGACGTGTGATCCCTCGATGGATGTGGGGGACTGGACGAACGCAGAGGCCGGCTCGTCGTGTTGCCCGTCCGGAACCGCCTGCCCTGGGAGGTGCGACGCCGAGGGCGTTTGTGACGGGACGCCGATCATGTAGCTCGCGTCCCGAAACGCTTGTGTACGCTCAAGGCTGTGACCCTCACTGATCGCGTCATCCGTATCATCATCCCGAGCCTCGTCGCGGCGCTCGTGATCGGTGTCGTGCTCGCAGAGCCGCAACCCGCGGCGATCGAGGTGAAGATCTACGCGCCGGAGGAGGTGCTGCCGGGCTCCGACTTCGGGGTCCGCGTGAGCGGGCTGACGGGGGTCATGGCGGATGAGTACGACGGCGATATCGTTGTCACCTTCGCGGACGAGACGACCACGCACTCGATGCGCGGGGTGTGGCTCTCTCATCTCCGCGCGCCCGCGTCTCCGGGGCGCTACACCCTTCGCGTCACGACCGACGAACCCGAGTCTGTCGTGACGCGGGACGTGCACGTCGTCGCGAACGCGAAGCGCGCGACCGCGCGTGGTCATCTTCAAACCGAGCTTCAGCGATTCGCGCTCCGGCCCGCGACGGGAGAGGTGCCGTCTCCTTTTGAACTGCGTTTCCTCCACGGGAGCTGCGCGCCGGAGCTGCCTTGCAAAGCGCTCGTATGGGTCGGCGAACCGTTCGCCCATCTCGGCGCTCGGGAGCTCCGAGGCGTCACCATGTTGCGTTTTCCCGCGGACGAACCAGCCGCCTACGCCGAGCTTGAGATGGTGGTCGCGGGATCTGAAGCGGCGCTGACGTTGGCCGTGTTGAGGGAGCCCAATGGAGAGGACGCGATTGGACAGCGCGAGATCATCGTGCCGGTCGAGATGGCGGTACCCTCGCTCGCGGTTGATGAGCCTGTCTCGCGTGCGTTTCCGCGCATCGCGGTGCAGCACTTACGCGACGAGGCGACGGTCGCGTACGCGATCTTCTATGACGAGCGCTGGGTGCGCAGCTTTCAACGCCCGCTCCGCGACGGCTTCCAGTGGCCCGCGGATCTCCCCGCGCGGCCGGGTATCTACCGCGTGCAGGCTCGGGTCGGTCTCTTCGGTGCGGAGCCAGCGACGGTCGTGTTCTATCTCGCGGCACCAAACGAGGAGGCGGCGCGAACGCGTCAGCGCATCGCGGAGTTCACACGTGAGCGGGGGTACGGCAGCGGCGCGATCGCAGACGCCGCGGTGGGTGATCGGTTCGCGAATCGTTACTTGCTCGCCGACGCCGAGCTCTCGCTCTTGGCGCTCCCGAACGCGTCCAGCAGTCGAGCTCAGCTCCCGGCGACGGGTTCGTTTTCGAATTGGCGGCTCTTTGTCGCGGCGCTCATCCTCCTGCTCGGGATCGTCACCTCGGTCATCTTGACGCGGCACGGGCTGCGCGCGAATCGAGACGCGCGCGCGCTCCTGACGGAGGCAGGAATGGACGATGTCGCGGGGGGGTCAAGGACCTTGAAAATGACCTTGAGCGTGGTCGCCTCAGCGCTCTTCGTGACGTGCGTCTTTGCCGCGGTCGCCTCGATCGTGATGGCGCGCAGCTGCATGGCTTCGTGAATCGCCGAAAAGTCAGTAAAAGCGACCTCTCGAGCGCTCTCTCGGGCCCGTCGGCATTGCGCCTAGCCAGCCTTCACCTTATAGATTCCCGGCAATTCGGGCCCAAGAGCAACCGCCGCGGGCCAGGATGATTTTACGGTGTGACTTTTACGTCGCGCTGGCGGCCGGGCGAGAGCGTCCGCCATCTGCGCGACCCTGGAGCGTCCCTCTATGTTCGGCTCGGCCCTGAAGAAGTTCTTCGGTACCAAACACGATCGCGAGATCAAAAAGCTCGGCCCGCTGGTCGACGCGATCGCGCAGCAGGAGTCCAAGCTCAAGAAGCTGAGCGACGCGGACCTCCAGGCGAAGACCGGTGAGTTCAAGCAAAAGATCGACAACGGCGCGACGCTGGATGATCTCCTCGTCCCGGCCTTCGCGGTCGTTCGTGAAGCGGGCCGGCGCGTCCTCGCGATGCGTCACTACGACGTCCAGATGATCGGCGGCATCGTCTTGCACCAAGGCAAGATCGCCGAGATGCGGACCGGTGAAGGAAAGACGCTCGTCGCGACGCTCCCTTGCTACCTCAACGCGCTTAGCGGCAAGGGCGTCCACGTCGTCACGGTGAACGACTACCTGGCGCAACGTGACGCCGAGTGGATGGCGCAGCTCCACAACTTCTTAGGGCTCTCCGTCGGGGTCGTCGTGCCCTCGATGCGAAACGCGCCAAAGAAGAAGGCCTACGCTTGCGACATTACGTACGGGCAGAACAACGAGTTCGGCTTCGACTACATGCGCGACAACATGAAGTTCAGCATTTACGACTACGCGCAGCGCGAGCTGAACTTCGCGATCGTCGATGAGGTCGACTCCATCCTGATCGATGAAGCGCGTACCCCGCTCATCATCAGCGGTCCGGGCGAGACCGCGTCCGACAAGTACATGAAGATCGCGCAGCTCGTCCCGAAGCTCCGCAAGGACGAGCACTACGAGATCGACGAGAAGGCCCGCCAGGCCACGTTGACCGAAGAAGGCATCGTTCACGCCCAGCGCGTGCTCTTCCGCGAAGGCATCACGGACACCGAGAACCTTTTCGATCCGGTCAACCTCGCGTCGCTGCACATTCTTCAGCAGTCCATCCGCGCGCTCACGCTCTACCAGCGCGACACGCACTACATGGTCAGCCGCGACGGCGAGGTCCTCATCATCGACGAGTTCACCGGCCGCGTGCTCCCGGGCCGCCGCTGGTCGGACGGGCTCCATCAGGCGGTGGAGGCGAAGGAGCGCGTCCCGATTCAGGACGAGAGCGTCACGCTCGCGACCATCTCCTTCCAGAACCTCTTTCGCCTCTACAACAAGCTGTCCGGGATGACCGGAACCGCGGACACCGAGGCCACCGAGTTCCACAAGATCTACGAGCTCGACACGGTCGTCATCCCGACGAACAAGCCGATCGTACGCGACGACCAAGATGACCTTGTCTACAAGACCGAGCGCGAGAAGTTCCGCGCGGTCGCTGACGAGATCGAGAAGGCGGTCGAACGTGGCGTGCCGGTTCTCGTCGGCACCACCAGCGTCGAGAAGTCCGCTGCGCTCGCGCGCCTGCTCGCGAAGCGCGACGTCAAGCACGAGGTCCTCAACGCGAAGCAGCATGAGCGCGAGGCGTACATCGTCGCGCAAGCCGGGACCGCCGGCGCGGTGACCGTCGCGACCAACATGGCCGGCCGCGGTACCGACATTATCTTGGGCGGAAACCCAGAGATGATCGCCGAGGTCGAGGTCATCCGCGACGCCGACCCCGAGACGCTCGCCAACAAGGAAGACCTCGCGATGCTCATCGAGGCGCGCACGATCGAGCTCGAGGACGAGTGCAAGAAGGCGGGCCAAGAGATCAAGGATCGCGGCGGGCTCTTCATCATCGGTACCGAGCGCCACGAGTCACGCCGGGTCGACAACCAGCTTCGCGGCCGCGCCGGTCGTCAGGGCGATCCGGGGCGCTCTCGTTTCTACCTTTCGCTTGAGGACGACCTCATGCGGATCTTCGCCGGCGACAAGGTTCAAGGCTTGATGGACCGCCTCGGGATGGAAGAGGGCATCCCGATCGAGCACCGCATGGTGACCAAGTCCGTCGAGAACGCCCAGAAGAAGGTCGAGGAGCGAAACTTCGATATCCGAAAGAACCTGCTCGAGTACGACGACGTCATGAACCAGCAGCGCAAGAGCATCTACACGCTGCGCAAGCAGGTGCTCCGCGGCGAGTACCGCACGGTCCTGACCGACGAAGAGAAGAAGGCAGGGCAGGTCCCTCAGCGCCTGGTCGCCTCGGCCAACGAGAAGCTCAAGAAGCGCGCCGAACCGATCCTTGAGCAGATGGTTAAGCTTCACTCCGCGAAGGTCCTCGCGGTGGACAACACGCCGCAGGAGATCGCGAAGGCCCGACAGATCGCGCTCGAGGCGGACCTGCACACGCTCGACAAGGTCCGCACCGCGGCGCTCGAGAAAGACGTCTACACCTGGTTCGGGTGCGTCGTTCCGCTCGCGAAGTGGGAAGACGATCCGGCCGGCGTCTTTGAGATGCTCGTCGAAGAGGTCGGCATGTCGCTGACCGAGCAATACGAGCGCATGCTCGACATGGCCGACGAGCTCATCGGCGCGATCGTCGAAAAGACCTGTCCCGAGAACAAGCACTACGAGGACTGGGACATCGACACGCTGGTCGACGAGTACGAGGAGATCTTCGACTTCGAGCTCTCGGGGATCGATGACATCGCGGACCGCCAGGCGATCGCGACGAAGCTCTACGACGATGCGGAAGCGATCCTCGTCAAGCGCGTGGACGACTTCCGTCCCGAGAACTTCCTGCGCCTCTTCCGGAACTTCTACCTCAAGGAGATCGACCGTCAGTGGATCGAGCACCTCCAAGCGATGGTGCAGCTCCGCGACGGAATCGGGCTGCGCGGCTACGGCCAGCGCGATCCGAAGAAGGAGTACAAGAAGGAAGGCTTCTCGATGTTCGGGGCCATGACCGTCAACACCAAGGCGAGCGTCATCCGGAACATGTTCACGGTGCAGCAGGTTCGCGAAGAAGACCTCAAGCGGCTCGAAGAGCAGCGCCGTCAAGCCGCCGAAGAGCGCCAGAAGTCGATCGAGGCGCGTCGCTCAGCGTCGGTCAAGCAGCAGGAAGCGCGCGGTCAGGCGGTGCCGGCCGGCGCGGTTGGCAACGGCGGACAGCAGCAGCAGCCACAAGCGATGAGCCGTCGAGACCGTCGCCGCGCGGTGAAGCGAGGACAGGTCGCGCCGGAAGCGGCCGCAGCGGCTCCGGTTGAGCGGACGGTGAAGCGGGAAGCGCCGAAGGTTGGCCGCAACGATCCGTGTCACTGCGGGAGCGGCAAAAAGTACAAGTCTTGCCACATGCGCGAAGACCGAGCGGGCGCCGAAGCCTGAGCGGCTGCGCGCGGCTCGAAAGAGGCAGCGCGCGCTTCTCGCTAACTACGCCTTCAGACGCGCAACATCGACGCCAGCTCGCTTGAGCGCGTCATGTTGCGCTTTGACGATCTCGGGCATCGCGCCGAGCCCGATGTCGATCATCTGGTTCAGCATCGCGCGCTTGACCGGCGCGCCTTCCGCGGTGCCCTGAACCTCAACGAAGTCGCCGCCCGCGGTGCCCACGACGTTGAGGTCGACCTCGGCGTCACGATCCTCTTCGTAGCAGAGGTCAAGGAGAGGCCCGCCGTCGACCAGACCGACGCTGATGGCGGCGACCATCTCGCGGAGGCACCCTGGCGTGACGAGGCCGCGCTTGCGGAGCCCGTCGAGCGTGATCGCGAGCGCGATGCATCCACCGGTGACCGAGGCCGTCCGGGTCCCGCCGTCCGCGTCGAGGATGTCGCAGTCGATGGTGATCATGCGCTCGCCGATCTTCTTGAGGTCGACGGCCGCGCGAAGCGAGCGGGAGATGAGCCGCTGGATCTCTTGCGTGCGGCCGTCGACCTTGCCGTTACGCGATCGACGACGACGCTGCGGGTTGGCCCGCGTGTGCATCTCGTACTCCGCCGTGATCCAACCGCGCCCGCTGTCGCGCATCCAGTCCGGCACCCGTGACTCGATCGACGCCGCGATCAGAACGGTCGTCCCGCCGCACTTGTACAGGACCGATGCTTCTGGGTTGCGCTGGATCCCAAGCTCAATGCTGATCGGTCGGGGGGCGTCGAAGCTTCGACCATCGCTGCGGCTCTTCATCTAACTCTCCGGTGCCCGCGGGCGTTGCGCCCAAAGCGGGCATCGTCAGTCGCGTACCATACAGGAGGAGCGCGCCGGAGGCAGTGAGAACAGCGAGATGTGGGTCGCGGGCTACGCGCTCTTCGGAACGGCTTCGCTCTTCGCGGCGGGGAGCCAGAAGGTGAAGGTGGTGCCTTCGTCGTCCACGACGCACTCAATGTCGCCTCCGTGCGCGACGACGATCTGACGAGTAAGCGGGAGGCCGAGACCGGTTCCGTGATCCTTCGTCGTGAAGAACAGGTCAAAGATCATTGCGCGGGCGGCCTCGTCGACGCCGTCTCCTTGGTCTCTCACCGAGACGCTCACGACATCATCGGCGGCCGCGCAGGTGACCGTGATCTCGCCGCCGCCCGGCATCGCCTCGCGCGCGTTTCGGAGCAGGTTGATCAGCGCTTGACGGAGCTGCGGCTCGTCCAGCGCGACCGTCGGGAGCTCCTCATCAATGTTGAGAGTGAGCTCGATGCGCGACGCCTCCATCTCGCGGGCGACGAAGAGGGCGACCGACTCGAGCAGCTCGCCGAGGTCCTCTGGCTCAAGGAGCGGTTGAGGCAAGCGGGCGAGTCGAAGGTACTCCTCGGTGATCCCGGCGAGCCGATCGATCTCGTCTTGAATCGCGCGCATGAGCGCCGCTGCTTCTGCGTTGCCGGCCCCGATCTCGTCCCCGAGCATCTCGACGTTCAAGCCGATGCTCGAGAGCGGGTTCCTGACCTCGTGTGTGACGTGGGCCGCCATGCGACCGATCGCCGCGAGCCGTTCCGAGTGAATCAGCCGGGCCTTTGTGCTGAGCGCGTCGGTCACGTCGTCCGCGACGACCAACACGGTGTCGCGATCCCCGAAGGGCGTGACCAGCACGTCGAGCACGCGGTCGCGAAACGGCTGCGCGTCCAAGGTGACGGGGTCGCCGCCGTTCCCTGCGCGCTCCACCGCGTCCGTGAACTCTGCGAGCTCACCGATCGCGAGCGCGTCCATGTTCACGCCCTCGCTGGTCTCGTCGACCGCCAGCACGCGGGCCGCGGCGGCGTTCGAGAGCCGGAGGCGACCGTCTTCCACGACGAGGATCGCCGCGCGGAGGTTCCCGAGGATCTGCTCCTGGAGCTGCTGCAATCCGCGGAGCCGCGTGTCGCGCGTCGCGAGCGCGTCGACCATGCGTTCGAACTCGTTGCTGAGGCGCCCGAGCTCGTCGTCGCGCTCGTCTTCCATCACACGCGAGAGGTCGCCCTGCGCGACCGAGGCGACGCGCTCGTAGAGGCGCGGGAGCGGTTTGAGCACGCGTTGAGACCACCACGTCGCGATGATCCCGAGCATCAGGGCAGCGATCGTCATAACGCCGAGGATCACGGCGGAGGAGCGCTCTTGTTCGCCTGCCTCTGCGCTGGTGGTCGCGATGCGCTCCTGTATCGCGCGCCAGGCGTCGCGATAGTTGCGTTGGATCGCGTGCTCGCGTTGCTCGACGCCCACGAGGAGCTGGCGCGCTTCCGCTTCTTCTCCGCCGCGAAACGCAGCGAAGAGATCGTCGTACGCTTGGTTGGTCTCTCGGAACGTGGTCTCCACCTCTTGGAGCTCTTCGCGAACACGCGCCGTCTCGGTGGGATCCGGGGCGAGCCGCTCGGCGTTCTCAAGACCGTGGAAGACGCGTCGCAAGGTGGCGGGGCGGGCTTGTCGCGCGGCGTTGAGCCACGACTGCGTTCGGCCAGTGTCGCGATCTTCGTCGCGGAGGCGATCGAGGAGGGTCGCGAAAACGGCCTGAGTCGCTTTGGCCTCGCCGAGCGTAAGCGCGAGCGGGAGGTATCCCTCATGGAGGAGACGCAAGCTCCGCGCGGTCCGCTCGTGTTGAACGACGCTGAAAATGGTCACAGCTCCGAACGCGGTGAGCACGAGCGAAAACGCCACGAAGATCCGAGTCGGGATCGAGAACCGCGGCTTCACGCTTCGCCTTTTGCTCGCTGTGCGGCCCGGCCACGTGACGGTGTGCTCGCTTCAGTCATCTCGTTGTCTTGTGACACGCGCCGGACCACCCGTAAAACATGGCGTATCGCCCTCCGCTTGGGCAAGCTACGGGAAGTGTCGTTCGCCGACCATACGCTTCACCTCGTCCGAGAGACCCTCGAGGGTTTCATGGAGCCCAACACGGCGGCCGAGGTTCTATTCGAGGCGCTCGAGCGAGAGCCGACTGGTCGCCTTCCGGAGGACGCGCTTGAGCTCGCGCTCTTCGTCAACGGGAGCCTGCATGACGTTCTTCGCGCGCACGTCGGTGACCTCGCGGAAACCGTCACGGAGCGCCTGACCCACATCATCGTGATGATGTCGAAAGCCAGCTCGGACGCCCCGAAAGCGGACGCGCCCGCAAGCGACGACGCGGAAGCGATCGACGAGCCAAGCGCTCCGCTGCACGAGCCGCTCGGGGTACCGCTCGAGGTGCCGACCGCGCCGCCGCTGCCCCCGGCGGAACCAATCACGCCTCCACCGCTCTCCGGCGAAGAGAGCACGGCGGCGGCCACACCCAGCATCGGGACGCTGATGGCGTCGCTCGGCGAAGACCTGGGTCCCTTGTCTCTGTCGCCGGAGGGGGCGCTCGAGTTCCCGCCGCTCGAGCTGACCATCGAAGCGCAGATCGAGGCGCGCTTCGATCCCTTCGAAAACGCGACGCTACGCGCGCCCAGCACCGCGGGCTTGGTCCGCGCGCTCATCGTCGCGGGCTCCTCGACCCTCGCGGAGCGGGTCTCGTTGGCGCTCGGGAGCGAGAAGGTCGCCATCGTCTCCGCGAGCGATACGGATACGGCGCTCTCGGGCATCATGCTGGACCCCCACGTCATCGTGGTTTCCTCGGACGATGGACGGGTCGTGATCGAAGGGTTCAGCGTGGCCGTCCACATCTCGAAGCCGAAGTGCTTGTGCGTGGCGTGGGGCGATCCGAAGAACAACGAACGGGTGTGCGAAGAGCTCACGTCGCTTGGGCTACGTGTCGTCGCGCTGGACCGACAGGAAGGTGTGCCGGCGTTGCTCGACTACTTCCGCTCGCAGAAGCTCTGAGCTCTGAGGAGCCTGCGCGAGCTACGGGTTAAGGAGCGCTTGGCCGTCCGCCGCGAGAGAAGCGTCTGACTGGGTCGCCGCGCGGACCGCTTCCTCCGCTGCCGCGCGATCGCCCATGGAGAGATGGGCTCGCGCGCGTCCGAGGTGAACCCGTCCTGGCGCCTCGTGGTTCGCGAGCGTGGCGGACTCCATCTCGCGGAGCGCCTCTGCTCCTCGGCCCGCTCGCGCGTAGGCCTCGCCCAGGAGCCGGTGCGTCTCTGCGCGCGCGGGATCGACGTGCACTCCAATCTCGCCGAAGCGGAGGACGTCGACCCACCGACCGAGCTCCTCGAGCTTGCTGAGGAGCGTCGCGTTGTACGCGCGGTTGTGTTCATCGAGCTCCGCGAGTCGGGTCAGCGCGCGTAGCGATCCATCCGCGTCTTCGTTCGACTGCGCGATTTCGTAGAGCCCCTGCCAGGCTTCTTTGCGGTCACCGTCGATCGCGACCGCGGCTTCGAGCTCTCGCTTCGCGCCAGCTTTGTCTTCGGCCGCGAGGAGACCCCGCGCGAGGAGCAACCGTACCTCGTAGCCGTCTTTGCCTCCGGCGATGATCGCGCGGAGATGGCCGAGCGCCGCGCTACCGTTTCCGGTCGCGAGCGCGATGCGCGCCAACACGAAACGCGCGATCGGCTGGTTCTCCTCACGCTGAATCGCGCGGGTAGCGGCCTGGGTCGCCGGCTCCGCTTGTCCATGCGCGAGAAGCCCGGCGGCGTACTCCGCTTGCGCGTTCGCGTCGTTCTCGTTTTGCTGCGCGGCGGCGTGAAGGGGCTCGAGCTCGCGGTAGCGCCCGAAGTCGACCCGGAAGTCATTGGCGCGCGCCGCGAGCCGTTGCCGGGAGTGAGCCCGAAACGCCGCGTCGAGATCGTCGATGCTCACCCCGAGCGCGTCTTGCACGACCCGCGGCGACTCATGTCCCGCGGCCCATCCGCGCAGCATCGCGACGACGTCGTCGAACCCGTGGGTCTCCGCGATGTACTTCACGATCTGCGAGCTCGCGTAGTAGGCGGTGATCATCTCGTTGCCCGATTTGGCGCGGGTGAAGGCGCGGTTCATCAAGCGAAGCGGGGGGAGCGCGTCGTTCGCGAGCGCGTCCGCGAGCACGTGGTCCATCTCTCGGCGCCACTCGGGGCGGGCGATGATGGTCTCGTACTCCGCGAGGCCCTCGGTGAACCAACGCGGCACAGTGTTCTGCGAGAGCTGAATGTGGAAGACGTGCGCGAGCTCGTGCCAGGTGATCTGCGCCCAGTTGAAAGGACCGCCGCGCGGCGAGAGCGCGGTCACGACCTTGCCGAAACAGACGCCCTGCACGCCGAGGTTCGGGAGGCCCACGGTGCGCACGCTGAAGTGCTGAGGATCGGCGAACATTTCGATACGGACGGGGCCTTCGGGCGTGAACGAGTAGCGACGCTGCATGTCTGCGTAGGCGGTCGTGAGCGTTGGCGGGACGTAGCGCTCCAGAATCGGGCGCTCCTCTTTGTGCATCCGGAAGACGAAGGGCCCGCTCGGGAACTCTTCGTACTGTACTGGGATGACGTCATCGTAGAGGTTGAGCGAGTTGAAGACGCGGACGTTGAAGCGGTCGCGTCGCCACGCTTCCCGCAGCGCCGCGAGCGCGTCCGCTTCCTCGCCCATCCGGAGCAGGTTGATCCCGAGCGTCGCGTGCGCGCGGGCGTCACGAGAGTTGAGCTGCGTTGCCTCTCGCGCCATCGCGACCATGTCTGGGTAGCGGTGCTCCCACTCCGCGTACTCCGAGATGATCGTGTACATCTCGGAGTAGGTGGAGTGCCGTCGAAGGACCTCTTGTTTGGCGCGGTCGAACGCGGCGTCGTCTCCCGCGAGAAACGCGATGCCCGCGCGAACGCTGAGCGCTTCGAGATCGTTGTCGTCGATCGCCAGCGCGCGCCCGATGTGTTGGTTCGCTTGCGCCGTGTCGAGATCGCGGAGCGCGATCCCCGCGGAGGTGACGTAGGCGCTCACGAGGTTCTCATTGACCGCGAGTGCTTTCCCGATGAGTTCCTCGGCCGCGACAAAGTCGTGCGCTTGATCGATCCGGACCCGCGCCATGAGCTCGAGGGCTTCGGGGTAGTTGGGGTTGATGCGGAGGGCTTCGTTCAGGCTCTCTTCCGCGTGGCCGGTGTCGTACTTCGCGAAGAAGAGTCGAGCCCACTCATAGTGAACCTCTGGGAGCTCGCTATTGGCACGGGTTGACTCCTGGAACGCCGAGTTCGCGTCCTGCGCGCTGTCGAGTCCCCAGGCCGCCATGCCGACGTACCCGAGGCCTTCTGCGTCGCGAGACGTGATCGCGTCGTTGTTGTAGGCCGAGATGAGTCGCATGTAGGCGTTCTCCGCTTCGACCGTTCGTCCTCGCCGCGCCTGGAGCCGCCCGAGCATGATCATCGCGCGGTGCGCGCCCGCCTCGGTGACCAAGGGGGTCAACGTTCGCTCCGCTTCGTCCAGCGCTCCGCGCGCCATCTGCGCTTCGCCTCGCAGCGTCTCTGCCGCGATGCGAAGCCGCGCCTCACGGGCGGCGGTACGCGCGCTCGTCTCTGCTTCGCGATACTGACCCTGCGTCAGCAGGAGCCGAGCGCGCAGGAGCGCTCCTCGAGCGGCGCCGCCGTTCTTGCTCAAGTTCGGCAGCGCGGCGGCGACCTCATCATAGAAGCCGGCGCGAAGGGCGGCCTCTGCATTGTCGAGGCTCCCGATGGTCGGAGCGGGTCGCGGGGGCGCTTCCTCGGCCGCCTGCTCCGGGAGCGGCGGGAGCGGGATGGCCTCGGCGCTGACGGGCGCGGTCGTGGTCGGCGTCTCCGCGTTCTCAGCGGCCCCTGTGTTCGTCGCGCGCTCGCCTTCGTTGTCGCCTTGAGGGTTGTTCGCGGGGCGGGACTCGCCGCAGGACGCGCCTGTCGTGAAGAGCAGGATGAGGAGGAGCGAGGAGGAAGAAACGGACCAACGAGTCGTTCGCATGCGCATGAGTGTATGTCCGCGGGGGCCGGAGTCGAGACGCCGGAGGCGGAACAGCCCACTCACGCGAGAGATTCCCGTTCAGTCGCCCGGTCGAGCGAGGAAGGAACCAATCAAATGATGCGCAAGGGAGTACGCGGGTGGGTAGAAGAACCCGTTCGGCGATCGAAGCTCGTCTCGCGTAAACCAGCGCGCCTCCTCCAGTTCATCACGGTCGAGGGTGATCTTTTCGCTCCGGGCCTCCGCGAAGAATCCGAGCATGAGCGACGCCGGGAACGGCCAGGGGTCAGAGCGGAAGTAGCGCACGCGATCGATCGCGAGCCCGACCTCTTCGTGGGTCTCGCGGATGACGCAGCCTTCAAGGTCTTCGCCCGGTTCGACGAAGCCGGCGAGCGCGGAGTACATCCCTTGAGGGAAACGTGGCTGACGCGCGAGCAAGCACCTGTCACCGCGGGTGACCAGGATCATCACCGCGGGATCGGTGCGCGGGTAGGTCGTCCGCTCACAGCTCGCGCACACGCGCGCGAAGCCGCCTTGTGCGGAGGACGTCGCCTCCCCGCAGCGCCCGCAGTGTCTCGTCTCGCGGTGCCAGTGCATCATGCCGCGGGCGTATCCAAGCAACCCGAAGTCGGACGGGCTGAGCGTGGGGCCGGCTGTCCGCGCGTCCGCGAACGCACCACGAGGGAGCTCATGCGTAGCCCCGCGCGGGAGGTCGATGGCGAAGAGCGGATCCTCGCCGCGCATGCCCAGGAACACACGTTGCTCGGCGGATTGGACGAGATCGGGGATCTCTTCGGAGGGGAAGAGCGCGATGGCGCTCGCGTTTGAGTCAGCGGTTCGTTCGACGGGCGACTTCCCCCGCCACACGAGCAGCACAAGCGCCCGCGGCAAGAGCGCTTCACGCTCGGCGTCTCGGGTTCGAAGGTGAGCGGCGCGATCGATCATGATCGCACCGTACCCTTTTCTTCGCGCCTACGCGTGAAGCGAGGTGACCGGACCCATGCAGAGGTCCCGCACGCCGAACGTTGTGTCGGGCATCCCCATCATCTGCATGACGGACACGAACATGTCCGCGTGGCCGCGCCCGCCCATGTCGAGGTAGCGCCCGGTGTTGAAGAAGCCGCCGCCGCTTCCCGCGAGGACGTACGGCATGCGGTTCCAGCGGTGTGTGTTGCCGGTGCCCTTTTCTTGTTCGTTCACCCAGACGACCGTCGTGTGATCGAGCAGCGTCTGCCCGTCGCCGGTGTCGACCGCCTGCAAGCCGGCGAGGAGGCGCGCGAACTTCTGGCAATGCCAGCGATCGATCTCGCTGACCTGACGGCGCGCGTTCGCGTCGGAGTCGCCCTTGTGAGAAATCGAGTGGTGGTAGTCGTCGTGACCCAGCCAGGTGTGCCGGACACCGGACTGGCCGTTCGCGTACTGAATGCTGGCGACGCGCGTGAGGTCGCACTTAAAGGCGTGCGGGATCAGGTCGGCCTGAAGATCGGCGAGCTGCTCGTAGGCGTTCTCGCCGGCCTCGGTGCGCGGCGGGAGGTCACAGACGTTCGCGCTGAGGTCATCCACGCGACGCGCGATGTCGCCGATGCTCGCGATGTGACTGTCCACGCGAAAACGGTCGGCGGTGCCGAGGCGCGGTCGCAGGCGCCCGAGGTCGCCTTGCACCGCAGCGAGGACAAGCTCGCGACGACGCCGTACGCGGGCCTGCGCCGCCACGTCCGCGGTCAGCGGTTGAAACACGCGATCGAAGGCCTGCTGTGGGGTGTGCATCGGCACGACCGCTTCGCCGCGTCCACGGTAGCTGATGCGACTCGGGAGCGCTTGGCTGATGCCCTGCGCGCGGACCCCAAACTCGAGGCTGCGGTAACGGGTGACCCCGTCGAAGTGGTTCCCGATCTTTTGGTCGATCGAGATCCCGCCGGCGGTGCCATCCCAAAGGTGGCCAAACTCGCCGGTGCCCATCGGGCCCGCGACGATCGGCATCGCGGTGAGGCAGTGAGCGGTGCCTACGTCGTGACCGTTGCCGCCGTCGCCGCGTCGTTCGCGCGCGGTGAGCATCGGCATGTTGTCGAGAATGAGGAGCTTGTCGCGGAAGGGCGCGAGCGGCTCCATCGACGAGTTCAACGTAAAGTCGCGCTCGCCGCCGCTGGTCGGCCACCAACGCTCGGGGTTCGGACCGTTGGCGGTGAAGAAGAAGACGACGCGCTTGGGGATCGGATCCTGCGCGTGGGTCTTCCGTGGCGCGAGCATGGCGTCGAGGAAGGGGAGGCCTACCGCGACACCGCCCGCCCCGGTCAAAAACGAGCGCCTGGTCAGTCGCTTCTTCATTCTGAATCCTCCATGCCGCTCAAGTCGGTCACGGTGTCCTGGTCGACGACGCGGTTGAGGAAGGCGTCGGAGAGGGTGAGCCCGACGATGAGCTCACGGACGTTGAAGTCGCCTTCACGGAAGCGATCCATGATCGTCTTGACCGAGCAAGCGTCGAGGTCTTCGAACGCGCGCGAGTGTCCGTACTCGAACCAAGCGCTGGCGAAGCACTCTTGTGCGCCTTCGGACTCCAGCACACTCGAGACGAGCTCGACGACGCCGTCGAAGTCACCATCGACGTCGGTGTCGACGATCTGACCCGTGGTGTCGATGGGCAGCCCGTTCTCGTCGTCGCGGTAGCGGCCGTCACCGTCGAAGTGCTCGAACGCGAACCCGAGCGGATCCATCTGGATGTGGCATGAGTAGCAGACCGGGTTCTCGCGGTGCTCCGCGAGTTGCTCGCGCGTCGTAAGCGTGGGGTCTGGATCGGGCGGCTCGATCTCGACGCCCTCGGGCACATCCGGCACCTCGCCGCACAAGAGCTTGCCGCGGACGAACATGCCGCGTTCGATCGGGTGGCTAGCGTAGGCGCGCGCGCGGGTCGCCATGATGCTGCCCTGCGTGAGCATCCCAGAGTAGTGCGCGGGGTCGAGAGGAACACGCTGGAACTCTTCCCCGCTCACGCCGCCGATGGCGTAGTAGTTCGCGAGCTCCTCATTCATCATGCTCCACGGCGCGGTCAGCAGCGTCTCCCAGCTTGAATCGCCCTCGATCATCACCGCGCGGATGAAGGCTTCGGTCTCGAGCTCCATGAGGTGCGGGATGTTCTCGTTCCAGTGCGGGAAGACCTCTTCTTGTTTCGTCACCGTCTCCAGCTCTTCGAGCTCAAGGTAGTGGTGGAAGAACGCCTGGATGGCCGGCTCGGCGCGGTCATCGGCGAGCATCATCCGCGCGATACGCTCCACCCCGGCGTCGTCGTCGAGCTCGCCGCGGGCGGCTGCATCGAAGAGCGCTTCGTCCGGCATGTTGCGCCAGAGCAAAAACGACAGCCGGGTCGCGAGCTGGTAGCCATCGAGGCGAACGACCGCGGCGCTGGCGCTGTCTGCGAACTCCACGCGATAGAGAAAGTCGGGCGACTGCAACACGGCCTCGACCACCGCGCGGATGGCTTCACGGAAGTTCTGCTCGGTCTCGAGCGTTTCGTAGAGCGCGGTGTAGGCGTCGAGCTCCGCGGTGGTCGCGGGACGACGGAAGGCCTGCGGCAAGATGCGCTCGATAAACCGGCGCGCGCAGGTGTCGTCCCCGTCAGCGCCGCGGTCACACGCGATCAAGCTGTCGAGGTCGCCGGTCGCGCGCTCAGCCACTTCTTCCGCGGCGGACATGTACTGCTCCGCGAGCAGCTCGCTCACGACGCGGACGTCTTCCGTCGCGCCGCGCTCGTCGTCGACCCAACGCGACGCGGGCTCGGTGGTGTCTCCGAAGAGGTAGGCGACCACGTTGTCGTACTCATCGACCCGCAGGCGGCGAAGCGGGCTACGGCCGGGGTGAACTTCGCTGCAGTCGAGCTCCGGAAGGTCAGCTGGCGGATCACCTGGGTCACCGGGACGCCAAGGCCGCGAGGGATCGTCAGGGCGCATCGAGTTGGGGTCTTCGATGTCTCCAGTGCAGCTCGCGAGAGAAAGGACAGCGCAGAGAGCCGTTAGCGAGGGGAGAAGACGAACCTGCCTCATTCGGGGACTATACCAGAGCGCGGTCTTACACTCGACGCACAGCGACCTTCAGCGAAGCAGTTTCAGCTTGTTCTTCGCGTCTCTGGCGATCTTTCGCCGCCCGGCCTTTTGCGCCACGTGTTCGAGCAGCTCTTCGCCCAGCGGGTGCCCTGCCTCCGCGAAGTGGAACCCGACGTAGTACTGCGCCTCAAAGGTGAGCGACTTGTCCTTTGTGAGGGAGCGCCCGACCGTGAATCCGCGACCCGACAGCATCAGCAAGGCGTTCAGGGCGGGGTCACTGGCGCGTGCGCTCTTGCGCGGATCGAGCGCGCTCTCCATCAACAGCGTCGCCGCCAACGCGTAGTGATCCTCCGGCGTCGCGGTGCGTGAGCGGCCAAGCGCGCGCAACGCGAGCAGTCGTTCGTCGCTTCGGCTGGGGCTTCGCTTGAGCTTTTTCTGGAGCGCTCGCAGCAGGTCGGTGGTTCCAGCGCTGTCTTTCCGAAACGCGAGCTCGGCCATTTGCGTGAACGCCCCGTCGTCGACATCGATCCACCACGTCATGGAAGCGTGGAGACTCTTTTTCTGCGCGGTGGTGAGGTCGTCGGGTCGCGCCATCAACAGCTTCGCGATCGGACGCACCCGCAGCGGGTCGTCTGTGTCCGCGAGCGCCTGAACCAACATCGCGCTCAGACCGGACTTGCTCTCAAGCGCGCGCGCAGCTGCTTCCATGCGCCGGTGGGGTCCCGACTGCAGGCTCGCGAGCAGCGCGTTCACCGCAGCCGCTTCGTCGCGGTGGCCAAGCATCTGAATCACGAAGGTGGCGCGGCCGTCATCCTCGTGCGCCGCGAGCCCCGCGAGTCGCTCGGCGAGCCCCGCGGGCAACGGGATGCTCCCGAGACTCAAGAGCGCGGTCTGCGCGAGCGCGCGGTCTTCGGCCTCCGCGGCGTCCACGAGCGCGCCGGCGATCTTCGTCGTCGTCTTCTTGTCCGCGTCACGAGCCGCGAAGCGCAGCGCGATCAACGCCTCTTGCCGTACCCGCGCGTCTTCATGATTGGCGCGCGCGACCTCGAGGAGCTTTGGGGTCGTCTTCGGATCGTGGAAGAAGCCGATCATTTTCACGAGCGTCTGCCGCGCGATCGCGCTGTCGGTGTTGTTCAGCGCGCGAAGGATCGCGCGGAGGTGCGCAGCGCGGGTCGGTCGATCGGCGGACTCCAGCGTCTGCTTGAACGTGGAGGCGGACGCCGCCGCGGCGTCTTCGCTGCTGGAGGAGAGGCCAGAGAGCAGAGATGAAAAAGCGTCCGTTCCGCCGAGCTGCGCGAGGACCGCGTCAATCGCGCGCCGTTCATCGATCCCCGCTTCGACCCGTCGCTCCGAGAGCGTCGTCACGACGTCGTCGCCCATGCTGACGATCGCGGCGATCGCGGCCTCGCGTACTCCCTTGTCGCGGGTCGCGAGGAGCGGGAAGATCTTGCCCTTCGCTTTGCGGGCGCCGATCCGCGCGAGCGCTCGAAGCGCGTAGCGGCGCGCCGGGCCGCTGTCGTCGAGCAGCGCGATGAGCCCCGTCTGCACCTCCGGTCCGCGCGCCTTGATCTCCCCGAGCACCAGAGCCGCGGCGACCCTTTTCTCGTCATCCGCGTCCGAGAGCATCTCGACGATTTTGCTGAGCGGTGCTTTCGCCATGAAGCCGCGTAGCGCCTTGGAAGGTGACTCTTCAAGAGCGTTTCGCGTCCGCCAACCAGAAAACCCACGACACGATTTCTTTGCCCTGTTCGTGGGGCAATTCGGCCTCAAAGAGACAATCAGACGATTTGTGTCCCTTGCGCTTTCAGATTTTGGCTTAAACTCGTGGCATCTCACCGAACCTCGTGGCGGCGTATTGCGTTCTCTGACGTGCTGTGACACCACGACGGGTCCAAATTCGGGACTCGGACGAGAGAAACGACACAAGAATGGCCGCAAAGAAAAAGAAGAAGCGCATCCGGGCGGATGAGTTTGAGCCGATCGCGCACCCTGATTCGAAACTGACGAAGAAGCAGGTGCAATCGCTCTACGAAAAGCTTCTCGATGAGCGCGATCGCGTGATGCAAGGGCTCGGCGAGCACCTGTCGGACGCGATCAGCAACGTCGATCCGCTCTCCGACGAAATGGACGTCGCCCAGCGGCACACGGAGCAGGCGTACCTCATGCGCTTCGCGGACAAGGAGCGGAAGCTCCTCGTCCAGATTGGTAACGCGATCGAGAAGCTCAAAGAAGGGGAGTACGGCGTCTGCGAAGGCACCGGCGAACCCATCGCGATCAAGCGCCTCGAGCTTCGGCCTTGGACTCGCTACAGCGTCGAGTACAAAGAGCAGGTCGAGCGCGAGCGCAAGCAGCACCACCGTCGATGATCCTCTCGGATCGTGATCTGAAGGCGCGGCTCGCGAAGGGCGACCTGGTCGTTGATCCCATCGACGACCCCGACCTGCAGATCCAACCGGCGTCGATCGACCTTCGGCTCGATCGGCGTTTCGTAATTTATCGGCTCACCAACATTTCGTGTATCGACGCGCGTGACCCGTCGAGCCTTGAGCCTTTCATGGAGCCCATGGAGGTCCCGGAAGGCGAGGGCTTCGTGTTGCAGCCAGGTGCGTTCG
Organism: uncultured bacterium; assembly: GCA_938024995.1. Classification (GTDB taxonomy): domain Bacteria; phylum Myxococcota_A; class Polyangia; order Polyangiales; family Houyiibacteriaceae; genus CALJDU01. The sequence continues at coordinate 95,725 of CALJDU010000019.1, forward strand.
CGCTGGGCTCGACGCTGGAGACCGTGAAGATCCCGCCGGATCTGGTCGGACGTGTTGAAGGGCGAAGCAGCATCGGCCGCCTCGCGATTGTCGTTCACGCCACCGCGGGCTTCGTCGATCCTGGGTTCGAGGGCCAGATTACGCTTGAGCTCAGCAACCTCGGCCGCTGCGCCGTGAAGCTCTACCCAGGAATGCGCATTAGCCAGATCGTCTTCCACACGATGGTGTCGCCAAGCGAGCGCCCCTACGGAAAAGCGCGGGGCAGCAAGTACCAAGGGCAAGAAGGCCCCGTGGCGAGCCGGATCGGTCACGACAAGCGTTGAGGGAGCCCGCGTTCACGCTCTCGATGGACGTCCGCGAGCCTTCGGGCGACGAGGTGCTCTTCCGAGACAACGCGAAGCAGGTCCCCGACGCGATGATCGTGCTTCAGCAGAAGCGCTCCGTCTTCGCATTCGTCTTCACCCTCGGGTGGTGTGGGTTCCTGACGGTCTGGTACGCGATCGCGCTCGGCTTCCTCGTCTCGGGTACGTTCCCGACCCTCGCCGTGCTCTTCATGATGGTCTTCCCGATCGGTCACCTCGCGGTCGCGGTCAAACTGATCATCACGCTCCTCAAGCCGAACCGATACTCCATCAAGGTGGAGAACGGCCTTCTGGTCGCGACCTCGCGGCTCTATCCCAAGAAGCCAAAGTTCCAGCAGTTCGCGCCGACGACGCAGACGCAAGAGCTCGCCCTGAGCAACGTTGATAGCTTCGCGATGTCGGACGCTCTGATCGCGCGCCGTGATGGCGCCACGGTAGCGGAGATCTTCACCTCTCTTCCGCGCCACCAAGGCGACGCGATCGCGGAAGCGCTTAACAACGCCTACGCATGAGCAAGCTCGCCATCGATGTCGACGAGCCGTCTGCCAGCGGGCTCTTCCGGGACAACGCGAACCAGGTCCCGAACGCGAGCGTTCGCTTCTCCAAGCGACGGGGCGGGAAACCGTTTGGGCTGCTGCTGAAGTACGTCTTTTGGTCGCTTTTCCTGACGCTCTTCTGGGTCCCCATCACGTTGGGCGTGTTGGCAGGTGAGCGAACCGTTCTTCTTGGGTTGGTCGTTCTCATCCCGCACACCTGCTTGCTCTTCGCGACGCTGATCCAAGATCTCGTCCCGAACCGCTACTGGCTCGTCGTTGAGGAGGGAGCGATCGTGGCGCGTTCCACGACCTGGGACGCGGAGAACAAGAGCTTTTTGCCAAAGCGTCAGCGCACAGAAGCGCAAGTCGCGTTCGCGCAGCTCGCGCGATTCCGGGGCGATAACGAGAAGCTGTTGGCGGTGAGCGAGACGGGGGCGCGCACGACGCTCTTCGAGAAGGTCCCGGAGCTCGTCGCGGATGAGATCGCGAAGACGCTCAACGACGCGTACGACCTGACATGAGGCGTATCGAGATCACGCGCCCGACGACCGAGACGGGACGTGGGTACCGCGACCCTTCCGATCCGCGCCCGCGCCTCAAGGTTCGCAGTGTGGATGGACTGGACGGGGACGCGCTCTTCGGTGCGTCGGCGGCCTCGGTCGCGGCGACCGCGGGCCTTTGCTACGCGTTCGGGCCCTTCGCGCTGGCCGTCGTTCTTCCGCTCGCCGGGGCATCGGGATGGCTCGCGAAAAGGGCACGCGCCAAGCGCGGCGGATGGGAAGTCGTGATGACGACCCGCGAGCTCAAGGTGACCGCGCGACTTGGGACCTCATACGTGACCGAGACCAAGTCGTTCTCGATCCCGCTCGACGCGATCGTCCGCTTCCGTTGGGATGACGATCAGGTGTACGCGATCACGAAAACGCCCATGGCGGGCGAGGTCGAGCGAGTGGTGTTCGGCGGACCGTGGCGCCCCGAAGATGGTGGCAAGATCGTCGACGCGCTCACGACCGCGCTCCGCGACCTGACGCCCGACTGAGCGGTCCGATCAGCGCGCGAGCTTTTCGGCGGGGACGGACTCTCCGGAGCGCACCTCGAGTCGGTAACGACTGTTCGCGGTCTGGAGGTAGTAGATCTCACGTCCGCAGATCCGAAGGATGCGCTTCACTGGAGTGGTGACGTACTCATGCAAGCCGTCAGGGAACTCGATCACGACGACCGAACCCTTCCGCGGGGGGCGCAAAAGCCTCCCTATCACTGCTCGACCGGGTTTACGGCCGACTTTCCGGAGCACCACCTCCACGTCCCAAGGCTAGCACAGCGGCTCCTCGGGGCAAAAGCGGAGATCACGTTGAAGGGGAGGATGGGCCAGTGGTCCTCATTGATGCCTCGACCGTCGCGGATCGCGGGCGATCGGTGGGAAATGTAAAATTCTCGCACGTCGACGCTGCTGTTTTCGTCTTCCTGGCCAGATCGCTTGATCGCGTACAGCTCTCAGGAGTACCCAGCCGCATGCACGTCGTGCGAGGCGAGGGCGGTTGGATTGAGGTCATCTGCGGACCCATGTTCAGCGGAAAGACCGAGGAGCTGCTCCGACGGCTGCGGCGAACCGTGATCGCACGGCAACCGCTGCAGGTGTTCAAGCCGAAGATCGACAACCGCTACGCCGAGACGAAGATCGTCAGCCACTCCGCGGTCGCGATGGAAGCGGTCGTTGTCTCCAGCGCGGAAGAGATCGCGCGCGCCGTGCGTCCCGAGACCCGCGTCGTTGGCATCGATGAGGTGCAGTTCTTCGACCCCTCGATTGTCGAGCTCGTGGAGCGGCTGGCGTCAAAGCAGAACATGCGCGTGGTCGTCGCGGGGCTGGACCTCGATTACCAAGGCGAGCCTTTCGGTCCGATGCCGAGCCTGCTGTCCATCGCGGAGTACGTCACCAAGACGCTCGCCATCTGCATCCAGTGCGGCGCGCCGGCGGGAAGGTCACAGCGCCTCGTGGGCGGCGGCGGACAAGTGCTGGTCGGCGCGACCGAGAGTTACGAAGCGCGCTGCCGCTCGTGTCACGTTCCGCGTGCCGAGCCGACCACGATGCGCCTCGGCGTCTAGCGAACTCGTTACGGCGTCGCTTCTTCGACCCGAAAACGAAAGCTGATCACGAGGTGCGACGAAGGGATCGTCGTGCGGAGATCCCCAAGTGAGCGCCTGAGGCAGCTGCGGAGCTCGCCCATCGGAAGCGCAGGTTCGCGGTAATCGCGGAAGCGGATCTCGGGAGCGCGGGTCGTGCCTCGGAAGTGGACCCGCACGTCGGAGGTCCCGACGTGATCGCGAAACGAACCGCAACGCGGGATGGCGTCGATGGCGCTCCAGATGACCTGCTCCGCGTTGGCGTCTCGCGGGCAGGGCAGGCGGCCTTCTTGTTCAGCGCCGGGACAGCGGATGTAGGCGAGACGAATGTGTTTGACCGTGAGGTCGCCGGTTGAGGTCGGCGCAGCTTCGGGCGCCGCTTCGGGTTCGGGCGCGACTTCAGGTTCGGGCGCGACTTCGGGTTCGGGCGCGGCTTCGGGTTCGGGCGCGACTTCGGGTTCGGGCGCGACTTCGGGTTCCGGCGCGACTTCGGGTTCCGGCGCGCGCGCGGCTTCGGGTTCGGCTCGCGGCTCGGGCGCGACTTCCTCTTCTGCTTCGATCTGCGCTCCAGGCGCGGCCTCTGGGTCTACTTCCACTTCGCCCGCATCGTCGGCGAAGCGCTCCGGGTGCGGCTCCGCCAGCGTCACACCACCCAACGTGACTCCCAGCGCCAAAGAAGCGGCGGCCACAAGCCCCACACGCCAGAGCACAGGTCGGTCATCCCACTGGTTCACCGAATCGCTCTACCACGGTTCGTCAGGCTCCTCACCAGCGCGTCCAACCTGACCCCTAAAAACAAGCCGGCCGGCCAAATTACCAATATTGTCGTGTGCTTGACACACCTTTGGTGCGGCTCGTAAGTATCGCCGTGGCTCACGATCCTCGCTTCGCCCCGGACGACCTGACGTTGGTCTCCGCGATGGCTCGGCTTCGTCGAGGCGAAGGACGCGGGTTCCGGTTCGTCGCGCGCGATCGGACAGAGACCTACTTCCCTTACGAGGACCTCGAAGCGGAGGCCCATCGACGCGCTGCGCTGCTCGCTCAGCGCGGACTGCGCAAAGGGGATCGCGTCGCGCTGGTGATCCCGGAGCCGCACGAGTTCGTGCTGAGCTTTCTTGGGGCGGTCGTCGCGGGCGTCGTGCCGGTCCCGATCTTTCCGCGCGCGAGCTTCAAGAACGTCGACGGCTACGTGGACGTCCTCGCCCACATTATCAAGACCTCGGGCGCGTCGCTGACGCTCTGCATGGAGAGCAACCGAGAGATCGTCGACCGCGTGATCCCGCTCGGCGTCGAGGCCCCGATCGGCGACGTGACCGTGATCTTCGCGGAGGAGCCGCAGGGCGAGTACGCGCCACCCTCCATCGCGCCGGAGGATCTCTGCTTCCTGCAGTTCACGAGCGGCAGCACGAGCAAGCCCAAGGGCGTGATGGTCACGCACCGGAACTTGGTCGCGAACGCCTGCGCGTTCCTCGGGCCGAACGGGCTGGATCGCACCGACGACGATCTCGGGGTCAGCTGGCTCCCGCTCTTCCACGACATGGGTCTGATCGGTTTCGTCCTTGGGACGCTGGTCTGCGACATCCCCGTCGTGATCTTGCCGACCGAGAGCTTCGCGCGTTCCCCGATGCTCTGGCTCGAGACCATCAGCGCGCACCGCGGAACGATCACCTACGCTCCGAACTTCGCCTACGAGCTGCTCACCAAGCGCGTGAAGGCGCGGCACCTCGAGTCGCTCGACCTCTCGTCGCTGCGCGTCGCGGGGTGCGGCGCGGAGCCCATTCGCGCGAAGTCGCTGCTCGGGTTTGCCGAGAAGCTCGCGCCGGCGGGGTTCGACCCGCGCGCGTTCTTGCCGAGCTACGGCATGGCCGAGGCGACGCTCGCGATCACCTTCCATCCGCTCGGCGACGAGATGGTGGTCGACCAGGTCGATCCCGCCGCGATGCAAGACGCGGTCGCGCGACCCGCGGGAGACGACGTCGAGAACCCGCTCTCCTTGGTCGCGTGCGGCAGGCCTTTTCCGAAGCACGAAGTAAAGATCATCGACGAGGCCGGGAACGCGCTCGGCGAGCGGCGCGTCGGTCAGGTCATCACCCGCGGACCGAGCGTGACGAGCGGTTACTTCGAGAACGAAGAAGCGTCGGCGGACGGCTTCCGTGATGGCTGGCTCTACACCGGCGACCTCGGGTACTTCGCGGGTGAAGACCTCTACATCTGCGGCCGCGTCAAAGACCTCATCATCATCCGCGGCGCGAACCATCATCCGCAGGACATCGAGTGGTCGGTCAGCGACCTCGCCGGTGTCCGGCGCGGCAACGTGTTCGCCTTCAGCGTCATGAACGACGGTGTCGAAGAGCTCATCGTCGCGGCCGAGGGCAACCGCGCGGACGCCGAGCGACTGCGAACCGAGATCGCCCAGACCATTACGCGGGAGCACGGGATCACGCCGAAGAGCGTCCTCGTGTTGCCCGTCGGCACCTTACCGAAAACGAGCAGCGGGAAAGCACAGCGTCGTAAGACGAAGCTGATGTTTGAGCGCGGAGAATTGGCCGCGCACCCCTGAGTGCGGGACCGCGTCGCGACACGTGCGGCGACTGAATGGAGAGCAGAGAATGAGCCAACTGAAAGACCAGCTCCGAGAGATCATCGCTGAGATCGCCGAGATCGACGAGGTCCCGGACATGACCCCGTTCGCCGAGCTCGGGATCGACAGCATGATGGCGATCGAGATCGTCGCGGACGTCGAGCGCACCTACAAGCTCACCATCCCCGAGGACGAGCTGAACGAGCTGACCCACCTCGACGCGGTCTACAACAAGGTCCAGCAGAAGCTGGCCGACCGCGACGCCGCCGAGTGATCGAGCGCGAGGCTCCCTCCCCTCGCGGCGGGTTCCTCCACTCGCTGCGCGCGGGGTACGGCGACACCGATCAAAGCGGCGTCGTTCACCACGCGGTCTACCTCCGCTGGTTGGAGGACGCGCGGGTCGCGTTCTTTCGAGAGCGCGGAATGGACTTTCGCGATCTGGAGCATGAGCGCCGGATCGGAATGGCGGTCGCCCGCGCAGAACAGCGCTATCTCTTGCCGGCGCGTTTCGACGACGCCCTCGACGTTGAGGTCTACGTCGGGAAGCTCGGGCGCGCGCAGATCCGCGTCGACTACCGCGTCTGGCGTGATGACGACCTCCTTATGGAGGCGAAGGTCACCCTCGCGCTCATCGACCTGGTTCGGATGCGCGCCATACGTCTCCCGGAAGACGTCGTCTCGATCCTGACCGACTAGGATCGACCTGATCACATCCGCGACGGATGGAAAGCTCCTCGTCACGCACGACCGTCACGCACGGCGCGCGGCGACGGTCGCGGGTATAGTCCGGGCGTGCCTCGTTTTGCTGCTATCGATGTGGGCTCGAACGCTGCCCGCATGTTGGTCGTCAACGCCCGTTCGCCAGACGACGTACGCGAGGTGAAGTCCGCGCGACGCCCGACTCGCTTGGGCCACTCTGTCTTTCAGACCGGGAGGCTCGATCCGGACGCGATCGAGCGAACGATCACGGCCCTGCGAGAGTTCGCCGGCATCTTGGAAGACCAGGGTGTTCACGAGTACCGCGCGGTCGTCACCGCCGCGGCGCGCTCCGCCAAGAACGGCAAAGAGCTTTTGGAGCGCGCGTGGGACGAGGCGGGGATTGAGCTCCGCGCGATCGGAGGCGCGGAGGAAGCGCGACTCATGAGCACCGCGATCGAGCGGAAGATCGATCTCGAGGGGCGCAACCTCCTGATCGATCTGGGAGGCGGGAGCCTTGAGCTCAACGAATCGAACGAGCAGCGTGACGGCTTCACCGAGTCTCTCCAGATCGGGACCGTGCGGATCTTGGAAGCGTTCTTGACGCCGGAGACCGCGGTCACGGCCAAGCAGGACAGCTTGGTACGCGAGTACGTCGACCGCGTCCTCGCGCCGCATCGCCGAACGCTACGACGATTGAACTGGGATGAGGTCATCGGAACCGGCGGGAACCTGGTCGCGGCCGCGCGTCTGTGTCCGAGCAAGAAGTCGTCAACACCGGCCATCAAGATCGAGTCGGCGCGCGAGCTGCTCGCCGAGATGAAGACGATGAGCTCACCGGAGCGCGCGAAGAAGTGGTCGCTGCGGAGCGATCGCGCGGACGTGATCGTGCCCGCGCTCTACGTCATCGTGGCGCTCGCCGATCTGGCTCGAGTCGGTCGGATCGTGGTGCCTGGGGTTGGCCTCAAGGACGGGATCGCGGCGGAGCTCGTCGGGAAGCACTTCCGCGTCTGGGACTACACGCTGGAGCGCGACAAGCTCATCAGCTCCGCGCTTCAGCTTGGCCGGCGCTATCACTTTGATGAGCGCCACGCGAAGCAGGTGAGCAAGCTCGCGTGCGAGCTCTTCGATGGCACGCGCAAGGTGCACAAGCTCGCGGTCGAGTCGCGTGGCGTGCTCCAGGTCGCGGCGCTCCTTCACGACGTCGGCGACTTCGTGAACCCCAGTTCTCATCACAAGCACTCGCAGTACATCATCGAGAACAGCGAGATCATCGGCTTGTCGCGGGACCATCGAAAACTCGTCGCGTTGGTCGCGCGGTACCATCGGCGCGGCGTGCCGAGCTCCGCGCACGCGAGCTACAAGTCGCTCTCCGGAAAAGACCAACGACGCGTCGCGACGCTCGCTTCGCTTCTGCGCATCGCGGACGCGCTCGATCGCGGTCACCGCGCCAAGATCGAAGGGTTGCGCGTGAAGGTGAAACAGGACGCGGTGACGCTTCAGCTCGACACCGACAATGACGTCACGCTCGAATCGTGGACGGTGGATCGGAAGGCGATGATGTTCCGCGATCTCTTCGACCTGAATGTCCGTCTCAAGCTTCAGAAGCGTGATGAGGATTGATCGTCTCGCTGAACGCTGAATATCGTTTCCGCACAGGCGCTCAGGCGCGGGTTCCGGAGCGAAGCGAACTCGCGGCGATGGCGCCGGAGGTGCGGAAACAAAGAATATCGCGTACCGCAACCGGGGTGAGTTGCACTCCAAAAGGGTCAGGTGCGTTTCATCGAAACCGCCGTTGGGTGTCGTCACCTGGGGACGCGAGTACGCCCTCGGTGTTATCGTCGCCCAGTGTGGGGAGACACAAGAAAGCTACTTCGTCGCCTCAGTCGGACGCTCGCTCCGGTCGTCGTCGTCGGCTCCGCCGAACCGCATTTGTTGACGCACGTCACGAACGTTACGCGGCTCGGCGCCGAAACGTTTGTGCACCTCGGCCCGATCGATACGGAGCGCGTTCAAGAAGGTCGCGCAGTGATCCGCTCGCTCGATGTGAACGAGCCATTTGAGATCGTGGTCGACGGCCTCCGCATCAACGCGCGAGGCGAAGCGGTCGCCCCGATCTCGGCCGCGCGAACCGAGGTCCTCTCGAGTCGCGTCAAAGCGCGCAAGACGTTGAGCGCGACGCGTCCGCTCGCGTTGATGGTCCACGGTGACATCGAGGGAACCGACGCGAATATCTTCCCGATCACGGACATCTCCGATGAGAGCTGTTGCATCGAGACGACGTTCGCGATGGCGCCCGGACTGGAGCTCGCGCGTGTTGAGCTGGTGGGCGAGCGCCGGACGCTCCGCCGGGGTCGCGCGACCGTGATCGGGTTCACCTCCCGTCGTCTCCCGAGCGGCTCGCTCCGCTTTCGGGTACGGCTCCGCCTGCTCAAGGGCGTCGACAAGGATCCGCGCGACTACACACTGCTCGATTCGCGAGAGCGACTCGACAAGCTCTTCGGGGTCATCACCGCGCTGGAGGTCCCCGTTTCGCTTTGCACAACGAACGGCGGGGAGCGGGACGAGCCGGTAGACATCGTCGGCCGTGTCACGCGTCAGACGCAGGACACCTTCACGCTGACGCTCGGACAAGACGTCGTGGGGAAGCTCAGAGGGCGAGCGCGCGCGAGCTGTGAAGTGTTCTCGGTCAGCTACGAGTTCGACGTTCGCGTCATCGACCATCACCGCAGCACGGTCACGTTGACGCTCCCGCTCTTGGTGCGCCGTCGCCGTCGTCGTCAGCAGCGACGCTTCGACGCGCCAAACGGGTTGAGCGTTTCGTTTACCCACACGGTGACCGGGGAGCGAGTGACGCGGCATGTGCAGGACGTGTCGTATACGGGCCTGTCGTTTCTGACCGATGAGCGCCACGATGTTGTCTGGGAGGACCTCCCGCTCGGCGCCGCCCAGCTGAAGTACAAGGGGCGCGAGATCGACATCGGCGACCTTGAGGTGCGCACCGTTCGGGTCGTTCGCGGCAAGCGAACGTGTCACGTGGAGCGAAAAGGGAGCCGCGCGGATGACGCGGCGATCGTGGACCTGCTCACGACCATCGCCCACCCCGCGCTGACGACGCTCCCGGACATTCCGTTCGATCGCATCGAGGACACGTTCGAGCGATGCGGTTTGCTTCACGGGTTCATGAAAACGAACATGAACGCGGCTCGCGCTGAGGTCGAAGAGGGGTTCCGCGTGGCGGCCAGGCCGGACGCCGCCAACCTCGTCCGAACGACGGTTCATTGCGACGGTCAGGGGGGGCTCGACGGCACAATTACGGTCATGCGCGCGTGGGAGAACAACTGGCTGACCCAGCACTTCGGGGTCACGGGTCGCGAAGGGTTCCGCTACGTCGGCGACCTCCAGATGTCCGCGCTTGACTTCATGCTGCCGCACCCGACGACGCGCTTCGTCAGCTTCTTCGTTCATGAGAACAACGATCGGATGAACGCGTTCTACAACCGCTTCTTCTCGCTCTCCGGTACCGAGGAGGCGATGGAGCGGAGCGGCGTTCGGCTCTTCCGTCTCCCTGGCGCGGCCGCCGAGAAGCTCGCGCGTCCAGAGCTCGCGCGGGAGACGCGGACCAGCGAGAGCCAACGTCTGGTGATCGAACGCGGCGCGGAGATCGCCTACGGGCCCGCCATGGCGGCGTCCGTGTCGTTGACCGCGGACCGGCTCAAGATGCGCTCTTTGAGCCGCGAGTTCCGCCGCGCGGGGCTGGTGAGAGACCGACACGTGCGCGTCGTCAACCGGAGCGGCAGAGCGTCGTATTGCGTCGTGACCGAGAACGCGACCCCAGGCTTGAACCTCACGTGGATGCTAAACGCGTCGTGGCTTGTCCCCGTGCACGGCCAACCCGAAGACGACGCGCTGGTCGAAGCGGCGAGCATTGTCGCGACGCGCCCGAGCCCGACCACGACCGGCGACCGCTTTCTGATGACGCCGCTCTCCTTCCCCATCGAGCGGCTCACGGCGCTTGGGTTTGAGCACACCTTGAACGCGAACTACTACGTCATGAACCGCGTGGGGCTCCACCGCTACTACCACTACATCGTCGATCGCTACGGGCTCCGCGCCGTGTCTGAGAAGCGCCGGCCGATGGAGCGCTCGGCGTGAGCGGGGAACCCAACGCGGCCTACGCGGTCGACCAGTTTCGCGACGAGCAAGCGGAGGTTGAGCGCCTCAAGAAGCAGGCGATCTTCCTCGCCACGCAAGAGGACGCGGCGCTTCGCGAGGTCGGCCTGCTCGATGACGGCGCGTTGCTGGATATCGGTTGTGGCCCGGGCTTCGTCGCGGGTCGGCTCGTGGCGAGTCGTCCCGGGCTGACGGTCACCGGCGTCGATCGTGACGCTACGCTCATCGCGCGCGCGACCGAAGCGGTGCCCGGCGCGCGCTTCGTTCAGGGCGTCGCGCATGAGCTCCCGTTCGCTGACGACCAGTTCGACGGCGCGATGTCGCGGCTGGTCTTTCGTCATCTCCCAAACGTCACCGCTTCGTTGCGGGAAGCGCGGCGGGTGGTTCGTCCGGGAGGGCGGCTCGTTTTGGTCGACACGGACGACGACGCGCTCCTTCTTCATCCGTCGCCCGCAGGCTTTCGAGAAGTGCTCGCCGCGCGTCAGGAGACCGCCCAGCGACGCGGCGCGAATCCGTTCATCGGGCGCGAGCTCACGACTCATCTCCGCACCGCGGGCTTCGAGGACATCCGGCTCAGCTTGATCAACATCAGCACGGTGATGATCGGCGCGCCGGCCTTCGCGAAGATCGTGCTCGCGCCGATCGCGGACGGAGTCGACGAAGACCTCGCGACCCCTGAGACGGTCAAGGCAGCCGCGGGGGCGCTTGGCGCGTGGTCTCGCGAGCCGGTGTTTGGGCTCACGACCGCGTTTGTCGCGTCGGGCGTTTCTCCAAAGGTGTAGCCGACGAAGACCAAGGCTCCGGATCCGTTGGTATCCGGCGGAGCGCTCTTCTATGGTGCGGTCGATGGACGCGCTCCGCGATGAGGTCCACGCGCTCTTCTTGCGCCCTTTTGTTCACGAGGCTGATGAGGCGCTCGGGGCGGCCCGCGTGGACGCTCTGCTCTCGTCGCTCGACGCCCCACCGGAGACGCTCCGCGAAGACGACAACGCGTGGGTCTCGCTCCGGTTCTGTGAGCGCTTCTTTGAGCAGCTCGATAGGCAGCTCGGCGATCCCATGCTCTTTCAGCGCTGCGGACGAATCAGCATGTCCCGCCGATACCTCGGTTTCGCGCGGGCGATCCTCCGCGCCTCGAACAGCCCGCGCTTCGCGTACCGATCTGTCGTCAAGTACGCAGCGCTCGTTAACAAGGTCGGCGAGGTGTCGCTTCGTGATCTCCAAAGAGATAGCGCGACGCTCGTCTACAAGTCGATCGCGGGCGCCCCGCGAGAGTCCAGTGACTACGTCTGCCGTGCGCGCGCCGCTCAGTACGCAGCCGTCGCCGGCGTCTTCGACATCGCTCCCGCCGAGGTGACCCACGAAGAGTGCATGCATCGCGGCGCTAACGCCTGCGTGTACGAGCTGCGCTGGACCTCTCGTTCGGATCGCTGGCTGAGGTGGGTCCTCGCGGCGGTCTTTGGTGGGGCAGCGGCCGCCGGTCTCGTGTTCCTGAGCGCACCGATCGTCGCGATCGCAGCGTTCACCGTCTTCGGCATCATCGGCGGCTTCGGTGTCGGACGCGCGTGGGAGCTGCGAAAGCTATTGGACGTGCGGGTCAACGAGCTCTCTGACATCACGGACGCGCTCGATCGCAGCGCGGCCGAGCACGTCGATCGCTTTCGCGAGCTGACCGAGGCGAAGCGCGAGGTCGAGGCCAAGGTGGAGCAGCGAACCGAAGAGCTGTCTCGAACCAGCGCGCAGCTGGAGCGGACCGTCGATGAAGTGCGCGCGCTCGAGCAGTCGAAGAGCGAGTTCTTTACGAACGTGAGTCACGAGCTGCGGACGCCGCTGACGCTCTTGCTCACGCCTCTTCAGGACCTCGCGCGTGGCCAAGAACCACCCGGCGGCGCGAAGAACGCGCTCATCACGATGGAGCGAAACGCGCAGCGCCTCCTCACCTTGATGAACCAGATGCTCGACCTCGCCAAAGCAGAGGCGGGGGCTGCGCGACTCGAGCTGGTCGCGGTGTCGCCGCGCGCGCTTCTCGACGAGGTGATGGTCCCGTTCAGCACCGAGGTTGAGCGCGCCGAGATCACGCTCTCGACGGAGTGCGGCGTCGAGCGCTCCATCGGGATCGACGCGAGCTGGATCGAGACCGCGCTCACGAACCTCGTGAGTAACGCCATCAAGTTTACCGGCAAGGGCGGTCACGTCGTCCTCGGCCTCGTCGAGGAGGACGAGTCGCTCGTCTTCACCGTCCGTGATGACGGCGAAGGGATGTCACAGGCGGAGGCCGACAACGTGTTCGAGCGCTTCGCGCAGACCAGCGGGACGCAAGCGGGCACCGGGGTCGGGCTCGCCTTGGTTCGGGAGGCGGCGCGGCTTCACGGCGGGACCGTTTCTGTAGAAAGCGCGCGCGGCGTTGGCACGACCTTCGAGCTTCGGGTGCCGCTGCTGGATCTCGGAGAGGCGGATACGTCGCCGGCCGAGAGCCGCAGCCACCTTGTCCCCGTGTCGACCGGGTCGCCCTACGACGTGTTCGCGGGAGCGGAGTCGCGGTCCGAACCGCGTGAGGACGCGCCGCTCGTGTTGGTGGTCGAGGACAACGACGATCTGCGCGAGCTGGTGCACAACGTACTGCGCGATGTCTATCGAGTGCTCTTGGCGCGAGATGGGGCGGAGGCGCTGGCGTTGGCGCGGGAGCGTCAGCCGGACGTGATCGTCTCGGATGTTTCAATGCCGCGCATGACCGGGCTTGAGCTCTGCCGCGCGGTGCGCGAAGACGAGCGGCTGCGCGACCGCGCCTTCCTTCTGCTGACGTCGCGGGGGAAACTGAGCGAGACCCTCGAGGGATACGAGGCGGGAGCCGACGACTATGTGACGAAGCCGTTCCATGGTCGCGAGCTCCTCGCGCGGATCGATGTGCAGCTACGGCTGCGGGAGACGCTGCGTCGGATCGCGCATCAAGAACGGCTCGCGACCCTCGGTGTTCTCGCGACGTCGGTCGCGCACCAGATCCGGAACCCGCTTACCTCTTTGATGAGCGGCTTGCCCGCGGTCCAAGGACGACTCGCGCCCGCGATGGACGCGCCGACCAAAGAGATGTTCTCCGTGATGTACGACTGCGCGGAGCGGATCGAGGAGATGACCCACGACCTGATGGATCTCGCGCGGGTCGATCGGGAGGACGACGGGAAGTTCGAGCCGGGTCGCGGTGTGCGCGCGTCGCTTCGATTGTTGTCCACGCGGTTTCCCGGGAGCGTCCACGTGGAACATGAGATCGACCTGAACGCGACGTGTCATGGACGCGCAGGAGATCTCAACCACGTCTTTCTGAACGTCATCGATAACGCTGCGCGGAGCGTCGGGAACGCAGGGTCAATATCGATCAAGGCGAGCACGTCTGAAGGTGACTACATCGTCACGGTTGAGGACTCGGGTCCGGGCGTCCCACAAGGACTGCGAGATCGTATTTTTGAGCCGTTCGTGACGACACGTGGTCGTGGAGAAGGAACCGGCCTTGGTCTCGCGATCGCGAAGAACATCGTCGACCAGCACCGAGGGCGGATTGAAGTCGCCACCTCGGAGCGGTTAGGTGGCGCACTGTTCAGGATACGGATTCCGTTAGCTACATGATACTCTCTGAGGGTGACGGTCGAATACCGCTCCTTCCCCGTCCTCTACGTTGATGACGAGCGCCCCAACCTGATCGCGCTTCAGTACGCGTTCGGCGAGATGTTTGACATCTCGATCGCGAGCAGCGGAGAGGAAGCGCTAGAGATGTTGAAGGAGCGCGACTTCGCGGTCCTGCTCACCGATCAACGCATGCCGGGAATGACCGGCGCGGAGCTCTGCGAGAAAGTTCGCTACGTCTCTCCAGAGACCGTTCGGATCATCATCACGGCGTACGCGGACATCCACTCGGCGATTGATGCCGTGAACCGCGGCCAGGTCATGCACTACCTCGCCAAGCCGTTTAAGAACGAAGAGCTGGAAGATGTTCTACGCGCGGCGATCGACTACGTGCACGCGCAGGTCACGATACGGGACCTCAAGCTCCGGATTCTACGCGGTGGCTCATCCACCACAGCGCGCGCGGTGCAATCGCAGATCAGTCACGAGATGCGGAACTACCTCACCGCGGTCGGAAACCTGATCGAGTACATGGGCGACGTGATCTCGTCCGCGCAAAAGCACATCAAGACCGACCCGCTCCACGTTAGCGACCTCTTGGTCGAGCTCGCGGACAGCCACGCAGACGCGAAGGTCGCGGTGTCGACGCTCTTCTCCCTCGCGGAACGTTTGCGCGGCGACGAGGCGACCAGCGCACCTCCTCCTGCTCCATGCGACCTCTCCCGCTTCGTTGACACGTCTGTTCGGCTCGCCCGGAGTCAGCTCGTCCCGGGCGTGCAGATCAAAGTGGTGCTCGAGGGGTCTCCGCTCGTGACCGTCGATCCCGCGGCGCTCGGTCAGATCCTGATGAACTTGATCCTGAACGCCGGCCAAGCGGTCACCGACCGTGGTGACGAAGGCCGCGTCACGATACGGGTGACCTCGATCGGCGAAAAGGCGGCGATTCGCGTGAGCGACAATGGGCTCGGGATGACTGACGAAGTGAAAGAGCGGATCTTTGATCCTTACTTCACAACGCGTCCGGGCGGTCGCGGTCACGGTTTGGCGGTCACCAAGCAGCTCGTGGATACATATGGCGGCCGGATCGAGGTGGAGAGCGAAGCTGGCGCGGGGACGTCATTGACGGTCCTCTTCCCGCTGACGCGGCTCTGATTAAACTGGCCGGTTGGCCGCTCGTTCGCCGGGAGGGTGCTTGCGCGGGACCGCGGGTGCGCTAGAGGGTCTCGATGCTTCCGGTGCTTGACCAGCTGCGTGATCGAGTCCCTGCGCTCGCTCGTGATCCCAAACTCTTCGCGAAGACCGCCAAGCGGGCTGCCGGGCTGGCGCTCCGGCCCGAGTCACCGCTCCTCGTGCAGCTCGTCGTTATTCGACGTTGCAACCTCTCGTGTGGTTACTGCAACGAGTACGACGACTACTCGGATCCGGTCCCGAAGCAGGTCCTCTTTGATCGCATCGATCACCTCGCGTCCCTCGGGACGCTGGTGGTGACGTTGACGGGCGGCGAGCCGTTTATGCATCCCGACCTTCATGAGGTCGTCGCGCGGGCGGTTTCGCACGGCATGGTCGTGACCTCGATCTCGAACGCGTACCCGGTCACCAAGAAGTGGATCGACCGGATGAATGACGCCGGGCTCACGCTCCTTCAGGTGTCCGTGGACAACCTCGAACCGAACGAGGTCTCCCAGAAGAGCTGGAGCAAAATCAAAAAGCGTCTCCTGGTTCTTCAAGAGCACGCGAAGTTCGGCGTGAACATCAACGCGGTACTGGGGTCGTCTCCGATGCAGCAGACGCGCGACCTGATCGACGAGATCCGCTCGCTGGGCTTCTTCATGACCGTCGGCCTCCTCCACGATCACGATGGCCGGATCGATCCGGGTCTCATCGGCGAGGCGTTGCCCGAGTTCTACGACGAGATGCGCGCGCTCTGCCGCAAGAGCTTCTTCCACCAGTTCGGCGAGGGTTGGGAGACGCAGATGCTTCGCGATGGGAGCTCATCATGGCGATGTCGCGCGGGCGCCCGGTACCTCTACGTCGATGAACACGGCGAGGTGAACTACTGCTCTCAGCGGCGCGACGAGCTAAAGATCCCCCTTCTGGAGTACACGCGCGGAGATCTTGTACGAGAGTTCAACCGTCCGAAGGGCTGTGAAGATCGCTGCACGATCGCTTGTGTCCGCAGAGCCTCCAGTTTTGATGAGTGGCGCGCGCAACCTGGCACACCGCTTCCGTCACGCGGAGCCTCCGAGAAGCGTGGTGAACGCGTCCATCTCCGCGTCGAGTAGACCCGGTGGAAAAATCGCGTCTGGAGCCACTCGTTTTGAGTGAAATGCACCGACGCGTTCTCTAGCTCTTTTGTTCCGATCGAGTATGTTCACGGGGATGTCTGCGCTTCGCCTTGTTCGCCTGCTTGTCGTCTCTTCCCTCTTCCTCACGATGTTCGTGATGGGAGGCTGTGGACGGTCTCAGCTCACCGTCGATCCTCCGCGTGGAGATGCCTCGGTCCCCGACGTTCCGATGATGGACGTGTGCGGCGACAGCATCTGCGACGCTTCGGAGTCATGCGGAACATGCCCTGAGGATTGTGGCGAGTGTCCCTCTTGCGGCGACGGCGAGTGCGTCATGCCTGAGAACTGCACCTCATGCGAAGAGGACTGCGGCGAGTGCCTCAGTTGTGGTGATGGCGAGTGCACTGGAGACGAAGACTGCACCTCCTGCTCCGCTGACTGCGGGGTGTGCGAGACGTGCGGTGATGGACGTTGCCGCGCGGCCGACGAAGAGAGCTGCGAGACCTGCCCGGACGATTGCGGTCGCTGCGAGACGTGCGGAGACGGTGTGTGCTCCCCGATCGATGGTGAGGACTGCGCGACCTGCGAGCCCGACTGCGGTCGATGCGATAGCTGTGGAGATGGACGCTGCGAGCCCGGCGAGACGTGCCGCACCTGCGCGCCGGACTGCGGACCCTGTCCCGTCTGCGGCGACATGGAGTGCAACGGCACCGAGACCTGCGGTTCCTGCCCCGGCGATTGTGGTCGCTGCGAGACGTGCGGGGACGGAGTCTGTTCTGACGCCGAGGACTGCCGAACGTGCGCGGCGGACTGTGGGTCCTGCCCGGACACCTGTGGCGATGGTCGCTGTCGCGCCGCCGACATGGAGACCTGCGAGAGCTGTCCCGACGACTGCGGTCGCTGCGACAGCTGCGGCGATGGGACGTGTCAGCCGTCCGAGAGCTGCGAGACCTGCGCGGTCGATTGCGGCGCCTGTGACACTTGCGGCGACGGACGTTGTCGCGGCCGCGATGGTGAGAACTGCACCACCTGCGCGCGCGACTGCGGCCTGTGCGACACCTGCGGGGACGGTCGCTGCTCGGATGACGAAGACTGCCGAAGCTGCCCGGGCGACTGTGGCGTCTGCGACACTTGCGGAGACGGCTTCTGCCGCGCCGCGGATGGCGAAGACTGCCTGACCTGTGCGCCCGACTGTGACGCGTGTCCGGAGTGCGGCGATGGCGTCTGCCGCGAGGGCATCGAGGACTGCTTCACCTGCCCGACGGACTGCGGACGTTGTGACCCGTGCGGAGACGGTCGATGCCGCCCGCCCGAGACCTGCGCGAGCTGCGAGACCGACTGCGGCGTTTGCTCGGTCTGCGGTAACGGCGTCTGCGAGGACGAAGAGTTCGAGACCTGCACCAACTGCGCGGAAGACTGCGGGACCTGCGACCCCGTCACCTGCATCGACGTGGTCGGCTGTACCTTCGGCTGCATCGACTTCGGCGGCGGCGGCGGCGGACCTGGCTTCAGCTTCAGCTGCATCGCCGACTGCACCGCGATGGCGTGCGCGGACGTGCGCTTCTTCGTTGACCAGGTCGTGGACTGCGCGGTGAGCCAGATCTTCACCTGCGGTCCTGACATCTCCTGCATCATGCGTGAGTGTGGCGAAGAGATCGCCGCGTGCTTGAGCGCTCCGCGCTGCCCGGACTGACGTCGACCTGAATCGAGGTCACGGCGTGCCGTCACCCTCCCATCGCGAACGTCCTGCATGGTGTTTGCTGATCGGGTGGGTGTTGGCATCGACGGTCGTGAGCGCGTGCGCGGTGAACGCGGTACCGCGTGAGGCGACAACGACGAGGACGCAGACGACGGTGCCACCGCAGCGGGTATCGCAGCCGTTGCCATTGCAGCCTTCGGTTCCGGACGACGAGACCGAGCCCGCGGAACCGGAACCGCCACGTTCGCGTCGCGTCACGATCGCGGCCTCCGGCGACGCCTTGTTTCACATCAAGGTGGTCAAGGCGGGTCGCGCGCACGGTTTTGATCACGTGCTCCGCGGGCTGCGCGGCTTGCATGACGAAGACGCGATCACCTACGTCAACCTCGAGACCCCGCTCGTGAATGATGTCCTCCCGGTGGCGACCGGCACGCCGCCCTTGCTCGGCGCCCCAGGAGAGGTCGCGGACGCGCTCGCGGGTGCCGGAGTGGACGTGGCAGGCTGCGCGAACAACCACGCCTATGATCAAAACGCGATCGGACTTGCGCGGACGTTGACGCTTCTCTCGGACGCGGGGGTCGTCCCGGTCGGCGCGGGCCCGACGAAACGAGCGGCGCAGGCGCATCAGATCGTGGAGCGTCAGGGGCTCCGGGTCGCGTTCCTGAGCTTTACAAAGCGAATCAACCGCGGCGCGGGCTCGCGTGAACCCGAGGCCTTCATCGCCTGGATGCGAGATCGAGAAGCGCTCAACGACGCGATCGAACGAGCACGCGCCGACGCCGATGTGGTGGTGCTGGGGCTGCACTGGAGCGGGGACTATGCGCCGCGCCCGACGCATGCTCAGCGCGCGCTGGCCCGCGATTTGATCACGCGCGGCGTTGACGTGATCTTCGGCTCGGGTCCACACGTGCTTCACGAGGTCGAGCGGATCGAAGGGCCGCGAGGAGACGCGCTCGTCGCGTACTCGCTCGGTAACCTGATCTCCAACCAAGGGTCGCGCTACCGCGTGGGCAGGCGGATCAACCCGCGCGGTCACCCTGCGCTCGTCCAGCCACACACGCGCGATGGGGTTCTGCTCTCCGTCGACATCGTGCTCGATGACGCCGCGATGAACCCCGAAGCTGAGCGACCGCGTCTGTCGTTACGGGCGCGAGGTGAACCGCTCTTCACGGACAACAACTTCTTTCGCGTCCACCGCGGCGAAGAAGAGCACTGGGACATCGCGACTCGTTCGCTTCTTGAGCTCGACGCGGCGACCCGAGAGGAGCGCTTCCCGGTGATCCGCGCCGCGCTTGGTGACGAAGTCGAATGGGCGGATCCGGCGCCCTGACTTGTGCGCGTCTACGCTTCTTCGACTTTGGCTTCGTCTTCGGTGACGCGAATGAACACGTCTGCGACGCGCGGCGCGACGCGTACTCCGGTGTCGCGGAGGTCGAGGGTGCGCAGCTTGGGGAACCCGGCGAGGTCGGGCGGCGCCGCGCATGGGTTTCCCTGCAGCTCCAGGCGTTGAAGCTTCGCGTGCTGCCACTCGATCGCGGTGAGCTTGTTATGCCCCACCAAGAGTTCCTCGAGGAGCTTCGCGGCGAACACCGGCAGGTCGACGAGCGCGTTCTCGCTCATGTCCAAGCTCCGCAGTTTGCGAAGCGCGCTCACCGCGGGAGGGACGACCGCGAAGGCGTTCCGCGCGAGTGAGAGCTTCTCGATCGGCGCGCTGAACTCTTCGCCGTCGGGGAAGAGCGACGTGAGCGCGTTTCCCGCCAGGTTGAGCTCGGTGAGCAGCCGAAGCGACGCGAGCGAGGGAGGGACCGCGTCGAGCTCATTGTCCGCGGCGCTCAGAAACTCGAGGCGCGCGGCCGCGCCCAGGTTGGCCGGTAGGTGGGTCAATCGATTGCGCGACACATCGAGGAGCCGAAGCTGCGTGAGCGCAGACGGATCTGGGAGGGAGGTGAGCTCATTGTCGCTCGCGTGAAGCTCAAGCAGTCCTCCCGCGAGCGGCGGGAGCGCGTCCAAGCGACATCCCCGTACATCGAGCTGCCGGAGACCGCTGGGCACCGCCGAGAACGCGTCGAGGAGGTTGTCGTGCACGTCGAGCAAGCGAAGCGCGGGGTGCTCACCAAGCGAAGGCGGGATGTCCGCGAGCTGGTTCTTGCTCGCGCGGAGCTTCTTGAGCGCGCTCAGTCGCTCAAGGTCAGGCGGGAGCCGGCGCAGCGCGTTTCCGCTGAGGTCGAGCGCGGTGAGCGACTTCATCTTCGTGAAGCTCGACGGGAGTCGCTCCAGCTTGTTGCGCGCGAGATCCAGCTCGCCCAACGCCAAGAGACCTCCGATGGAAACCGGGAGCTCGGTCAGGCGGTTATTGCGCAGCCGAAGCGAGCGGAGGCTCGTGAGCTCACCGATGCGGTCGGGCAGCGCCTCAAGGCGCGCGTCGTCGATGTGAAGATCGCGAAGCGCGTGGAGCTCCCCGATCTCCTCGCACAGCTCGCGAAGAGGGTTGCGATCAAGGACCAACGTCTTGAGCGACTGGAGCCGACCAATGGAAGACGGCAGCGAGACAAGCCCGTTCGAGGAGAGGTCGAGGTGCTCAAGCTGCGTGAGCCGCCCGATGGAGCTGGGCAGGTCCGCGATGTCGTTGTGCCGAAGGGAGAGCCGCTTGAGCGACGGGAGGGCAGTGATCGCGTCGGGGAGGTCGACTCGTCGCTGTCCGTCGAGTCGAAGCTCGGTGACGCAGTTCATTCGCATCAGCTCGCGCGGGACCTCCGGGAGCGTGGCGAGGGAGAGGTCGAGCAGCGCCGGCGCGATCAAGCTCTCGTGGACCTTGCCGCGTGACCGGGTCGCGTCGGGCATCGCGGCGATGACGCCGAGCAAGCCGTACTGAAGGAGCGGCTTCGCGCTCGACCCGCGGAAGAACCTTCGCCCGACGATCTTCCCGCGCTCGATTTCACATCCCGCGAGGAGCTTCTCGAACGCGATCGGGTCTTCGAGCGAGTCCAGCAGCTCCACCCCGCGCCGCACATCCGCGAGCGTCGCTCCGTGCAGGAGCTCGCGGACCCGCTCGAGCTGCGAGGCATCGGTCATCCGGAGGCGCGCTCGGGTGTCACGTCGCGGTCGCCTCTGCGCTCGCGACCTGTTCGGCGATGTCCTCGTCGGTCGCCGGTGGTCGGACGCGCGACGCGATCGCCTCGGCTCCACCTTCCGACGCGATCCAGTCTGACAGCTCGGCCATCCCCACGTCCCGCGTGACCGGAGCGTCGTAGCCGAGGTCGTTGATCGCGCGCTGTTGATCGAAGGAAGTGCTCTGGCCGCGACGGACGACATCGCTCGGCCACAGTCCGGCTTCCCCGCGACGCTTCCTCAGCACGGCGCGCGCGTAGGCGAACCGGTAGCGACCGCCGACCCGCGGGGAAGAGACCCCCGCCGCAGCGGAGAGCTCCGAGTAGAACTCCGCGGCGAGGTTGAACTCGTTGTCCGTGATGTTGTAGACGGCGCCCGCCGCGGTCTCGCAGGTGAGGGCGCGCGCCAAGGCATCGACGACGTTTCCGATGTGCGCGGTCGCGACGAGGTTGTCGCCTTTTCCGAAGAGCCGAACCCCTCCTTCGTTGAGGGCCTCGCGGAGCAGTCCGGGAAGCGTCGTCGTATCGCCCGCGCCCCACAACATCGCTGGCCGGACCACAGTGGTCTCCATCGCATCGTCGCCTCGGCCGATCACCATCTCTTCAGCTTCAAGCTTCGTGCGTCCGTAGCTGTCGAGGGGGTCACCGATCAGGCCTTTGTCTTCGTTCCAGTTCACTCGTGGAACGTTCGTCATGGTGACATCCGTACAAGACACGTGCACGACTCGCTTTACCTTCGCGCGTCGGCTCGCCCGCAAAACGTTCTCGGTGCCGGCGACGTTCACCCATCCGAGCGCACGCGCGGAGGCGCGGTGAGAGGTGACCGCGGCCGTGTGGACCAAACGCTCGCATCCTTCCGCAGCAGCCCAGATCGCGCGCGGATCACCAACTCCGCCGGGGAAAACCGTCAGCCCGAGCGCCTCCAGTTCGGGCGACGATTGTCGCGTGAGGGCGTGAACCGTGTGGCCATCGCGGACCAGGCGGGCGCAGAGCGCGCGACCGAGAAAACCGGACGCGCCGGTGACAGTGATCTTCATGACAACCCTTTCGCGCGGTGACCCGCGTCAGTGGGGGACAGCACAGGAGACCCAAGGTTCCCGGCGTGGGTCACGCCTTGCTGAAGCGATACTCACTCACTTGCACGACGATCGCGGCGATCGTGAGCGAAGCGACCGTCACGAACGCGATGAGCGCGCTGCCGATCGCGGGCGAGATGTCGGGGGCGTAGGTCGACATGAGCCCCGTCTTCGGCATCCCGGCGACCTCTTGCGCGTGGAAGTTCATCGACACGACGCGGAAGACACCGGGCATCAGCGACCCGCCAAACTCGACCACCGCGAGATAGAGCGCCGCCACGATCCCCGCTGCCTCGGGGACCAGCGCGCCCCACATGGTGCAGACCGCGCAATAGAAGATGGCGACCAGGACGAGCGCTCCGGTGACCTTCGTAGTTTGCGCGGCTTGCTCGAAGAGCGCGGTCGGGGTCGCGGCGTAGATGATGACGTGCAAGAGCACCGCGCCGATGATCAAGAGGCCGATCGAGAGGAGGGTTCCCGCGGCGAACTTACCGGTCGTGATCGCGAAGCGCCCGACAGGTCGCGCGGTCAGGAACGGGAAGGTGCGGTTCTCGACCTCTTCGGCGATCGCGCCCGAGGTGAACAAGAACGGAAGCAAGAACACCAGCATCCGGAAGAAGCCCCAGGTGAACCCCTTCTCCATGGCCTCGGAGGGGACGACGGTGTCGCTCGTGTAGCGGGTGATGCCGACCGCGGCGATGGCCATCACGGTGGAGATGATGCCAAGACGAAGCTTGTTGCCGCGCCAGATCCGCAAGAGCTGCAGACGGAAGACCGCGGCGATGCCGACACCCAGACTCGGGACGCTCGGGGCGCTCATGAGTTTGCTCCCTTTGACTTGGCTGAGGCCTTTGCGGACGCCTTCGCGGCGCGCGCATCGGGCTTGGGTCTGAACGCCGACGGGACCGCGCTGCCGACCGCGGCGTCGGCACCGGTTCCCGCGCCCCGCGTGCTGTGCTCCACGAGGTAGTGGAAGAGCGCTTCGAGCGTCGCGTCGGGGCTCGTCATGGAGCTGAGGTCGAGGTCCTGCTCCACGCATACGTTCGCGATCGCCGCATAGGTTGAGTCTGGGTCGCGCGTCTCGAACTCGACGCAATGGGCGTTCAAGAAACGCATCCCGACCACGCCTTCGACCGCCAACAGCTGGGCGCCCAAACGACGGGCGTCTTCACACTCCACGCGGATATGGTGGGGGTGCTCTTCGAGCAAGGCGCGGATCTCGTGAACCTGTCCATGCGCGACCAGCTGTCCGCGCGCGATCAGCAAGACCTGTTCGGTCAACGCTTCGACCTCGTGGAGCACGTGGGTCGAGAAGAGGACAACCGCGCCGTCGTCCGCGCGCTGGCGAACTTGGTTGAGAATGACCGCGCGCGATGTTGGGTCGGTGCCGGTGAGCGGCTCGTCGAGCAGGAGGACGTCCGGATCGTGAACAATGGACTGAGCGAGCTTCGCGCGCTGTCGCATCCCGCGGCTGTAGCCACCGACCTTTCGTTCCATCGCGTCCTTCAGCCCGAACGCCACGAGCGCGTCCTTCGCGCGGTCCGCCGCTTCCGACTTGTCGTACCCGCTCAGCCGCGCCATCGCGGTCACGAACTCGTGGGCGGTGAGCTCGTCGTACATCGCGTCGGCCTCAGGGCAGAGGCCAATGCGACGAAGGGCTTCGGGTCGCGCGAACGGGTTGACGCCGCAGACTTGAATCTCACCGAGGTTGGGCTTGATCTGTCCCGCGGCGAGCCTCAGGAACGTCGTCTTCCCGCTCCCGTTCGGACCGAGCAAGCCCCAGATTCCGGGCGAGAGGTGCAGCGAGACGTCTTGAAGCGCGGTGACCTTGCCGTACCACTTACTGAGCCCGACGGCGCGTACGCTTGGCTCGGTGCCCTTGGTCTTCTTCTTCTCGCTCACGTGATCACCTTGGCGTCGCGGAGTCGTCGATGGGAGAGCGTCAGGCCACCTGCGCAAACCGCGACCAAAATAGGAAGCGCGTGGAACCAGCGCAGGTCGCTCGAAGGTTCGATCTTGAAGACGGCGTCCCCGACAATCTCGAGGAGGGCGGGGAGCGAGATCAATCGGAGCCACGGCCAGTCGCTCACCTCAAAGACGATCGAGGCGAGCACATGCGGCACCAAGAAGACCAGGATCCACCCGCTCATCGTGAACGCGCGGCTCTTGCTGAACGACGAGACGGTCACGGACGCGATCGCGAGGACCACTGAGATCACAGCGGCGTGGAGAACCGCCGGCAGGATCAGCGCGACCGACTCCAGCCGAAGCTCGGGCTCAATCGTGCCGGAAATCGCGATCAGGAGAAGCGTTCCGGGCACCACCAGAATCGAGAAGCTCAAGATGGAGACCGCGCCGATCCGAGAGATGAGGTACTGGACCGGCGTGACCGGCTTGGCGAAGTAAAACTGAAACGCCTTGAAGTTGAGGTCCTCTGCGATCGCGCTCGCGCCCGCGCCCAGCGTGATGAGCGAGATGAAGAGCCAGAGCTGCCAGATGTAGAGACCGTGGACGTAGGTCGGCGCGTCGAGCGGCGGGACTTGGTCACCGGCTTGGCTCTTGATGTAGAACCGGATCCCGATCCCGGCGATGGCGACGACGGGCGGTACCCAAGAGAGGAAGAGCGCGATCTTGACGAGCCATGAGCCCCACGCCCGACGCAGCGCATGGCGGAGCATGACGCGCGTGTTTTGGGAGGCCGGGAGGCGTTCGCCTTGATACGGTCTGTAGCCGAGGTCGCGGACCGTCATGGCCGCGGAGGCTACGCTGCAAGTAGGTGCGCTTCAACCGGTTCCGGGAAGCGTCTTCAAAGTCTAGCTGACCTTGGCGTCTTCGTCGGTCGTGATGCCCGCTTCGATCGCATCCACGGAAAGCCGATGGTGTGAGGATCGACGAGCTGCACGCGCTGCCGCATCTTTGACGGCAGACAAGAGCCCCATCATCGAGAAAGGCTTCGAGAGGACCTTCAGGAAGAGCCGCCGCTCTTTGTCGGTGACCGACTCCGCCGTTCCTGTCATCAGCAAAGCGACTGGAGCAATCCCGAACGAAGACTCCAATGTGGCGACAAACTGCGCACCTGTCATCGCCGGGAGGCGAAAGTCCGCGATAATAACATCGGGCAACGGGTTCTGCTCCAAGTGCGTGAGAGCAGCGGTCGCGCTATCGAACGTGATGGTCTCAAAACCGATAGACTCAACCGCCTTCTCCACCAAAAGGCGGATCATCGCGTCGTCATCAACAATGAGGACTTGGGTCTGCACGGTGCCTTTAACGTGGGCGTGTTCACGTGTGATGTCCAGTGGATTCCTGTTTCGGCGGAAACTTTCGAGCGTTTTCGTGGGTTAGGAAACCACAATTTATTACAAACCTCCCTCATTTGTGACGTCTCTCCAGCAAATCGAAACATACCTTCCTCTGTCACCCATAGTCCCCATTCAGGGTCTCTTTCTGTAACGAAGCGTGGAAGAAGCCAATGCTCTTGATCGTTGACCCTGCATCCGTGTTTGAAGGTTTCCCGCTCAACTCCTGGTATTCCGGAACGCGCTGGCAGCCATGAGCGTCGATCCAAAGAGCGTCGATCCGAACGAAGGTGACGAACCGACGCTCAAGAAGCGGCTCTTCCGCTGGATGAGTCGTGCTCGCGATCTCTTTCCGCTTCGTCCGCTTGGGATCCTCATCACTTGTGGCGCGCTCCTTTCGCTGAAGTGGTTCGCCTCTGCGGAACAAGATCTTGTCGTCTTGGTGGTCGGAACGGCCGCGCTCTTCCTCGTCGCGATCGCCGTGACGTTTGTCGTCGTCACAGCGCTCGCGCTCAAGGTGTTCTCAAACCGCCGACCCAGCTCCGAGTCGGACGACCCGCTCACGTTCGAGACGACTCGCTTTCAGCGCACCGGAGCCACTCGCGCGTCGATGTTCTGGTTGCCCTTCGTTCAGTCGCGCGTGGCGTGGCTGAGCCAGAGGGAGGTCGCGGTGCGCTGGGTTTCTTCCCGGCGTGGTCGACTCGCCGAGGAAGCGCGATTTTCTCGTCGGGGAACGATCCACGAGATTGAGCGTCGGCACGTGATTCAAGATCCGTTTGGGCTCGCTCGGGTCGCGACCCGTTCTTCACGTTCCGTGAGCTATACGGTCCTGCCGCACGTTGGCGCGATGCGCTCCGCGCCGCTCCTCATGACGCTGGCGGGTGGAGAGGACGTCCCGCATCCGCTCGGCGTTGACCAGGGCGACCGACTGGACCTCCGACGCTACGCGCCTGGGGATCCCGTTCGCTTCATTCACTGGAAGGTGTTCGCGCGGACGCGGGAGCTTGTCGTCCGTGTCCCGGAACGAGCGCTCGCGCGATCGCGTCGCACCGTCGCGTACTTGATCGCCGGTGACGGAGACGAAGCGAGCTCGGCCTGTGCACGTGTCGCGATCAGTTCAAGCGCGCTTGGCGAGGATTGGATCTTCGGCGCGGACGGAAGCGGCGAGTGCACCACGCAGCCTGACGCGCTAGACGCGATCGTTCGTTCCGCGGATCACGTGGGCGAGAACGGGTTGAGCGCGTTCCTTGCGTCGACCGACCGTTCCGGTCCGAGCAGCGCGATCGTGTTCGCCCCGACGCGTCCTGGCGCGTGGATCGACTCCGTGATTCGTGTCTCACGACAGCGACCGTCGCGTCTTCGGGTCGTCCTCGGAGTGGATGGGTTGACGTCTTCGCGGGCGCCGTCGTTGCTTCGTCGTGCGCTCACCCGCACGCGAGGTCTGAAGGCGTCGAGCGCCGACGATCTCGACGAGGTGACGCGGAGGCTCGGCGGCGCAGTGGACGTTTTGGTGATCGACCGGGTCACCGGTCGCGTGCTCGGTGAGGCGCATCGGCGCCAAGCGCGGAGGGCCGCGTGAAGTCAGAGCAACGCGCGGAGCGCCGAGCGAAGCCGACGGCGCGACCGATCGCGGGGGCCGCGCCGAACCCTGAACACCTCGAGACCTCGGCGACGGTGGTCACAGAGCAACCGGATGCACCGCAGGTGGAGCCGCTTCTCGCGACGATCGCGCGGGTCGGCGTCTACGGCTTGGTCGCCGCCGTCTTCACGTGGCCGCTCGCGGATGTCTTCCCAGTTGTCTGTGCCGCGTTGCTGACCGGCGCCGGCGCGATGATGGGTCCGTTGCTCGCGCGCACGTCGCTTCGCAGCGTCGCCATTGTCTTGTTCGCGGCGATCGCCTTCATCCTGGTGCAGTTCGCGGGGAGCGCCCTGAGAGACTCGATGATGGTCGCGTCGTCCCTTGGGCCGGCGAACACGATCCTCTTCGATGACGTCGTCTCGCTCGGGTTGTCTGCGTTCGTGATCGCGCTCGCGGTCCGCGCTCTGTCCGCGCGTCGACCGCTCTTCGCCGCGCTTGAGGTTCTCGCGATCAGCTCGGCGTTTGCGCAGCTCGTGATCGCGCATCGCCATGGCGCGATCAACCGTCCCTTCGACCTCGCGGATCCGATCATCAGCGCCGGGGGCGACCCGAGCGTCGTCTTCTTCGGTCTCGGCGCGATCTGTACCGCGACCGTGATCCTCTTCCTCGTCCGTGAGCGGAACGTCCTCCGCTACGTCTGGCACCTCGCGGCGGTCGCGTTGCTCTTAGGCCTGTTGCTCGGCGGGAGCGGTCTACTTCAGGTTCCGCCGACCCCGCTCGATGACGGTGGGCTCGGCTTGAATGGGGAGGGCGAAGAGGGCGATGATGAACGTGAAGGCGAGCGTGAGCGCGAAGCGGAAGGCGGCGGGGAGTCCCAGCCAGACAACGAGCTCCGCTTCCAAAATAATTTCTCTCCGAGTCAGCGCCAGACACCGGTTGGCGTCGTCCTCTTTCACGACGACTACTCGCCACCTTCCGGGGCGTACTACCTTCGCCAAGACGCCTTCAGTCACTACAACGGTCGGCGGATGGTCCGCGCGACCGAGCGAGAGATCGATCGCGACACACAGACGCGTTTCCCGACCACACCGTACGAGGTCGACGGTCCAGCGCTTGGGCAGAACCGAACGCTGCTCGAGACCACCGTCGCGTTGATGACCGAACACGGCCGACCGGTCGGACTCGAAGCGCCGATCCGCTACGCGCCGACCGCGAATCCCAATCCCGATCGCTTCGTCCGGACCTACCGCGTCACCTCGGCCGTGATGACGGCGGACTTCGCGGCGATGATCGGCGCGGCTTCAGGTGACCCAAGCTGGAGCGATGAGGTGCGCGCGCACTACCTCAAGGGGCCCGATGATCCGCGGTACGCGGCGTTGGCCGAAGAGATCCTCGCGGAGTTCCTCTCGGCCGA
This sequence comes from uncultured bacterium, assembly GCA_938024995.1. GTDB lineage: Bacteria > Myxococcota_A > Polyangia > Polyangiales > Houyiibacteriaceae > CALJDU01. The sequence continues at coordinate 124,265 of CALJDU010000019.1, forward strand.
GCAGCGGAGCGACGCGATGATGCGAGTGGCGGCGGTCACGCAGTGGCTCGGGCGCGAGTCCATCTACAACACGCAGACCCGCCACGCGAACGTCGAGGACCCGGTCGGCGACTTCCTCTTCGGCGACCGCGAGGGATACTGCGTTCACCTCGCGCACGCGGCGGTCTACCTCATGCGTGAGGCTGGGCTCCCCGCGCGTGTCGCGACGGGTTACGCCATTGACGAAGCGACGCGACGCGGCGGATCCGCGCTTCTCATCACGAGCGATCGATCGCACGCGTGGCCGGAGGTGTACCTCGACGGTTTCGGTTGGGTCGTCACCGACGTGACCCCGGCCCGGGTCGCGACGCCCCCGCCGTCCGCGCCTGACCCGGATCTTCAGCGTCTCCTCGGAGAGCTCGCGCGCGGTCAATCGACCGCGCCGCCGGACGCGAACCCGCCCATTCCCGCGATGGTCCGACGCGTGCGCGGGTGGATCGGACAGCTCGGCTGGGCGCTGCTCTTCATCTTGATGCTCGGGGTCGTCACGCTCTACGTGATCAAGACGTGGCGCGCGCTTCGGCCGCGCTTCGCGAACGAAGAGGCCGCGCCTCGGGTGGTGTACCGGTCCGCTTTGGATCGGCTGAGCGAGGTCGGGGTCACGCGAACGCCAGGCGAGTCGCAGGAAGCGTTCGCGGCCCGCGTCGGCGATCGCTTCCCGTCGCTGCGAGCGCTCACCGGTGCACATGTCGGGTCTCGTTACGGGAGCCTTCGGGTCGACCGCGCTGGGTTGCCTACCGCCGCCCGTGCGCTCCGCGAGGAGCTCAAACAGGACGCGCCGCTCTGGCGCCGCGTGGTTGGACTCGTCACCCCTTGGAGCTTTCTCCGCTCTCGCTGAATTCGCGCCTTCGCTCAAGGTGACCCGCAAGCAAAAGAAAAGACACGATGGAAGAACAAGCAGAACACTCGGCGCAGGATTCACTCGCTCCAGCGGCGCCCAACGCGCTCGACGCTGCGCATCGCGTGGTCGCGCGTCTGCGTCATCGGCTTCGCGCGGCGGTGATGGGGCGAGACGACGTGATCGATCTCGTGCTGGTCGCGCTGATCGCCGATGGCCATGTGTTGCTCGAGGACTACCCCGGGTCCGGAAAGACCACGCTCGCGCGGGCGCTGGGGGAGTCGATCCAGGTCGCGTCTGCGGACGCCGAGATCGCTGCGTTTCGGCGCGTCCAGTTTACGCCGGATCTTCTGCCGAGCGACATCACCGGGACCAACGTCTTTGATGTCGAGCGAAACGGCTTCGACTTTCGGCGCGGGCCGCTCTTCGCGCACATCGTCCTCGCCGACGAGATCAACCGGACGTCGCCCAAGGTGCAATCGGCGATGCTCGAGGCGATGGCCGAGAAGCAGATCACCGTCGACAACCACACCTATGAGCTCGACGCGCTCTTCTTCGTGATCGCGACGCAAAACCCGATCGACCTCGCCGGGACCTACCCGCTCCCGACCCCCCAGCTTGATCGCTTCCTCTTTAAGATCCGTATGGAACACATCGCGCGGGACGCAGAGCTGTCCGTGCTCGCGAGCTATCCTGAGCGGACGATCGACGCCGCGGCGAAGCTGTCGTCGGTCACGCGCGACGAAGTCGTCGCGGCACGAGAAGCGGTTCGCGCGGGGGTGGTGATCGATCCTGTGGTGCGTGAGTCAATGGTTGACCTCGCGCGCGCGCTGCGCGCCGACCCTCGGGTGCTCCAGGGCGCGTCGACTCGGTCGTTGGTCTTGCTCCTGCCCGCGCTACAGGCGCGCGCGCTGATCGCGGGCCGTGACTATGTAGGTCCCGATGATCTCGCGGCGCTCGCCCCGCACGTCTTTCGTCATCGCTTGGAGCTCTCGCCCGGAGTGGCTGACGTCGACGACGTGATCAACGACGCGGTGGGTCCGCAGATGGACCGCTTGGCGCGGGCGAGCCTGAAGCGATGAAGCGGGGCGCGCGGACGACGGTCGGTCTCACGTTCGTGTCGGTGGCGTGTTGCCTCGCCAGCGTGTGGATGGCTCCGTCCGCGAGCGGCCAGTCCGCGATCCCGGTCCCGGCGCGAACCGGTGCGGAGGGCACCCCGGCGGAGCTCGAGGCCTGGGCGATGGTCGAGCAGAACAAGATGATCAAAGCGCGCGAGATGGCGGAGCGCGTGGTCGCGGAAAACCCGCAGAGTTTCGTGGGGCACCTGGTCCTCGGCTATTCACAGCGCTTCGCGGAGGCGAATTTCCCGCGCGCGCTCTTTCACTTCAACGAGTCGCTACGTCTCTACGAGCTTCGTTTCGGTCGTGAGCCTGGACCGACCTCACCTTGGCTTTGGCACGCGCGGATCATTCGGGAGATCGGGTCGACGTACGGAGATCTCGAGCGCTACGAAGAGCAGCTCGCGTTTAGCTTTCGATACAATGAGCGCTACTTCCCGAAGATCATCGCGGAGCGCGCTTGGCCGTTGATGAAGCTGCGTCGCTACGACGATGCACGAACGGCCGCGCGAGAAGGGCTCGCGACAGGAGAGCCCCGCCAGGTCGAGATCGCGCTGAACGCGCTCTGCGCGGTGGAGTACGAGGCCGGCGATGAGAACGCGAGCTACCGCGCGTGTCGGGAAGCGCTCGATCAAGCGCGGCGCGCCGATGAGCCGGACGCGGTGGACTTTACGAACTTCGCCGAGGGGTCTCGGTCGCTGTTCCTGCTCGGTGAGGCTGAGCGCATCTTGTTGGAGGCGACGCGCGCGCCGCCGACCTGGTACGGCAACCCGTGGCTCGAGCTCGGTGAGCTGTACACCCGGCAGGCGCGTTACCCCGAGGCGCTCGGCGCGCTCAAAGAGGTGCCCGCCTACCGCGGTGCGCGTCCGCCCCATGTTCGCGACTCTGATCGAAACGAGTCGCGCCGGGCGGTCTCCGCGTTCCTGCTCGCGGTCGGGCGCTCGGAAGAGGCGCTGCGCATCACCGAGCGCGCGATGGTGATGCCGGATCGTCGCGGCCACAATAGTCGGGACCCAGCGCAAGATCAGATCATCGTCGCGCTCCTCGATCGTCGGGCGCGGCGGGTCGGCGCCGAGCGCGCGCTGGAGCGAGCGGCGGCACGAGGCACCTGGGACCGCGTGACCGCTCGCGCCGAGGCGTTGCTGGAGCGCGGACGTGCGTGGATGAGCGGTCGTCAGGTGGTCCGGATGATCGCCGTCGACGACCGTCTCATCGGCTCGTTTCGTTTGGGCGCGTCTTCGAGCGCGGTGATGCCGCCGTGGCTCCTCGGAGACGTGAGCGCGGTCATCGGTCCGGGGGTCACGCGCGCATCGATCTCGCTCGCGCGCGCGCGTGATCGTCGCGAGCGCGCGCCGGCGTACTACGACGCCGTGGAGATGGAGTCGGCGTACTTGGCGGGCGACGAGGACGATGCAAAGACGCTCGGGGAACGCGCGCTGCTTGGGCTTCCGGATGGGGAGGCGCTTCTTCGCGGGCGCGTCTCCGCGATCCTCGCCGACCTCGCGTTCCAGCGCGGAGACGACGCCGCTGTCGCGCACTTTGAGCGCGCGCTACAGATCGACCCAGGCGTGTTTCGACGGCTCGAGATCGCGATACCGGTTTCGTTCGCCATCACGGGTGACGCGGTCGCCGACGATGTCGTCAGCGCGCTGGAGCGATCCCCTCGGCTCTCAGACGGAAGCGCTCTGCGCGTTCGCGGAGAGGTCACCGCCGCGGGCGGGCGCGTATGTCTGGAAGGGGTCAGCGGAAACGTGGGATGCGGCGAGTTTGACGCCACAACCGCGGAGGTCAGCAGCACGGACGACGTAGTCTCGGCGCTGGTCGACGCGTTTCACGACGAGGTCTTCGCGCCACGGATCTCGCTCTCGCAACAGGACGCGAACAGCCTGGACGGGTCGAGCGCGGTCTCGCGGGATATCGACGTGCTCTAGCTTTCGGGGGCTCTCGCTTTCGGGGGCGCTTCGCTCATGCGCGCTCACTCGCGTACGTGGGCGAATCGACCCAAAGGAGAGACCTCAAGAGAACCCTCTTAGGAAATGAGCGTGCCGACCGTCGCGCCTTCAACCACTCGCTTGATGTTGCCTGTCTCGGGGAGCGAGAAGACACGGATCGGGAGCTTGTTGTCTCGACACAGGGTGACGGCGGTCGAGTCCATCACGCGGATGTGTTGGACCAAGAAGTCGTCGTAGCTGATCTGGTCGTACATCTTCGCGTCGGCGTGCTCGTTGGGATCCTTGTCGTAGATGCCTGGGACCTTCGTCGCCTTGAGCAAGACCTCCGACTGGATCTCCATCGCGCGGAGCGCGGCGGCGGTGTCTGTTGAGAAGTAGGGGTTGCCGGTGCCCGCGACGAAGATGCAGACGCGTCCCTTCTCAAGGTGGCGCATCGCGCGGCGACGAATGTAGGGCTCGGCGACCTGCCGGATGTCGAGCGCACTGATCAGGCGGGTCTCGACGCCGGCTTTCTCGAAGGCGTCCTGAAGCGCGACGCCGTTGATCACGGTCGCGAGCATCCCCATGTAGTCCGCACTCGTACGGTCCATCCCGCTCGCGCTCCCCTTGAGCCCGCGGAAGATGTTGCCGCCACCGATCACAACGCCGAGCTCGATCCCGAGCGAGTGGACCTCGGCGACCTCTTCCGAGATCGACTTGAGCGTTTCCGGGCGAAGGCCGAAGCCTCCGTCCTCACCGCAAAGGGCTTCCCCCGAGAGCTTGAGCATGATCCGTTTAAGCTTCGGCATGTCGCGCGTATACCAGCTTCTCGTTTCGGGCGCGCGTTGAGCGAGCCGAACCAGGGAAGACAGACTTAGATGTTCGCCATCACCGCGGTGAGAACGCTGAAGAGAAGTGTGAGGGCGGCGATCGCGTTGCGACGCTTACGTGCGGGCGCGGACATGGCGTGAGATAGAGCAAAGGCTGTTCCGTCCGCGAACCACGTGGAAACGGCCAAGTCAGATCACCATCTGTGAACCGTTGACCTCGGTCGTGAACCAGTCGTCACAGCGCGCGGGTTAGGCGGCGGAAATGTGCGCGGCCCGCAAGAGCGCCGCGAGCAATTCATCACGACCCTCACTCGTGCTGGAGGAGTAGCCGTAGACCCGGACCTTCGCGTCTTTCTGTATCTCTTTGACGCGGAGCTTCCGTTGGTTTCGCGGGAGCTTGTCGCTCTTGGTCGCGACCAAGATGACGCGCCGGTCGATGTGCTTCAGGAAGTCGATGAGCTGGCGATCGTCTTCTTCGAGCCCGCGGCGGAGGTCGACAATGACGATCACCGCGCGGAGGCCAGGGCGACCTGTGAGGAACGACTCGATCATCGGGCCCCACGACCGTCGCTCCGTCTTGCTGCGCTTGGCGTAGCCGTAGCCAGGGAGGTCGACGAAGTCGATGACCGCGTCCGCCGACTCACCGTCTTTGCTGACGGTCTTGAGGTCGATGCGGAAGAGGTTGATTCCGCGCGTACACCCTGGCGTGCCGCTGGTGCGGACGAGCTTCTTCCGTTGCGTGAGCGAGTTGATCAAGCTGGACTTGCCCACGTTGCTCCGGCCCGCGAAAGCGATCTCGGCGAACGCCGGTCCCGGTAGTTGGGCGAGCGTCGTGCCCGACGCGAGGTACTGAGCGTCTTTGATGAGGGCGGAATCCATGACGGCGGTGTAGCAGGCTCATTGGGATGTGCGAGGAGGAGTCGTGCTGATGTGCGGAACCTCTCGGGGGTTTGTGACAGCGACGCGAACTCACCGTCTCGACATGATCCCGCTCTCCATTTTGTGGGAAGCTTCAGCCACTGCGCGAACGGACCGCGCGGCCCATCAAACAAGGACGGATGGATGCGAGACTTGCTTCAAGCGATCGCGGTAGTCGCGACGACCTCTCTTCTCTTCATCGGCTGCGGCGACGACGACACGCGCGGCGAAGACACCGGAACGACGACTGACGGCGGCACCGACACCGGGGCGGCCGATACAGGCGGCACCGATACCGGCGCGGCCGATACGGGCGGCACCGACACCGGCGAGGCCGACACCGGCGGCACCGATTCCGGGATGGAAGATACGGGGATGGCTGACACGGGGATGGCGGACACCGGGATGGCGGACACCGGGATGATGGGTTTGACGCCCGCAGAGATCTCCGCGCAGATTCAAGCGATCAAGGAGAGCGCCGACGGCGTCATCGCCCTCGATGTCGAAGGCGCGACCGTCACGTACGTGCGGCCGGCGATCGGCGACGACCCTGAGGGGTTCTTCGTGCAAGCCGAGCAGACGGGTCCCGCGCTCTTTGTGGTCGGGACGGGCGCCGAGGTAGGCGATGTTGTCAGCTTCACCGCGACCGAGATCACGACCGCCTTCGACCACCAGCGCGTCACCATGTTCAGCGACCTCATGGTGCTGAGCAGCGGCGCAGACGTCGCCGCGCTTGTGCAGGACGTGAGCGCAGCAGCCGACCTCGTGACGGCGCTTGATGACTACGAGAGCGAGCTGGTCACGGCGGTCGTGACGATCGCAGCCGAGTTCCGTGGTGCGGGAACCGGCCACACCGCGGCGGTCGTGGACACCGCCGGCGTGATGGGCGACGGCGGTCTTCGGATTCGGCTCCCCGAAGCGCTCGCGACCGGCCTCTCGGAAGGTTGCGAGCTTACGATCACGGGGCCGGTTTGGCGTTTCACGACATCGACCCAGATCTCCGCGTTCGTTGCAGAAGACTTCGACGTAGAGTCGTGTCCTGCGGTTGAGGTCGTCTCAGCAGGAGCAGGGTCGGAAACTCAGGCGACGGTCGTTTTCAGCGCCCCGGTTGACGCTGCCTCTGTCGATGCGAGCGGCGCTCAGTTTACGATTCCCGGTCTGACTGTTTCGTCCGCCGCCGCGGACGGGGACCGAGTCATGCTGACGACGTCGACGCAAACCGCGGCGGAGTCCTACACCGTGACAGTCGCGGTCACGGTCATGGATACTCTCGGTCAGCCGATCGATGCGGCTGCGAACACAGCGATGTTTGCAGGCTTTACGCCGCCGAGCACAACGACCATCGTGATCAACGAGATCGACTACGACCAGCCAGGTGGAGACGATGCCGAGTTTGTAGAGCTCTTCAACGCCGGGACGACCGCGGTTCCGCTTGCCGGGATGGAGTTGGTCTTCATCAATGGAAGCTCGGACGTGGTGTACAACACCGTCGATTTGAGCTCCGCCGGGACGCTGGCTCCGGGAGGCTACTTACTCGTGAGCAACTCTGTGACAGGCCCGGCGGCGGTGCCGGTCGTTCCGCTTGGGATGAGTCGGACCATCCAGAACGGCGGACCTGATGGTGTGGCGCTCGTCAACACCACCTCGATGACCCTCGTCGACGCGCTGTCGTATGAAGGTTCGATCACGATGGCAATGATTCTGAGCGGAGCGGTCGACCTCGTGAGCGGAACCGCGACATCAGCCGCGGATAGCAACTCTGTTCCTGGATCGTTGGCCCGCATCCCCAACGGGGCGCGCTCCGGCAACGATGATGCGGACTGGAGCTTCGAAGCGACGCCGACTCCAGGCGCAGCGAACTAGTTCCACAACGTCACGACCGAGCGGAGGCGCACTAGCGCTTCCGCTTTTTCAATTCGGCACATGCACCGATCCTCTCTGATGGTCGATGCTGTTGTCTGATGAAGTTCTTGGAAGGATGTCGTGTGCCTCGTCTACTCTCGTTCTCAATCGTCATACTCGTCGGCTGCACCGACTTTAGCTGCCCAGAACCCGCGATGGATGGGCCGGGGACAACCTGCGTGTGTCCAGAGGGAATGCTCTGGACTGGAACCGGCTGCGGTGATGACCCGGACGCGGGAGCAGACGCAACAGACGCCACAGACGCCTCTGCGGGAGACGCCGATGGGTCCACCGATGCAGCGGCGGACACGATAGATCGCTCTTGTCCCCCGGTAGCGAACGCCATCGTGCGCAGGGTCGACGGGATGTGCGTACCGACGTGCGTTGACGGGTTCGCGGACTGCGACGACGAAGCTGGTTGCGAAACAGCTACGGGAACGATTGAGAACTGCGGTGGATGCGGTGATGTGTGCGAGGACCTTGGCGCCGAAGGCGTCCCCTCTTGTGAGGACGGGCGCTGTACCGCGATGTGTGGCTCAACGCCGGGGGTCATTCATCGCACGACCGAGGATCTCGGAGACTGCGATGGTGTCTACGCGAACGGCTGCGAAACGGACTTCACAGACAGTTTGACGTGCGGTAGCTGCGATGCCGTCTGTGCATGGCAGTGCGCTTGGGTCGATGGGCGAGGGGGGGTGCGCCGCGCCACAGGCAATCTCCGCTGGAGAGAACTTTTCGTGCGCGATAACCCGAAGTGATCGTGCTCAGTGTTGGGGCACGTCGGCAGACGATCGGCCGGGCACTGGATCGCGTGCGTTCTCGGTGTCCGCGCTTCGAACCGATGCTCTCGGATCGATGACGTCGATCGGAGCGGGTCCGAACCACGTTTGCCTCGGCAGTGCGGTGGGCATCAACTGTCGAGGAGCCAACGGAAGCTATCAACTCGGGACAGGTGATCGAACTTCAATCACAGATACTGATCCAGCAGTCTTCGTTAGGCTTCCGGGGGTCTCCTCTATCGCCGCGGGGTGGGTTCACACATGCGCAAGCCTTGAAGACGGTAACGTGTTCTGCTGGGGAGACAACTCGCTCGATCAGCTCACGAGTAGCCTCCCGAGGCCGGCAACTCCGTCGCCTACCCAGGTTCTCTCAGTGACGGATGCCAGAAAGGTCGTCGCCGCGAGTGCCGCGACGTGCGCTCTCACCATCGGCGGACAGGTGAAATGCTGGGGTGGCGTGCCCGTCGCCGATTCGTCGATGCCCGAGACAATCGTCGATGATGCTGTCGATGTCGTCACGGGAGCTTCTCACGCGTGTGCCCGGAGCACGTCAGGGCGGGTTCGGTGCTGGGGAAGAAACAACCATGGCCAGCTTGGCGATGGGTCTGTCACGGACAGTACATCGCCGATCGCTACGTCTATCGACGACGCGATCGCGATCGGCGCTGGCTACTATCACACCTGCGCGGTGCGAAGGTCAGGGGACGTCGTGTGTTGGGGAGCCAACGAAGCCGGGCAACTGGGAGACGGAACGACGATCGAGAGACGTCGACCCGTCGCGATTACCGGAATCGATGGTACCCCTGACGAGATCGACGGCGGCGCGGATCACACCTGTGCACGGGTCGGAGAGAGGCTCTGGTGCTGGGGCGACAACACGGACGGCGAACTTGGGGATGGCACGATGATCACGCGAACGCGTCCATACGAAGTCGCGCCTTAGTCAATTCCGAACTCGCGCCTAAACTCGCGGCACTGCTTGCTGCCTCTTTCGAAGTCACGACACGTCGTTCCGCGGATCTCGTAGATCTGACAGGCGTTGTCGCTCGCCTTGGTTCCGAGGTGTACGCAAGCGCCGCTCTCGTCGGTCGCGAACGCGACCAGGCCGAAGTGTCCCGGCTGGGTCTTTTCGGCGAGGTCGTGGCGTCCCAGTTCTCGCCAACGAATGAGGTCTTGCTCCGGGATGAGGATCGTGCCGTCGCGTCCGGTTCGGCAGCACGCGCCGCACGTGAGGCAGTCTAGCTCGTCAGACACGTCTCACTATCGGCGTGGTCGGCCCGCGAGGGCAAGTTCTGCTATGCGTAGTGGATGGACGTCGTCGCTCGCTGGTCGCTCTTCTCGCTCTGCGTCGCGTGCTCCACGCTCTGGTCCTCGTGCGGCGCTCCTTCGCCCGAAGAGACCACGCCGGATGAGCTTCAGTTTGAGGAGCCGACACCCGAGCCGGCTCCGGCGGAAGAGACGCGGATGCCCGAGCCCGTTGCGTCGCCTCGGGCGCTCGGGCCCACCGCGACCTTCGCGGAGCTCACGGCTGCCGCGAGGACCCTCGATGAGCAGCTCGCGGGAGACGTAGAGAGTGATTGCCTGCTGCGCGGAACGGGCGAGCTCGGCGCGGCGTTCCGGCTTGAAGCAGATCTCGCGGTCGCGGTGCGTCCGCTCGCGCAGCCGCCTGCGGACTTGGCGGACGTCGTGGAGCAGCGAGGCGGGAAGGTCGCGGTGCTCTCGCGTTGGGGACCGCGTGGAGAGACGGACGACGCGCTCGTGATCTCCTCCTTCACGAGCACCCCGCCCGTCACCGGTGTCGCCTTGGTGGTCTTCGTGACCGAGCGGGGTGTCTACCAACGGCTCACGTCAGGGGAGCTCTCCCCCGAACTCGCGGGGCCGTTTCCGCTTCGCCGCTTGGAGACGTCGCTCCCGAGCGCGCGCCCGCGAGGCGCTGACGTTTTCGTGACGGCGAGCGCAGGAACTTCGCTGACGCGCCTTCGAGAAGCGCTGCTCTTCGTTCCGCCGGGGGTGGTCGCGGCTCTCGCGGTCTCGCTCGATAGCACGGTTCGCCCACCCGCGACGAACACGCGAGGGAACCGCGCGGGGATGTGTCCAGACGGTCTGCCGGCGTCTGATGTCGAGCGCGGCGAGCTCGACGTGGAGCGTCTCCGCGACGCGCTTCCGCCGTTGACAGAGGCGGGCGCCCGTTGCTTCACGACGACCCGCGCGGAGTCTGCAACAGGAGGTCGCGTGGAGGTCGCGTTTCGTGTGTCCCCGGACGGAAGCGTCGACCACGCTTGCGCGGTGCGCGACGAGCTCGGCGACGCACAGCTCCGCGAGTGTGTCTTGCGAGCGGTGCGCGCTCTCCGGTTCCCCGAGCCGAGCGGGGGAGCGGTCGATGTACAGCTCCCGATCTTGCTTCGACCGGCCGAGCGCCCTGCGCCCGCGATGATCTGCCGCTGACGTCGTCGTTACCGTCGGAGCTTGCGCTTGACTGCCGACATGAAGGTCACCAGCTCGGGAACACGCATGACGCGCGCCGCGACGAGGAAGACGAGCGAGCCGAAGAACACCGCGCCGCCAAAGCGAACGGCGTTGGAGGCATGGTCACCGTCGGTGAAGTGCTGATCCTTCATCGCGATGGAGAGCATGAGGCCCATGACGCCGCTCGCCACGCACACCTTGAGGACGCTCCCGCCGATCGCGCTGAGTCCGAGCGGGCCGGCCTTCATCCGCAGCAGGATGAGCAACGCGGCGAGCTGAACGACGGCGCCGACGGTGACCGCGAGCGCGAGCCCTTCATGTTCCATCGGGCCCATCAAGCTCAGCGCGAGCGCGACGAAGACGACCAGGTTCAGCGCGCTCGCGACCACCGGCGTCTTGGTGTCGCCGTAGGCGTGGAACATCGGGATGATCGTTCGCACCGAGGCGACCGCCCAGATCCCTGACGCTTGCCAGATGAGCGAACGGGTAGTTTGCTCGATCGAGCGCGCCGCGAACTCTCCGTGCCCAAACACGACCGCGATCGCGGGTTCCGCCAAGATCATCAGCGCGATGGTGGAAGGGATGGAGACGAAGAGCGACATCGAGAGCCCCTCGCGGAAGATGCGTTTGCCTTCTTCTTCTTCTCCGCGCGCCTTCATGTCGGAGAGCGTCGGGAGCGCGGCGGACGCGATCGCGAGCGCGAAGAGGCCTTGCGGGATCTCGACCAGACGCTGCCCGTAATAGAGGTAGCTCACCGCGCCTGGAATCTCGGAGGCGAAGCGTCGCGAGAGCAAGATGTTGAGCTGGTAGACGCCCAGCGCGATCACCAACGGGCCGAGCAGCATAAACGCGCGCTGCACGTTCTCGTCTCTGAGGTCGAGCCGCGGACGGACGAGCAGCTTCGCGTCGCGCAGGGAAGGGAGCTGCGTGAGCACGTGAAGCGCGCCGCCACAGATCGCGCCGATCGCGAGCGCCGTGATCGCGGGCCAGCCCATCCGTCTCACGAGCGGTACGAAGAAGAGGGCGGCAGCGATCAGGCAGAGGTTCAGCATGACCGGCGCGAACGCAGGCGCGACGAAGCGCTTGTACGTGTGGAGCGCACCTGTGATGAGCGCGGCGATCCCCATGAGGCCGATGTAGGGGAAGACGATCCGCGCGACGAACACGGTGTCTCGGTAAAGCGCCGGTTGCTCCTTGAACCCGTCTGCGTAGAGCGACACGATCGGTTCCGCGAAGGTCACGCCGACCGCGCAGACAAGCGTGAGCACCAAGAGCATCGCGCCCGCCAGCTTCGCGTAAAAAATGCGCGCGGCGTCTTCGCCTTTCTTCTCACGGACATCGCTCAAGACCGGGACGAACGCGCCCGAGACCGCTCCTTCTCCGAGGAGCACGCGGAGCGCGTTCGGGATCGTGAAGGCGAGCCAAAAGGCGTCCGTCGCCGTGATCGTGAAGGCCGCCGCGATGACCGCGTCACGGACCGCGCCCAAGAGCCGCGAGCTGAGCGTCCCCGCGGCAACGATCCCAGCGCGTCGCGCGATGGTCGCGCGCGATCCCGGTTTCGGTTCTGCTGGCTCAGTCACGCGGCGTGATCGTCGTCGATTTCGGGCGCGATGGACAACTTTGGACCCGCGCGTTCACCGGGCCAAGGCGCCCCACGCGAAAGCGCGCGGAGAGAACCCCGCGCGCCTGCGTTTTCATTCCTGCCTGAGGCCGAACTACATCCGCTCGATGAGCGCTTTGACGAAGCCCTCGGTGTTGAGCTCCCCGCCGAGGTCACGTGTCTTCTGACCGTCCTCGAGCGCGCGGTTGTAGGCGCCCTTGATCTTGTCGGCGGTGGCTTTGCAGCGCGGATCGTTTCGCGTCTCCGCCAAGTGGTTGAGCATCATGACGCTCGACATGATGAAAGCGAGCGGGTTGGCCACGCCCTTGCCCGCGATGTCGGGCGCGGAGCCGTGGACCGCCTCAAACATCGCGCACTTCTCGCCGAAGTTCGCGCCAGGGGTCACGCCGAGCCCGCCGACGAAGCCCGCGCAGAGATCGCTCAAGACGTCGCCGTAGAGGTTCGAGAGCAAGAGCACGTCGAATTTCGTCGGGTCTTGAACGAGGCGCATGCAACCGGCGTCGATGATGAGCTCGTTGTACTGGATGTCCGGGTACTCTTTGTCGATCTCCCGGGCGCAGCGGATGAAGAGGCCGTCGCCCATCTTCATAATGTTCGCCTTGTGCATGCACGTCACGGTCTTGCGGCCGTGCGCGCGGGCGTACTCGAAGGCCCAGCGCGCGATGCGGTGCGTGGCGCGCTCGGTGACAACCTTGATGCTGGTCACGACGCCGGGCGTGACCTCGTTCTCGATGCCGGCGTAGAGGCCCTCGGTGTTCTCGCGGACGACCACGATGTCGACGTCCTTGTAGCGGGTCTCGACCCCCCCGAGGTTCCGAACCGGGCGACACGCGGCGTAGAGATCGAGCCGCTTGCGGAGCGTGACGTTGACCGATGTGAACCCCTTGCCGACTGGGGTCGTGCAGGGACCTTTCAGCGCGACGCCGTGCTCCTGGATCGTCTCGACCGTCTCCTCGGGCAACACCGAGCCGACCTCGGTCATTGCCGAGACGCCGGCGTAGCGCGTAATCCACGAAACGGGCGCTTCGGCCGCTTCGAACACGCTTTGTACCGCCGCCGAGACTTCGGGGCCGATGCCATCACCAGGGACGAGGACGATCGAGTGGGTGCTCACTGAGGCTCTCCTTCTTCATTCTCCGCCGGACGCTTGGCGGAGCGACGACGGTATAACATGGGGGTCAAGCGAGGCGTCACAGAGGCGTGAGATGCCGACCGTTCGTTCCCCAACGGAGCCGAGCCTTGCTCGTGCATTGGGGATGTGGGAAGGACACCCCGATGGGCCAGCAAGAGGGCAGAACGGACGAAGTGATCGAGGGCGATCGAGTCGTGCGAGCGATGACGAACGACGGCGCGTTTCGGCTGATCGCCGCGCGCACGACGGTGACCTCGAGCGATATCGTCAAGCTTCAAGGGGCCACCGGAGAGACCGCGCGCTCGCTCGCGGAGCTGATCAACGCCTCGATCCTCTATCGCGAGACCATGGCGCCAGGCCTGCGGGTGCAGTGCATCGTGAACGGCGCCGGCGGGCAGCTCGTCGCGGATAGCAATCCAGACGGCTGGGCGCGTGGCTTGCTTCAGTCCAAGCATCGGTCGGTGTCGCTCGCGGCGGGGGCGATGGTCCAGATGATGCGGAGCTTGCCGCGTGGCAACGTCCATCGCGGTGTGATCGAGCTCGACCGCGGGGGGACGATCAGCGATGCCCTGGTCGCGTATATGCATGAGTCCGAGCAGATCACGTCAATGGTGTCCGTACGCGCGGCGATGGATGGCGAAGACATCGTCGCGGTTGGTGGCTACTTGCTCCAGATCCTGCCCGAAGCGCCCGACAAAGAAGGCGCGCTCGCGGTGTTGGCGCAGCGTCTCGAAGATGACTTCGTCGACATCGAGGCGCGCATCCGCGAAACCGATGCTTCGCCCGAGCACCTCGTCGAAGAAGTCTTCTGGGGAATGGAGTACGTCTTCCTCGGCAAGAGCGCGCTCCGGTCGGGCTGCGCGTGCTCGTTGGAGCGGGTCATGGGCAGCCTCGCGACGCTGGGCGCCGCGGACATTCAGAGCTTCATCGACGATGGCAAGACCCTCGAGATGGGCTGCGACTACTGCAACACCGAGTATCTCGTCGAGCCGGAACATCTCCGCGGCCTCCTCGCTAGTTCATAGAGGGGTCTTTTTCGAGACCCCCTCGCCTTCGGCGATTCCCCCAAACGTTCGCTTCGCTCTGCTGCGCGCTAGACTTGCGCGACGCTCCTCGACCGGTCGCTTCGCTCCCCATCTCGTCGCGTCACCAAGTCGCTTGCTCATTCTATCTGGGGTCTTTTTCGAGACCCCCTCGCCTTCGGCGATTCCCCCAAACGTTCGCTGCGCTCTATTGGTTGACGTCGCGGAGCCCGTGCTGGGTGACTAAGCGGGTCAGGTGCACTCGGCTCACGCCGGAACGACGCGCGGCCTCCGAAACGTTGCCCCCGCACTCGTCGAGCAAGCGCGCGAGATAGCGTCGTTCGAAGCTTGCCACCCATTCCGCCTTTGCGTCGTGGAAGGGGAGGTCGATGCGCAGTGACGAGCCCCCGCTGTTGCGCGCGCGTGGGAGGCCGGTATCCCCGAGCGCGATGAGGCGACGAACCAAGGTTCGCAGCTCGCGAACGTTCCCTGGCCAGCCGTGCCCAGCGTGCTTCTCGAGCGCGTCGTGGAGCAGTCCCAGCGCCGCACCGTCGCCGGGCGCGAGCTCCGACAGGAGATGGCGCGCGAGCATGGCGATGTCTCCCCCGCGCTCGCGCAGGGGCGGCACGTACACCGAGATCACCGCGAGGCGATGAAAGAGGTCTTCGCGGAACGAACCTTCGTTGACCATCTTCTCGAGGGGTCGATGCGTCGCGGCGATCACGCGAACGTCGACCCGCCGCCGCTCCCCCGCGCCTATCCGCTGAACCGTTCCTTCTGCGAGCACCCGGAGGAGCCGAGGTTGAATCGCGAGCGGGATCTCTCCAATCTCGTCGAGGAAGAGCGTGCCGCCGTGGGCCCGCTCGAACGCCCCTGCGCGCGAAGTCTCCGCGCCCGTAAACGCGCCACGTTCGTGACCGAAGAGCTCTGCGTCGGCGAGCGTCGTGGACAGGGCCGCGCCGTCTACAATAACGAGCGGCCCGTCGCGTCGGAGACCCATCTGATGAAGCGCGCGCGCGATCAGCTCTTTGCCGGTACCGCTCTCGCCACGCACGAGAACCGGGGAGTCCAACCGGAGCAGCTTCGCGAGGAGCGCGAACATCTGCTGCATCGGTCGAGACTCGCCGATCAGCTCGCCGAAGCGCGGACCTCCGGCCCACCGGCCGCTCCGCACGCGCTGTGTCGATGCCTTGATCTCGATCGCGCTATGACCGACTCGGAGGCGTCCGTTTTCGCTGAGCACCGCGTCGTTCACGCGGTGTTTGCCAAGCCACACCCCGTTCTTGCTTCCGAGGTCGATCACCCGGACGCCGTCTCGTTCGCGTCGCAGTTCGCAGTGCAGACGTGACACGCGTTTGTCGCGCAATCGAAGCCCCGCCGCGCTCGCGGTGCCTACGAGGAGTCGCTCGCCAAGGACACAGCTGCTCCCGGTGTCGTCGCCTCTGACGACCGTAACGCTCAGGACGCGCTCGTCCTCTTCAACGTCGAAGACGGTCTTGGTCACCCACTCTTTTGTCCACGGGTCCGGCACGAGGAGAGGGTAACGCAGACCCGCCGAGGTTCGGCGGGTCAGAAAGGTGGGCAGCTCGAAGGCGACCAGTTCTGGGCGTACTCACCATGTACACAGAGCCCGCCCGCGCATGAGCTCGGAACGGTGCAGCGGGTCGACCCATCGGCGCAGCGGCAGCTTCGGTTGTCCTGACAGTGGGTCGGCGTGGAGGTGCACGCGCCGGCGACACAGGCTCGCTCGACGAAGCGGACCTGCCGTCGCTGGATGCGCCGCCCGTCGCTCGTGGAGATGCACGCGAACGGGTTGTCGGTGCGCGTGTTCTCTCCGCAGATCGTCGCGCCTTCGTCGGTCCGCGCGTCGCAGTCGTCGTTGACGCCGTTGCAGCGCTCGGTCTCGCCAGGGTTGACCCGAGGGGCGCGGTCGTCACAGTCATCGCCGCCCAATTCGGCGTCGAGGAAACCGTCTCCGTCGTCGTCCCCGCCGCAGGTCCCGGCGACGCAGATCTCGGGAGCGGGGCAGCTGACCCCGTCGCATGGGTCTTCGCAAGACCCGTCCACGCAGACCTCATCGGCGTCACACATGACGTCCGCGCACGGATCGACGCATGCACCGTCGACGCAGCGCTCTCCGTCGCTGCACATAAGGTCTCCGCACGGATCGACGCAGCCGCCACCGACGCAGATGAGCGGTGCGTCACAGACGGTCTCTGCGCAGGGGTCGACGCAGACGCCGCCTTCGCACACGAGCGGGAGGTCACAGGTCACGTCGTCACAGGTCACGCAAGGCGACGCCTCGCCGCGCTCGAGGGAGAGGCCTTCGACGCTGACAGTGTCCCGTCCCGCTGGCTCGCACGCGCCGTCGCGACATGTCTCATTCGCCGCGCAAGAGACGGCTTGGCAGGCGCAGTCGAGCCGCAGCGTGAGGAGCTCGGCTTGGGCGCGCGGGAACGAGACTTCGGCGCGCTGTGAAAAGGAAGGGCTACCGTCGCGGAGGATCGCGGTGGCCTCGACCTCGAGCGTTCCCGCTTCTTCGGTGCCTTCCACGAAGCTGACCAGCACCGGGAGCTCGGCGTCACTCGTGATGGGCGCGGAGACGGTTCGGGTTCCGCGCGTGTTCCGCGCGTCGATGCGTACGCGCTCGATCCTCGCCGCCGGGAGGTCGGTCCGGACGACGACGACCAGCTGCGGCACGGTTTCCCCACATGAGAGCAGGGCCCACGCGAGGAGCGCGGAGATCAGCGGTGCGCGCTTCATGGGAGCGGGACCACCTGCGGTTCGAGCGCGCCGTCGTGCTGAAACGTGAGCGGCTCATCGTCGCGTCCGGAGACGACGACGGCGGTGATGACGATCGCAGCGACCACCGCGGCGACGCTCACCCAGAGGATGGGTGAACGCGTGAGTGGACGGCGCGGAGCCGCGCCGAGATTCGGCGACTCTTCTCGCGCGTCCGCCGCGACGACGTCGGGCGCGAGGTCGGGCGGGATGTTCGAGTCGACGGCGGGAGCGACCCGAGCGCGTAACACGACCCGTTCTCGTTCCGCTTCCGCGAGGTCGACCGACATCGTCGCCACCACGACTCCCCCGCGACGCAGCGTGATTTCATGACGGCCGGGATCGAGGGGCGCTCGCGCTTCGCGCGTCACGTTTTCGATACGTTGGTTGTCCACGCGAACATCGTCGCCGCCGCGCGGGTCCTCGACGGCGATCGTCAGAACCGGGATCATCTCCTCGAGTCGAGCGATCGCGCCGTCGAGTTGAGCGCGCTCTTCGCGACTCGCCGCGGTCGCGCGAAGCTGTTGGTAGCCCTCACGCGCGGCGATCAGCTGACCCGTCCGGGCGCGTGCCGTCGCGAGGTTGCGAAGCGTCGCGCCATTTTCTGTGATCGCGAACGAACGCGCGAAGAGCTCTCGCGCCTCGACCCACCGACCTTGTTCAGCGGCGGTGTTGCCTTGCTCGAAAAGCGCGCGCGCGTCCTCCTCGCTCTGGGCGTACGCGGACGCGGGCGCCGCGGTGGCGACGAAGAGGGCGGTAAGGGCCGTGCAAAGCAAGAAGAGATGCGCCGCGCGCATAGCGGGAGATTAGCAGGCCGTGAACCCGGCGCGTCCCCGTAGTTGCATCGGAGCGCGAACGCTGCGAAACCGAAGTATGCGCGCGGCACTGGTGGTGGTTTCGGTTCTTCTCTTGGCGAGCGCGGCATGGGCCCAAGGCGAGGCGGAGGCACCGAGCGAGGACAGCGCCGCCGAGGACAGCGCCGCCGAGGACGCGCCGCCGGTCATCCCGCCGCAAAACGCGCGTTCGCTTCGAGAGGCACCACCGCGACCCGGAGCGGGTGATTTTGAAGAACGCGCTCGTACGCTCTTCGATGCGATTTTGGCGAACGACGCGAGCGCGGCAGCCGCCGACATCTTCTTCCCGGCCGATGCCTTCAACCTGGTCAAAGGCGTCTCGGACCCCGCGCGTGTTTATCGACGCTTGATGCGTGAGTTCGGGGCCCATGTCGCCGCGGGTCATGAGTCGATCCCCGCGGACGCGGAGTTTGTCCGTTTTCAGATGTCGCGTCGATGCAGCTGGGTGGAGCGTCGCCAGGAAGCGAACGCCTTGCCGTATTGGTCGTGCCGGCACAACTGGGTTCACTACCGCGTCGGTGAACGGGAAGGGCGCTTCAAGGTGCGCACCCTGATCACCTGGGGCGAGCGTTGGTACGTCACGCACCTCGGCGAGTTCCACTGAGCGCGACGTGAGCCTCTCTTCTCGGTGCCTGCTCGCGACGCTCGTGCTGGCCTCGGGCTGCGCGCGCGGTGAAGGGATCGACAGCATGCGACGCGATACCGGGATGGACGCGGCGCGTGACGCGGACGCCAGCGACGTAGGGTCCGACAGCACCAGCGACACCGCGAGTGACGCGGTCGACAGCGGAGAGGAGTGCGGCGGCGACGGCGCGCTTTGCTGCGTTGAAGAGCCGCGCTGCGCGGATCCCTTGGTGTGCTTTGGTGGGGTGTGCTCGACATGTGGTGGATTGAGCGATCCCTGTTGTGAGGGGGCGGCGTGTGCGCTTGGCTTGATGTGTGTCGACGCGCGGTGTGCATCGCTCTCGTGTGGCGACGTGTCCCAGCCGTGTTGCGACGGGCGCTGCAACACCGATCTGAATTGCGTTTCGGGATCGTGCCGCGCGCCCCCGTGCGGCGGACCGGGCGCGTCATGTTGTGACGGTAGCCGATGCAATCTTGGCTTCGCGTGTCGCGACGGAAGATGCGCGGCCGAGAGCTGCGGAAGCGCGGGCGCCAGTTGTTGTCCGGGGAGTCGCTGCGACGCGGACGCGGTTTGCCAATACGGCGCGTGCGTGGGGTGCGGAACGAACGGCGCGCCCTGTTGCGTAGGCGCTCGGTGTAACGGTGAACTCTCGTGCTCCGCTGGAACATGCCAGCCCCCACCGCCCGTCCCGCCACAGTGCGTCGGCGGAACGGAGAGCGGGTGCCGCGCTATCGGCGGGATGTGGAACGGCGCTCAGTGCTGCGTCGACGGCGACCTGACCTGCACCGGCGGGATGGAGTTCGTTTGTCGCGCCGCGAGCGATGCGCAGTGGACCGGCACGCTCTGTTGCGTCGGCGGCGATCGTCAGTGTGTTCCGGGACGCGACACCTACTGCCGCGCCGCGGGAGGGGTCTGGACGGGGACCTCATGCTGCGTTCCTGATGATCGCCAGTGCATCCCGGGTCGTGACGTGAACTGTCGTCTCCCCCAGATCTGGACGGGGAGCTCATGTTGTGTGCCGGAGGACTACACCTGCACCGGTGGGCTCGCGACTCACTGCCACTCCCCACAGGTGTGGACAGGGTCGCGCTGTTGTTTCACGCGCAGCCTCAGCTGCGTCTCCGGGACCTCGTCGCGGTGCTTCAGCCCCGGGATCTGGACCGGGACGAATTGTTGCGTCGCGCCGAGCCTCACCTGTGTGCGATCGACCGCGAGCGCCTGCGCGGGTGGCTACTACACCGGCACGGAATGTTGTCGTTGACGCGCCCCTGACCGCGGCCGGTTTGTTCAAGGCCCAGTCAGGAGTTTCCAAGCGGCGGTTCGCCCGGTAGGGTCACGCGCCGCTCAGGATCGACCTGCGCGTGGAGGACTTGCATGACCAACGAAGAGAACACGCCCGAGATCTCCACCAAGCAGCCCAAGGAGCTCTACCTCCTGTTCTTTGCGGAGATGTGGGAGCGGTTCTCGTTCTACGGGATGCGCGCGCTCCTGACGCTCTACCTCACGAAGCAGCTCTTCGAGAACCTCGGAGACGAGGAGGCCAAGTCCACCGCCTACGGGATCTATGCGGCGTACGGCGCGCTCGTGTACTCGACCCCGTTCATCGGCGGGATCATCGCGGACAAGCTCCTCGGCTTTAAGAAGTCCGTGATGCTCGGCGCCGTGCTTATGGCGGTCGGCCACTTCGTGATGGCGGTCGAGAACGAGCTCTTCCTCTACATCGCGCTCGCCTTCCTGATCATCGGCAACGGTTTCTTCAAGCCGAACATCTCATCGATGGTCGGCGGCATGTACGAGGAAAACGATCCTCGACGCGACGGCGGCTTCACGATTTTCTACATGGGCATCAACCTCGGCGCGATGCTCGCTCCGCTCATCTGCGGTTACATCGGCGAAGAGTTCGGCTGGTTCTGGGGCTTTGGTCTTGCAGGCATCGGTATGGTGCTCGGGCTCATCGTCTTCGGCGCGGGCAAGGGGCGACTCGGCGAAAACGGCGACCCGCCCGACCCGGACGCGCTCAAGAAGCCCATCGCGGGCATCCCGGCGGAGTACTTCGTCTACATCGCGTCGTTCCTCTCGGTCGGCTTGTTTGCGCTCTTGGTCAAGAACTACCAGCTCATGACCTACGTCCTGACACCGTTCACGATCGGCGTCATCGGCATCATTTTCGTTACCGCGATCCGCAGCGAGAAGATCGTTCGCGAGCGCCTCTTCGTCGTCCTCGTTCTCCTCTTCTTCAGCACGCTCTTCTGGGCGTTCTTTGAGCAGGCCGGTTCGTCGATCACGCTCTTCACGGACAGCAACGTGGATCGCGGCTCGCTCAAGGCGTCGCTCTTCCAGGCGGTCAACCCCGCGTTCATCATCTTGCTCGCGCCCCTCTTCTCGTTGATGTGGCTCAAGCTGAACAAGGCCGGCTTCGAGCCGAGCGTCCCGATGAAGTTCGCCCTCGGCGTCGCGCTCCTCGGCGCGGGCTTTCTGGTGATGGGCTACAGCGGTTCGCTCGCGACGGTCGGCACCGTGCAACAGGTCGAGGGAACCGAGACGGTCACCAACGCCGCCGCGGTTGTCCCGGTGTTCATCTTGATCGCCGGCTACTTCCTTCACACGACCGGCGAGCTCTGCATGTCGCCGATCGGGCTCTCGATGGTGACCAAGCTCGCGCCGAAGAAGATCGTCGCGATGGTGATGGGTGCGTGGTTCCTCTCGAGCGCCATGGCGCACCACATCGCCGGCATCATCGCGCTCCTCACGGGCGGTACCGGTGACGAAATGGAAGCTGGCGCGCGGGCCATGGAGTTTGGGCTCATCGCGGAGGTCGGCGACCTCGCTCCGGAGGTCGTCACGTCCTACGACAACATGGCCAACTACCTCGACGTGTTCGGGAAGCTCGGCTGGGTCGCGGTCGGCGCCGCGGTGCTCCTGATGATCTTGTCGCCGTTCCTCAAGAAGTGGATGCACGGCGTCCGCTAGCAGGCTGCGAGTTCTTCATGCCGCTCACGTGTGCGAGCGCTCTCGCACGGAGGCGTCCGCTGCCCATCCATGAGCTCCTGTTCAACTGGCAGCACTGAGCGGCCGAACGGAGGGTAGCCCTGAGCGACGTGAGTCGTGCCGCCTGCGCTCGTGATGCGCCAGAGCCCCAGACCCCAGCACCGCGACGGCCGCGCCCGAGGTGAGCTGTTTTGCCAGGGCCAGTTTCACGCCGTGCGCTAACCGTCTGCGCGTTCGAGCGCCCCGTTAGCGCGTCGTACCTCTCGCTCGATTGTGAGCGCGTATAGTGCGCGCATGAACCACGACAAACCGCTCACGCCCATTCACGTCGTTCAGGGCGAGACCGCGTTCTCGCCCTTTGCGGGCAAGACCGTGAGGGTGCGCGGGGTGGTCACGGGCCGCGGTCGCCGCGGGTACTTTGTCCAAGCGACAAAGCGAAACAACAACCCGCGCTGCTCAGACGCGCTCTTCGTTTTCAGTCCGCGTCGAAAGGCGAAGGTCGGCTCCTACGTTGAGCTTATCGGCAAGGTGCTCGACTTCGTTAAAGCGCCAGGCGCGAGACCCGTCACACAGTTGAAGCTCTTTCAGGCGATCGTGCTCGACCGATCGGGGCCGAAGGTCGCTCCCGTGTGGCTCGACAACACCCTTCTTCCGAGCGACTCGGCAAAGCTCGCGGTAACGCTCAACGGGCTCGAAGGGATGCTCGTCGGCATCAGAGCGGGCGCGGTGTTCGCTGCTCCGAGCAACCCGTTCGGCGACTACGTGTGCGTTCCCCAAGATGTCGTCGCCGCGCGCGCGAACAACGGCGGGGTGCTCGTCGATCCCGAACACCCGAACCGTTGGTTCCCTGGGTTCCGCGTGGTGCGCCGTGACGACGCGCCGAAGCTCAACGTGGGCGCGAAGTTGCTGAAGCCGATCACGGGTCCGCTCGGTTATCGCGCGGGCGCTTTCCAAATCGTCGCGCGTGATCCGGTCCGCTATGAAAACGTGAAGGTCCGCAACGGGTACGTCTCCTTTGAGCCTCGCGAGCACGCGACGAGTGTCCTTACGCTCAACGGCTTCAATCTCGACGCGCACCTCGAAGATCCAAGCAAGGTCGCGACCGATCGCGACGTCGATGACGATGTTCGCTATGGACGCTTCGAGCTCTTGGCGAAGGCGATCGTCAAACAAGCGGCCTGCCCAGACATCGTCGCGCTCCAGGAGATCCAAGACAACGACGGCGCCGAGATCACCGACGTGGTCGACGCCACCGACACGTACCAGCAGCTCGCCAACGACATCTTGTTCCTGGGCGGACCCCAGTACGCCTGGGCCGACATCCCGCCGGTCGCGGGAGCCGACGGCGGGCAGCCAGGCGGCAACATCCGAAATGGCTTCCTCTTCAACCCCGCCAAGGTCGCGCTCGAAGAGGGGACGTTGAGGCGCCTGGGCGACGAGAGCGCGTGCTTTGAGGGTTCGCGAAAGCCGTTGATGGCGCGGTTCACGGTGCGCTCGTCAGGGGCGTCGCTCGACGTGATCAATGTGCACCTCGCTTCAAAGCGGCATCAGAAGAGCATCTTCGCGCCCGAGCAGCCGGGTGTGGACGCGCGAGAGCCGATACGCGTCGCGCAAGCCAAGCTGATCCGCGAGGCGCTCGAAGCTCGTGAGGACGCGGTCGACTACTACGTCACCGGAGACTTCAACGACTTCGAGTTCAGCGCGACGCTCCGCGCGGTGTGCGCGGTCATCGAGCGGGGCGAGGAGGGCTTCAACATGGTCGAGTCGCTCGAGCCTGCGGAGCGCTTCGACTACAACCACCGTGGCCAGCTCCAGGTGTTGATGCACGGAGTCGTCCCCCGCGGCGCTTACGACGAAGGACGGGTGCGCTACCAGATCCTGCATGGGAACGAACTCGCGGGGGTCAAGCCCGGCGCGGACGTGTGCAAAGCGTCCGACCACGCCTACGTCATCGCGCAGATCGTCGCCGCGACGTAAACCCAGGCCGAGGTCGCGCTACGCCGTGAGCTTCGCGATCTCTTCGTCGCTCAGCCCGCCTTCTCTCAAGATCTCTGCGGTGTGTTCGCCTTGCCTCGGCGCGACGCCTTCACACGCCTCGGCGGCCGGCGTCCGTAGCGTTCGCACGGTCGCGCCGTCACGCAGCGGCTGTTCGATCAGGAGACCGCGCGCCAGCAGGTGCTCATCTTCGAGGAGCTCAGCCGGAGACGTGATGGGCTCAAGGCAGCAATCGTGTTCGTCGGCGAACGCGGTCCACTCGTCCCGCGTCCGCGTCGCGAAGACCTCGGTGAGGCGCGCGATCCACTCCACTTGTTGAGGTCCGGGGACGAGCGCGTTGGGGTCAAAATCGAGGCCGGCACCGGCGCAAAAGCGCATGAAGAACTTTGGTTCAAGCGCGGCGAGTGAGACATGCTTCCCGTCCTTCGTGGCGTAGGTGCGGTAGGGCGCGATGCCTCCTGCGAGCACGTCCTCGCCGCGCGCGAAGTCGAGGCCGCCCGCGCGTAGCGTGAGCCCGAAGAGCGCGAAGGTCGTCGCGGCGTCCGAGAGCGAGATGTCGAGGGTGCTCCCCTCGCCGGTCTGATCACGCTGGCGAAGCGCGGCCAAGATACCGATGACCGCGTAGAGGGATCCGCCGATGTCGGCGACCTGCACCCCCGGAACCTGCGGCGGCCGATCGGTCGGACCCGTGAGCCCCAAGATGCCGGCGCGGGATTCGTAGCCGAGGTCGTGACCGGCGCGAGGCGCGAGGGGACCGGTCTGTCCATAGCCGGTCATCGCGCAGAGGATGAGCTTGGGGTGTCGTTCGCGCAGCGTGGCTTCGGAGAGCCCGAGTCGATCCATCACGCCGGGTCGGAACCCATCGAGGAGCACGTCGTAGTTGGGCAAGATCTGAAGGAACGCGTCGCGCCCGACTTCCGTCTTTAGATCCAGAACGAGGCTTCGCTTGCCGCGGTTGAGCGCGTGGAAAATTGGGCTCATCCCGTCGCTCAGCGTGACCGGCAACACGCGCGCGTAGTCGCCGGCGCGCGGGTCTTCCACCTTGTCGACCGACGCGCCGAGGTCCGCCAAGATCTGCGTCGAGAGTGGGCCTGGCAGGAGCCGGCTGAGGTCAAGCACGCGGACGCCGTCGAGAGGTTTCATCCCCGCGTTAAATCAGATGCCCGTCGTGCCGGCAGAATTAAAAAACGGCGCCGGGTTGGCGCCGCTTTTCCAACCTGAGCGGTGCGCTCAGAGGATCGACTCAGAGGATCTGCTGAAGCTTCGTCGCGAGCATCGCGTTTCCGCCGACCTTGAGCTTGCCCGAGAAGAAGAGCTGCATGCCCGCCGCCGGGTTCTTGATGAGGGACTCAAAGTCTTCCGACGAGCATTCGATCGTGCAGTCCGCGCTGCCTTCGTCGCCTTCTTTGACGCCAACATCGTCTTTGAGGTCCACCGTCCAGACGCCGCCGCCGTCGCCCGTGATCGTGAAGAGGAACGTTGCACCGATCTCCTTCATCTTGTCGGGGTTCGTCGCGATCTTCTCGGGGAGGTGCTTCTCGAAGGTGGCTTTGGTATCGGACATGGGAACTCGCTTTCTTGAGGCAGGCGCTCTATCCACGGACGAGAGCCAGAAGAGATGTGGTGTCGAGCCGCTTCTCCCGCCACCCCCAAATGATCGATCGCGGGTGTCGACGAGACGAAATGAATCTCGATTCAGTTAACGCGCTAGCACCGTCGGCTCGGCGGTGTCAAGACGGCGCCCATGGACGACTGGATCGATCGCCTCCAAGCAGACACCGCCGCGCAGCGCGTGGGCGCGACCCATTTGGTGGACGCTTGGCTTGCTCAGACGACCGTGCGCGAGCTGATCGATGTGAGCGGCGTGGTTGAGGCGGTTGCCTTGAGCGCATCCGAGCGGAACATTGCGGTGGTGATCGAGCGCCTCGTCGATCCCGCCTGGGATCGACATCGGGCGCGCGCCGAAGCGGAAGGCGACCGCTTGGGCGACTACGTCCCAGACGCTCAGCGTGAAGCGCTGCTCGACGCGATCGCGGCGCTGGAACAACCACGCGCGCAGTGGGCCAAGGAACTGATCGATACGGACATGCTCCGTGAGCTCCTCGCCCCAGCGCTTCAGCTGGTGTTGACCTCGTTCACCAAGAAGCTCCCGCTCACCGGGAAGCCGCTCGGAGGACTCGCCGGCGGCCTCGCGGGAAAGCTCTCCGCGGGATCGTCACGTCTTCAGCGATCGAAGATCGGCAGCGTCGGTCGCTCGGTCATCGGCAACGTCGAAGAGCGCTTCGCGCAAGCCGCGACGGAGTTCAGTCGGTCCGCCGTTGCTGTTTTGCGCGAAGGGATCGCCGAGCGGTTAGCGAGCGAAGAGGGCGCGGCCTTGCTCTCCGCGATGCGGCGCGACGCGGCGACCAAGATGCTCGAGGTCGAGGTGTCCGTGTTGATGGCGGAGGTCGACCATGTCGTCCCGCGCGACCAGTTGGCGAAGGTCATCCCGGCGATCACGGAGCACGCGTCGCGGCGAGACTTCATCAAGGAGTCGACTCGTTCGGAGCTGACGGCGATGCTCGGATCAATCGGAGACACACCGCTCCTCGTGCTCTTGAAAGAGAGCGGAGCGGAGGAAGCGATTCGGAAGTGGTTGAACGCTCTAGCGACGGACGCCCTCGGCGCAGCGCTCGCGGACGCCGCGTTCACGACCTGGCTCCGAGACGTCAGCCGAGCGTAACGGCCGGCGACCTCACTCGATGTCGAGGTCTTCCGCGAGGTAGCTCAAGATGACCTCGTCAAGCGACTTCTCCGAGAGGAGGTCTGAGCCAAACACGCCGCCGGCGGCTGGCGGATCTGATTTCGGACGCGCGGCGGCCACCGAAGCCGGCGGCTTGGTCTTGTGATAGCGAGGCGCTCCAACGCTGTCTGAAACGGGCGCGGTAGAGGGGCGTGACGCGGTGCCGATCGACGCGGCGACGTCGTCGAGGCTCATCGCCTCGAGCGAGTCGGAGCTGCCCTCATCGTCATAGACGCCATCACGGAGCGCGATGAACATCGCCTTGTGCTGCTCCTGCATCATCGACTTCACGAGCTTCTGACAGCCCTCGGTTCCGATGTGCTCGGCATACGACGACTTTGTCGTCGCGATGATGCGTCCGCCATCCGCAAACAGGTGCGTGATGATGTGCGGGTGGTTCACTCCAGAGTCTTCAGTCTGGATATGATAGAGCTTCCCGCGGTGGCGGACATTCGTGTTGTAGCCAAGCTGTGGTGACGGTCCGGACGTCATTTCGGCGAGTCTAACCACCGAACCGGTTTCGCGATAGTTCGTGATCACTTCAACTCACAAGACCCAACTCGACTTCAATGCCTAAGCCCCAACTTGAACCGATGCTCTTCCGTAAAGGAGCCGCCTACACCTGCTTCGGGGATGGTTTGTGCTGCACGGACATTCACGGCCTCGGGCCGATTACAAAACGTGAGCTCATCCAGATCCGGCGCATAGATCCGCGCGGCGCGGATCACTCGGAGGCGTTTGAGGACTTTATGCTCCGAACCGCCGCAGATGGAGGGTGTCACTTCTTGATGCCCGACATGCTCTGCCGGGTTCACGCGGAGCACGGCGCCGACCAGAAGCCTGAAGGGTGCATTCGGTTTCCGCTCGGTCTCGTCGCGACGCCAAGCGGAGGGCGGGTCACCACCGAACATCGCTGTCCTTGCCGAACGATGGGCGAGCGGCCCCCGCTCACGGAAGACGCCGTGACCGATTCGCTTCGGGGAGACGACGGTGACGTCTTCTCCGATCGCGACGTCCGGAAAATCCGGCTCGCGAAAAAGGAGAAGATCTCATTCGAGGAGTGGGAAGCGATCGAAGGGCCGATGATCGAGCGCTTGATCAATGGAGAGCGCGCCGCGGATGTGCTCGACGCGAAGCCGTTCCCTCCGCTGAAGTCCAGCTGGGAAGCGGAAGCCGAAGAGCTTATGGATGGTCGCGACGGAACGCAGTTCGGGATCCTGCTCGCGTGGGTCGCGGACTCGATCTTCGCTTTGGAGATGGGCCAACCCCCGCGCACCCCCGCGCGTCCCTGGGCGCACGCGTTCGATCGGGCGGAAGCGCGTGACGGGAAAGAGCGAACCCCTGACCAAGTGTTCGGCGACTACATCGCGGATGAGATTTGGTCGCTCAAGTGGACCGAAGAAGTGTCTTTCGATGTCGCGCGACTGGATCTCGTCACGCGAGACGCGATCGCGCGCGAATGTGCGCGGCGGATCGAAGCGACGGGGACCAGCAAAGGACGCGCCGCCGCCGAGGCCGTCATGATTGTCTCGGTTGTGTGCGACTCTGATCACTGGGAAGAAGTCGTCGACCACATCATCCGTCCCGCACCTGCAGACCGGTAGTCCTTAGAGGTGACACCCCCAACCGCGCGATGTCGCCGGATGGGTGTTCGGCTAGAGTGGGCGCGTGGACAGGCCGAAAAAGCGGCGCGTGAAGTCAACGCTCGCGTTGTCGAGCATTACGATCTCGGAGGGGCTTCCACGGATCGTCGATCCGGTCGCGGATGAAGAGGCGCGTCGCCGCTACGCCTTCATCGTCAACACCTCTCCCGACTTGATGGCGCTGCTGTCGAGCGACCTGAAGTACGGCGCGGTCAACGATGCGTTCTGCGCGGCGCACAACAAACAGCGCGCGGCGATCGTTGGGCGCGCGGTCACCGAGATCGATGGCCCGCTGGTCTCGCTTCAGATTCAGAACTTGGTCGCGCAATGCCTAACCGGCGTTCGGGTCGGCGATGAGTTCTGGACCGAGCTTCCTGATCGCGGACGTTGCTGTCTCGAGTGGGACTTCATGCCGTACCTCGACGATGAGGGCGAGGTCACCCACACCGTCGTGATCTGCAAAGACGTGACGACGCGTGTGGAGGCGGTCGACAAAGAGCGGCACGCAGCAGGACGGGTCGGCTTGTTGCAGCGCGTGACCGCCGCCGCGAACGCGATCGGTCCGCACGAAGAGATCTTACGTCACGTGCTCTCGACGATTTGCGAGCGTGGGCACTGGGCGCACGCGGTTGTTCGATCGCTGGATGAAGACGAGACGGCGGTGTGGGTCGCGCGGGACGGCTCGCCTGCCGAACACTTGGTCGACGCGACCGCTGCGCTCGCGGCGGCTTTCGATGGCAGCGTCATCCCACAAGCGGCCAGCGCGGACGAAGCGATGGTGTTGCGGACGGGTCAAAACGCGATGCTTCGACGGATCGCGGAGCACGACATCGAGATGATCGTGTCGGTTCCGATCGTCGCGAACCAGGAACGCTGGGGCACGCTTGAACTCTACGGTGGCATCGTCACGGATGAGCTCGTCGCGGTGGTTGAGAATTTTGGTCTCGAGATCGGAAACGTCTTGGCGCGAGCGCGGGCGGACGCGGAGCTCATCCGCTCTCGAAACGAGTACCGAAGCCTCTTCGACTCCGCGCATGACGCGATCCTCGTGATCGAGGACGACATCGTGCGCGACGCGAATCCTCGAGCGTGCGAGCTCTACGGTTACGCGCGCTCGGAACTGATCAACGGCTCCCTTTCGAAGGTGACCGGGAGCCGTCTCGAGGCGCCGGTGGATGAGTCGACCGGCGCGGTGACCTATCAGGCCATCCAGCGCCGCAAGGACGGCAAACAAATCGTCGTCGATGTGCACGCCTCCCGGGTCGAGTTCGAAGGGCGTCCGGCGATCCTCGCCATCAAGCGCGACGTGACCGACCGGGTCCGCGCGGAGCAGATGCTCCGTTACCAAGCGCTTCACGATGGGCTGACTTCGCTCCCGAACCGCAAGTACATCATGCAACGGGTCGCGGAAGCGTTCGCGAGTCCAGACCCTGATCTGGCGTTGCTCTTCATCGAGATGGATCGCTTCAAGGCCGTCAACGACAGCCTTGGGCTCGCGGTCGGCGATCGTGTCCTCATCGAGATTGGGCGTCGGCTACACGGCTGTGCCTCACGGCAAGACATGGTCGCGCGGGTCGGTGGAGACGAGTTTGGAGTGTTGCTCGTCGGTGAAGATGCGCGTCGTCGCGCTCGCGACCTCTCGGAGACAGCTCGCCGCGCGCTCGCGGAGCCTTTTCAGATCGGGCATCGCCAGGTGTACGTGTCGGCGTGCATCGGCGTCGCCTTCAGTCATCAGAGCAAGCGCCCTGAGCATCTGATGCGGGACGCGAACATCGCGATGGTCCGCGCGAAGTCGTTCGGCCACGGCAGCGTGGAGTTCTTTGATCACCGGATGCACGACGAAGCGATCAGTCGGCTCGAGCTGGAGACCGCGCTTAAAGAGGCGATCCAAAACGAGAAAGAGCTGAGCGTTGTGTTTCAGCCGATCGTGCACATCCGCTCCCGGCGGTTGGCGGGTTTCGAAGCGCTGGTGCGCTGGCACCGGCCCGGGCGAGGGAAGGTTTCGCCCACGACGATGATCCCGATCGCGGAGGAGACGGGTCTGATCGTTCCCTTGGGTCACTGGATCCTCCGCGAGACCTGCAAGCAGATGGTCGAGTGGCGGCGTCAATACCCGGACCTCCCGATGACGGTGAACGTCAACGTGTCTCCGCGGCAGATGCTCCGCGCAGAGATGACCGAGCAGGTCTTTGGGGTGCTCGAGGAGACCGGGCTGCCGCCGAACTGCTTGAAGCTCGAGCTCACGGAGAGCCTCTTCATGGATGAGCCGGAGCAGACCGCGAAGCGTTTGCAGGAGTTCCGCGATCGCGGCGTTCGGATCTGCATCGATGATTTTGGGACGGGGTTCTCTTCCCTCAGCTACCTCCACCGCTTCCCGGTCGACGTCGTGAAGATCGACCGCGCGTTCGTTCGGGACGCTGGCCAATCCGGTCAACACGCGATCGTCCGCGCGATCATCGCGCTCGCGGGCGCGCTCGAGATGGATGTCGTCGCTGAGGGAATCGAGTCAGAGACGGAGCTGGCCTTCCTTCGCGCGCTTCAGTGTCACTACGGGCAGGGCTACTTGTTCTCCCGCGCGCTCAACGTCGAAGGTGTCCAAGCCGTGCTCAAAAATGGCGGACTCTTCGAGCCGGCTGCTATCTGAACAGGCGTCCAGCTTTTCCGGCGTAACTTGTAATCTCCAGCGAGATCGCTTGCGGGAACAACCGTATTTGGGCAACAACGTTAACTCACCCTCACCAAGGGACGGTCATGCGCGTTCTTTCTTTCTTGAGTCTCCTCGCCGTATTTTTCTCCACGCCGGCTCACGCGGAGGCTCCTCTCCTGACCGGACTCGGAGGTCCTCGCTCCTTTGGAACAGAGTGTCTCCATCGGAATGATGACGGCTCTTCGGTCGCGATCGACCTGACAGAGGCGTTCCCCGAGGGGCTCGATTTCTTCGGAACGCGCCACACCCGAGTCTTCGTTAATACGAACGGAAACATCACGTTCAACGACGATCTCTCGACGTTCACGCCGGACCCTTTCCCGGTCGCGGACCAGCCGATGATCGCGCCGTACTGGGCCGACGTCGACATCCGGGAGCCTGACTCCTCAGGAGGAACGTTCTCATCATGCGCCACCGGTGGTTCGAGCGGAGACGCCTGCCACAACCCGACCGAGAACGGTGTTTGGTGGAACCTCAGCCCAGGCCGCATGGTCGTGACGTGGCACCGCGTTGGCTACTACCGTTGCCACACCGACCTTCGGATGAACTTCCAGTTGATCCTGACCGCGTCGCCGACGTGTAGCGCGGGTGACTTCGACGTCGAGTTCCGCTTCAACCAGTGTCAGTGGACGACGGGTGACGCGAGCGGCGGAACGGACGGGTTTGGCGGTACCCCTGGTCAGTCTGGATTCGACGCGGGCAACTCCGTCGACTTCGTTGAGATCGCGGGGTCTCGAACCGAAGAGATCCACAACATTCTTTGCCGTGACTCCAACGTGGACGACTCCGGTGTGTGGCAGTTCCAAATTCGGAGCGGCGCCGTCATTTGCCCCGATGCGGGGGACCTCTGCGACACCGGTATGATTGGTGTTTGCGCGGAGGGGCGAACCCAATGCGTCGGCGGCGGAACTGAGTGTCAGCCGGTGGTGCCCGCGGCGCCTGAGCGTTGTGACAACCTCGATAACGACTGCGACGGGATGGTCGACGAAGAAGACGGCGACCCCCTCTGTGACGCGACGAAGGTCTGTGACGGGACGTGCATCGCGCGCTGCTTCGAGGGCGGCTGCGCACCAGGTTTCTCGTGCGGAGAAGACGGCCTGTGCGTGGAAGATGGCTGTGAGGACGTGGAGTGCCCGCCCGGACAGCGATGCAGCGGCGGAGAGTGCGTCGGCGCATGTGACGGAGTTGTCTGTCCTCCCGGTCAGAGCTGCCGCGGCGGTCGTTGTCTTGACCTCTGCGAAGGTCTCGAGTGCGACCCCGGCTGTTCCATCTGCAGCGAAGGTGACTGTGTCCCAGAGTGCTCCGCGACGTCGTGTCCAGAAGGCGAGACGTGCGGTGATGATGGTCGTTGTCTCCCGACCGCGTGTGTTGGGGTGTCCTGCGAGCCTGGTTTCTACTGCACCGCAAGCGGCTGCGTGGACGAGTGCGAAGGCACGGTCTGCCCGGATGGCTTGGAGTGTCTCGAGGGCGAGTGCACAACACCGCCGCCGCCTCCGCCGCCACCACCCCCCGTCGATGCGGGAACGGATGCCGGAGGTACCGACACCGGTGGTGACTTGGTCGACACGGGCATGATGAGCGAGGACTCAGGTTCGATGACCGACACAGGTCGCGTGATCCCGACACGTGATGACGGTTGCGGTTGCCGAGTGCCGAGCGCGACGTCGTCATCGTCGCCATCCTGGCTCGCCGCGTTCGCGATTGTCGGCTTGATGATTCGACGCCGCCGACGCTGATCGGCGTTGACGAAACGAATATAGGTTCGTACTACGGGCCGTCCAATCGGGCGGCCCGTTCGCGTTGTGCGCACGGCAAACGCCTGCCTCATCAACCCTCGCCCCCGGTTCAACATGGCTACCAAGAAGAAGTCCACGAAGAAGCGGTCGACCAGGAAGGCCTCTAAGAAGAGGACGACCAAGAAGGCGACCAAGAAGAAGTCGACCAAGAAGAAGTCGACCAAGAAGGCCGTCAAGAAGAAGGCGACCAAGAAGGCGACTAAGAAGAAGTCGACTAAGAAGAAGTCGACCAAGAAGGCCGCCAAGAAGAAGGCGACCAAGAAGAAGTCGACCAAGAAGAAGTCGACCAAGAAGGCCGCCAAGAAGAAGTCGACCAAGAAGGCCGCCAAGAAGAAGTCGACCAAGAAGAAGTCGACCAAGAAGGCGACCAAGAAGAAGTCGACCAAGAAGAAGGCGACCAAGAAGGCCGCCAAGAAGAAGGCGACCAAGAAGAAGGCGACCAAGAAGGCTGCCAAGAAGAAGGCGACCAAGAAGGCTGCCAAGAAGAAGGCCGCTCCGAAGAAGGCTGCCAAGAAGAAGGCCGCTCCGAAGAAGGCTGCCAAGAAGGCCGCTCCGAAGAAGGCCGCTCCGAAGAAGGCTGCGAAGAAGCCGAAGAAGAAGTCGACACCCGTTCTTAGCGAGCGGACCGTCGAGAGCTACGCCTCGAACCTGAAGGATTGGCGCGGAGACGTCGTGTCACGTCTCGCCGCGCTCGTCGCGGACACCGCTGCTAGCGCAACAGGGTCCATCAAGTGGGCACAGCCGGTCTTCCACACGGAGCACGGCCCGTTCGCGTACATTCGCGCGTTCACCGACCACGTGAACTTCGGCTTCTGGCGCGGCGTCCAACTCGACGACCCGCACTCCCTCCTCGAGGGCGCGGGCGGGAAGATGCGCTTCGTTCAGATCTTCCGCGCCTCCGACGTGAAGGAAGAGGCTCTCTCCGCGTTCGTTTCACAAGCAGTGTCGCTCAACGCGAAGCACGGCAACCCGACTCGCTGAACGCTCGAACCACTTGAAAGGGCAGCTGATCATGAGATCGGCTGCCCTTTTCAAATTCTCGAACCGACTTGGTGACGCGACGAGAGTGTCGCGAGTCTACCGCGCAAGTAACGACCCCCACCCCAAGCTCACATGTTAAGCAGGTGGCGAACCTGCGCGATCACGAGCGGCGCCTGAATGGGCTTCGTAATGTAAGCCGTCGCGCCCAGCGCCATCGCTCGCTCGCAGTCCTCTGCCGAACCCTCGGTCGTGATGATGAGGATAGGGACATCTCGATGCGTCTCATCACTTCGAATGCGCTTCACGAGCTTGAGCCCGTCCATGATCGGCATGTTGATGTCCGTGATCACGAGGTCGAACCGTGAACCGGAGAGCTTCCGGAGACCGTCCACGCCGTCTTCCGCTTCCGTGATGCGGAGCCGCTTGATCCGCGCCAGCGCGAAGACCAAGAGCTGCCGCATCATGGGCGAGTCTTCAACAACCAGACAGGAGTATTCGCTTGATTCCACGCGATGCCTCTTAAATCCGCTCGAACAGTCCGGTCAACGCCGCGCGAGGCTCGACCCCTTCACAGAGTGCCGCCGCGACGATCGCGTTGCCCGCCTGTGAGCCAAGTAGACCAATCAGCTCCTGGTCGACGGTCGACCACTCAGCCTTCTGTTCCAACAACCGGTGAATCACGATCGCCCCGATGACGTCACCGCCAACAGAGAGTGGGATGATCGCGACGGGGTCCTCGCCGGTCCCCTCATTGAGCGACGAGTTCTCGCGGACCCACATGAGACCGGTTTGGCAGGCCTCTCCGAGCCGCCCTTCACCAACCATCTTGTCTTCCGCGTTGCCCACGCCGTGCTTCGTGATTGGGCGGACCCGGTCCCCATCGATCGCGTAGACGACAAACGCCTCGGCGCCGATGAGCTGACCAACAATGTCACGTAGGTTCCGGAACACGTGGCGAAGCGTGAAACGAGCGTAGAGCTGACGGGTCGCGACGTAGAGATTGGCGAGCTCGCTGAGCTCGCTCTCCGTGCTGAGGACGTGCTCTCTTACGCGTTCGCTCGACTTCTTGAGGTGGCTCGCGCGCTCCTCCAGACCATGCCGCTCCGCCTTTAGCGTCGCGATGGT
This sequence comes from uncultured bacterium, assembly GCA_938024995.1. GTDB lineage: Bacteria > Myxococcota_A > Polyangia > Polyangiales > Houyiibacteriaceae > CALJDU01. The sequence continues at coordinate 159,138 of CALJDU010000019.1, forward strand.
CTTCATGAGCTCTACGGTTTGGTCGTCGGAACCGAGCTGCCGCGTGAGCTCTTCATTCTCCGCGCGGAGGCGGGCGACGGAGCTCTTGAGCGCGTCACGCTCCGAGAGCAACGCCTCTGTCCGTTCGACTCCGCTTCGAATGAGTTCGCGAAAAAAATCTGAGTCGACGGTCACGTGTTTATTGTCCCCCGGGTCGCTCGCCAAGCTAGCAAAGCGATTTCGGGTCCGCACCGATGGGGATGACCCGATCGCCTTCTGGGTGATCCCCATTAGAAGCGTCCCGCGCGGACAAGACGAGACAGTCGGTACGCGAGTCGGGGGAGCGGAAAAGAGTCCGTCACGCCGCCCGCACGGACGGCGGCGTCCGGCATGCCATAAACGACCGCCGTCTCCTCAGACTCGGCGAAGACCGTTCCGCCGGCTTCTTTGATCGCGACCGCGCCGCGCGCGCCGTCTGAGCCCATGCCGGTGAGGACCACCCCAACGGCGCGATCACCGAATTGGCGCGCGGCGCTGAGGAACACGCGGTCCGCGGACGGTTTGTATCGCTCGTCGGGGCGAGGCTTCACCACGACGAGCTCTTCGGTCGGCAGCACCTCCACGCACATCCCGCCGGGGCAGATCCAGACATCGTTCCGCTTCAGCTGATGTCGCGAGCTGGCCTCGCGGACGTTCAGTTTGCCGATCTTGTTGAGCCGCTCCGCGAACGTGGCGGTGAAGCGCGGGGGCATGTGTTGGGCGATGATGAATGCGGAGTTCGTTGAGCTCGGGAGGTGACGAACAAGATCCGCGAGCGCGGAAGGCCCGCCCGTTGACGCCGCGATCACGACCAAGTGCGTGAGCACGTCTTCCGGCGCGCTCTTCTGCGCGGCAGGTTGAGCACGAGCGCGCGGGATAGACGACCGAGACCGACGCTTGAGGGCGGTGGGCGCGAGGTGGCGAACGATGTTGATCTTCTCTTCGAGCGAGTCTTTGATCTCGCTGAGGTCCGCTGGCTTCGCGACGAAGTCGAGCGCCCCCTGTTCCAGTGCTCTAAACACGCTGTCTCGCCCGGAGTTGCTGGAGATGACGATCACGGGCGTTGGCTTCCGCGCCATCAGCAGCCGGAGGAACGTGAAGCCGTCCATGTTCGGCATTTCAAGATCGAGCGTGATGAGGTCGGGCTCAACCAGCTCGACCGACTTGAGCGCGTTGGCGCCGTCGCTGGCTTTTCCGACGACCTCGATGCCACCGATGCTGTGCAGGACACGCGTTACCACGTGTCGGTTCGCGGCCGAGTCGTCGACCACCAGGACTCTGAGGGGTCTCATCGCGGCCTCCGGTAGAAGATGTCGTTCTCGTGTCGAACGGTCTCGAGCGGCGTGTCGATGTTGAGCAGCGACTCGCTGTGACCGAGGAAGAGGTAGCCGCCTGGGGTCAGGTGGTCGTAGAGCACCTTGAGGACCTGTGTTTTTGCGGGCGCGTCAAAGTAGATGAGGACGTTGCGGCAGAAGATAACGTCCAAGAGGCCGACCATCGCGGTCGCGTCGGGCTTCAGGAGGTTGTGGAGCGCGAAGGTGCAGCGCTCCGTGATCTCTGGTTTGACCTGTCGGGTCTCGTCGTCGCTCCGCAAGAAGTACTTCTCGTATTGCTTCGGCATGGTCCGGAAGCTCGAGCGACCGTAGACCGCCTCGCGCGCCTGGGAGATCACAGAGCGTGAGATGTCGCTGCCGAGCAGGCGGACGGACCAGTCTTGAAAGAGCCGGGTCTCGTCGACCAGCATCGCGAGCGTGTACACCTCTTCTCCGCTTGAGCAGCCCGCGCTCCAGATCGACAGACGCTTCCGAGTCGCGTTGTCGCGCGCGAGTGTCGGGAGCACCTGGTTCTTGAACGTGTCGAGCTGGTACTGCTCACGAAAAAAGTAGGTCTCGTTCGTGGTGAGCAGATCCGCGACGTGATCGCGTTCGCGCTCCGAACGGGCGAGCTCATCGAGATAGAGACCGAAGGGGAGCTTGAAGTTCTCGAGCCGCTGCTGAAGCCGTCGGTCCACCGCGAGCCGCATCCCGTCGATGATCATGACGCCACAGTGGTCGCGCATGATGTCGCGGAGCCGCTCGAACTCATGGTCGCTTATTCTTGTTTCGTTCTGACTCGGAATCACAACCCCCCCAGCGCCAGGTTGACCCCGACCTCTACGATCGTGTCGACGTCCAAGACGAAGACTAGGCCGACGCTCCTCGCGTAGACCTCTTGAACTCCGCCGTGCGTGAGCTGACCGACTTGCACCGGCCGCCGCTCGCTCACCGCGGTCGCGAGGACCTCGGTGACGGCGTCGACGATAAGCGCGGACGACACTCCGGTGGTCCCGCGGACGACGATCCACTTGCTCCGCGTCGGGTTCGCTGATGACGGGAGCCCGAGTCGGTCGCGAAGATCGATCACGGGCAGGACCTCTCCGCGGTGGTCGACAACGCCGACAACGGACGGCGGCGGCTTCGGGATCTGCGTCAGGGGCAAGGGCGTCATAATCTCGCGGACCCGGAAGATGTCGAGGGCATAGGTCGTCTCGCCGAGCGAGAAGCCGACGAGGTTCTTGGCGAGATTGGTTCGCTCGCGGCTCACCGGAAGAGGGCCTTCGGATCCAGGAGCGTCAGCGGTGGTGAAGGTGTCGCGCGTCGCTGCTCGTTCGGTCGCCCGACACCCATCACGTGATCGCCAAAGTCCGCGCCGATCGCCGTCGCGGGCTCCACCTCTTCGGCGGCTAGACGGTACACCTGCAGCACCTGGTCCACCATCAAGCCCATTACCTCGTCGTCGCCATCGGGTTTCACCAGGATGATGCGCGTCTGTCGGGTGCTCTCGTTGGCGTCGACTTTGAGCAAGAAACGGGAGTCAAACACCGTGACGATGGTTCCCCGCACCACGATGATGCCGAGGATCTCCCGCGGCGATCGCGGGACGTTCGTGATGGGGAGCACGAGGAGAATCTCGCGTACGCTGGAGAGCGGGATCGCGAATCGTTCGGTGGCGGCCATGAACGCGAGGTACTCGGTGACGTCCTCTTCGGGAGGAGGCGCCGGCTTGCTCTCGCTCAACGGTACGAGTGATGACGAGCTCGCGTCGCTCATGCGCTCGCCTCCAGGCGCGGCGTCGGGGACGCGCGAAAGACCTCTTCGACAAGGCCAGGCGTGTCGAGGACGAGCGCGACGCGTTGGTCGCCGAGATCGGTCGCGCCCGCGAAGCCGCGCACGTTCGCGAGGCTCTTGCCGAGCGCGCGGATCACGACGTCTTGCTGACCGTCGAGCCCGTCGACGACGAAACCGACTCGCTTGGTACCGACGACCACGACGACCACGTATCGCCGACCGGACCTGTCCGACTCGTGTTCAAAGAGATCGTCGAGGTAGCAGAGCGGGATGGTCGCGTCGCGCAGGTCGAGCATGTCTCGACTCTCGATGGTCCGAACGCGGTTCGCGTCGAGCACGATCGCTTCGCTCACGGTCGTGATCGGGAGCGCGTAGATGTGACCGGCGACGCGAACCACGAGCGCGCGGATGATCGCGAGCGTCGCGGGGAGCGTGAGCGTAAACGTGGTGCCGATCCCGAGCTCGGTGTGGATCTCGACGATCCCGCCGAGCCGGCTGATGTTGGTCTTGACGACGTCCATGCCGACGCCGCGACCCGAGATCTCCGTCACGCTGTTCTGCGTCGAGATGCCTGGTTGGAACACGAGGGCGAGCGTCTCTTCTTCGCTCAGCTCGTTGGCTTCCTGCGCGGTGATTCTCCCCGCGCTCACCGCTCGACTGATCAGCTTGGCTTTGTCTATGCCCGCGCCGTCGTCCTCGATCTCGATGACGACGCGGTTGCCTTTTTGGTACGCGTTGAGGACGAGGGTGCCGGTCGTCGGCTTCCCGGCCAGCTCGCGTCGCCGGACGTCTTCGATCCCGTGGTCGATCGCGTTTCGAATGATGTGCAGGAGCGGGTCGCTGAGCTCTTCGATGATGAGCTTGTCGATCTCGGTCTCTGCGCCGCTGACCGCGAGGTGAACCTCTTTCTTGTTCTCGCGCGCGACCTGTCGCACGACCCGTGCAAGGCGGTCGAAGACATGCCTCAGGGGGACCATCCGGACGTCGAGGATGCCGTCCTGGAGCTCGCGAAGACGTCGCTCAAAGGACCGGTTGATACGGAGGATCTCGGGGGCGAGGTCACGCCCGACCCCGCGCGCGCGAAGCGCCTCGGTCATCCTGGTGACCGCGCCCCGGACGAGGGCGAGCTCGCCGACCAGGTTCATGAGGTTGTCGAGCTTCCGGATGTCGACGCGAACGGTGTCGGCGACCGCGCGGACGGAACGCTCGATCGCGATGTCGCTACGGGACTCCTTCGACGGTGGCGCGGGACGGTCTGGGTTGATGCTCTCCCGCGCCACGGTACTGCGCGGCAGCTCTTCCAGCGTGCCCGTGTCGCCGAGCGCGCCCCGAAGTGTCGCGACGTCGTTGGTGGTCGCGAGCAGTACCTCCAAGACGATCGCGTCGTCGCGGTCGGACTCCATGCTCGGGAGGTATGTGATGATCTCGCACACCGGTTTCGCCCGCTCACGGACGATGTCGAGGTCGGTGTCGATCGACTCCAGCGGGAACTCGACGGTCCAGCGCATCAAGGTCGCGCCAGCTTCGGCGTTGTGGTTGAGGCGGTGCTCTTCGTACTCGGTGAGGACCGCGAGGATGTTGGTGTCGATGTCGTACGCGCCTGTTGGGCGCGCTGCGTCGGGAGCGTTCGGCGTGGAGACGCGCTCGATCGCCTCCGCGAAGAGCGAGAGGTCGCTCGCGTCTTCTCCGGTGCTGGTCTCGACCAAGAGCCGCTGGAAGAGTTCAACCCCGTCGAACAGGACATCAAAGATGTCCGCGTTCGCGATGACCTTTCCTAGGCGAAGGTCATCGAGCAGGTCCTCCAGCACGTGCGCGATGGTCCCGATCTGTGGGAAGCCGAACATGCTGCTGAGGCCTTTGAGCGTGTGGACGCCGCGGAAGACTTCGTTGAGCCGGTCGTGTTCGAGCTCGTCATCATCTTTGTGAGCGCGATCAAGAATGAGGAGATCACGGGAGAGCGCCTCGACGATCTCTTGCGCCTCGGCGAGAAACTCATCGCGTAGGTTCTCGTCCACCCGCGCATTCTATCGAGGACAACGAGTGGAGATCACGTCTTCCGGCGTGATCATTTCAAGTTACGCCCTACGGATGATCTCTGTGGTCATGTTTTCAGGGTCAACTTCCGACAGGCGGCGGAGAAAGCGGAACGAATAGATGCCGGTGTTGTGGCCATCTCCCCACGCCAGTCGAATCGCGTATTCGCCCACAGAGGCGACGTCGGAGAGCTCAAGACCATCTTTGGGCGGTTCGAGGAACTCGATGCCGCCGTCGTGGCCTTGGCACACCGCGCAGGGGCAGAAGCCGCGGAGGAGTCGATGGGCGTAGATCGTGGTGCGACCGTCGTCCCAGTCGATCTCCAGTCGGACCGCTCCGCGGGGGGCGCGAAGCTCAATCGGCAGTGGTTGGGTCATCCGTTTTCCTCATTGGTGATCTTTGGGCGTCACGTTCGCGTGCGCATCGGAGAGAGCTCAGTGCCGAGCTGTGCGCTCGCGAAGGCCGCCAACGCGACGCTGGCTTGCTCCCGACCCTTCTCCGAAAAGGGGGCCCGCGCGCCTTGCTTGGCCGCGAGCAACGCCTCACGCGTGGAGCCGGAGAGGAGATGGCGGCCGCCGCCGCACGCGCGACAGACAATGCCACCTTTGACTGGACCAAACATCGCGGCGCGACCCTCTTGCGGACGCGCGCCGCAGCTCACGCAGGCCTGCAGGTTCGGCGACATCCCGGCGAGGGTGAGCGCGCGGATCTGAAACCGCAGCGCAACGCTCTCGAGCTCCTCGGTGTCGCCCATCTCCTCGAAAAAAGCGAGGGTCTCCGCGAACAGCCGCGGCTGGGGTTCATCTTGAGGCGCGAGCAGCCGAACGAGCTCAAGCACGCGACCCGTCAGCATGACGCGATCGAGCTGACCGAGCAGCTTCGGGAAGTAACGAGTCGGGCTCGCCGCCCGAAGCCGATGGAGATCCCCGCGTCCGCGTGAGTACTGAATCGACATCAGCGTGCACGCGACGAGCGCACCTCCGAAACGCTTCTGGCTGCGGCGGGCGTTGCGTGCGATGAGCGAGAGGCGCCCGCGCTCTTCGGTCAGAACCGTGATGATGCGATCGGCGTCGCGATAGTCCGTCGCCTTCAGCAGCACCGCGCGGTCTGTTTGTTCTCGCGTGGTCATGCGAGCGCGTGGTCTACGCTCGGGTGAGCGGCTCGGACGTGGCCGACGAGAGCTCGATCGGCACATTGCGGTGACGCGGACGCAGAACGATCGAGAGCGCGAGCGTGAAGAGGATGAGGAGGATCGCGAGCGCTACCGCGATGCCGAAGCGCTTGCCTCGGTCATCACTCGTGACCGTCGCGATCGTCTTCGGCTCTTCCTCTTTACCCGCCGCCTTGGTGTTGGCGTCGAGCTGCGCGAGAACCGGAGCCGCGTCGATCCCGAGCGTCTTCGCGTAGGAGCGAAGGAAGCCTCGGGTGAAGACATCTCCGGGGAGCTCCTCAAACGCATCCGTCTCGATGTGATGGAGCGTGCGAAGCGGGATCCGGGTGACCTGCGAGAGTTCCTCGATCGAGATCTGCCGCGCCTCACGCTCATCTCTCAGATATCGACCAATGGACCACGTCATGGATTTGACCCCGAAGGTCCGGCACTTTGCTCGGACTCGGCCCCGTCGTCAATGGGATCATTGACGCCTTCTGGGCGAGCGCTGTTGGGCTGCCCGCCTGGGCCGTCAAGGAACCGCTGACATGCGGTCGCGTCTTCCGTGTTTTGCCCCAATTCGACACAACGAACGAAATCCGCGAGCGCTTCGTCTCGGTGACCCAAGCGCGCGCGAACTTCTCCCCGCATGCGCCAGGCGCCCTGCAAAAACGGGCTGTTGCCGCACTCTTCATCGGCTTCGAGCGCTTGGTTGAGCGCCTGTTCAGCACGCTCCATGTCGTTCTGCTCGAAGTAGGCGCGTCCCATGCGGAAGTAGCCGATGCAGAATCGTGGCTGAGCGCGGACGGCGGCTTGGAGTGACTCCATCGCCTCGTCGTAACGCTCCTGTTCCAGTCGAGCGAGCCCGAGGTTGCCCCAAGCGAGATGCGGGGCGCGGTTCATCTCGTCCATCGCGGAGAGTCGCAGGACCTCTGCTGCGGCGTCGTACTGCGCGCTGTCGAGCAAGATCACCCCGAGCATGTTGCGTGACTCTGCGAGCGTCGCTCCGGCGCGCTCTTGCACCTCAAGCTGATGGATCCCGTTGCGCACGTTCTCTTCCGCGCTCGGGAGGTTCCGTCGCTCGTACTGAATGACCCCGAGGAGAATGTGTGCCTCCGCGTTTGCCTCATCCAGCTCAATCGCGCGGCGAAGATGCTCGATCGCGCTGGGCTGGTTGCCTTCGCGGTGAAGCGACGCGGCGAGTTCAAACTCACGCGACGAGCGCTCCAGGTCGGCAGGGCTCGCGCCACCACAAGCGGTCGCCAAGACCGTACAGATCAGGCAGAGCGAGCAGAGCAGCGCGTTGCAGAGCGCATTGCAGAGCAGCCCATTGGAGCAGAGCGCGTTTGGTTGGAGACGGTCTTCCATATCGAGCATCAAGCTGAAGAGGTCAGCGGAACCCGCCGCGGACTTCTTCTTTTTTACCCAAGAGCGAGTAGAGCGTTTGGAGCGCGGAAAGATCTTTGAGGACCACATTCTGGTCGTCGATGGACAGGTATCCACCATCCCGAAGCTCTTGGACAGCACGTTTTACGCTGTCGACGTCTAATCCAACTCGGGTGGAAAGATCCAGTGGTGTGATCGGGATGGTATGTGTTCCGGCCTCGTCAGGTTCCTCAAGGGAAGCAAGGCGCAAAAGCGTGTTGATGATTCGGGACGAATGGTCCTTTAACATCGCGTTTTCAAGCTGTTCTTCGGCATCTCGGAGCCGAACGACGAGCTGCTGAACCATCCGAATCGCGACCTTTTCGTTCGTCGCGAGGAGGGCGGCAAACGTCCGGCGCTCCAGTCCGAGCACTTTGAGATCCGTTAGCGCGCTCGCGGTGGCAGATCGACTCGCGTGGTCGAGGAGGGCGTCTTCTCCGAAAAGGTCGCCTTCTCGCAGCACCGTTAGGCTTCGCTCGGCGTTTCGGATCCGTTTCGAGATTCGAACGCGTCCTTCACGAATGATGTAGCAGCGGTCGGCAGAGTCTCCGGCGCGATACAGCACGTCACCCGCAGCAACCTCCCGACCGAAGTGCTCAAAGAGCCTCGCTTCTTCGTCTTCTCCGAGCGCGACGGGATCCACCACGACGTCGGGTTACTCAAAAACCGAAGCGGTGGCAATCGAGCGAACGTACGCGTGCGTCCTGGGGAGGACGCGACTGCTGTACGCCCGTCGAGGTTCAGACGAGGTGACAAGCGACGTGGTGACCTGGCGTGATCTCTCGAAGCGGCGGTGCCTCGCGATCACATCGACCCTTTTCGGCGATCGGACATCGCGGATGAAACGTGCAGCCGGAGGGCGGATCGAGCGGGCTCGGGACATCGCCTTGCAGCACCAAGCGCTTCTTCTTCCGGCGCGGGTCGGGGTCTGGAATCGCGGAGAGCAGCGCCTGTGTATACGGGTGCTGACTGTCGTCATAGATGGAGCTCGCGTTGGCGAGCTCGACGACGCGCCCGAGGTACATGACCGCGACCCGATCGCTCACGTATTCGACGACAGAGAGGTCGTGCGCGATGAACAAGTAGCTCAGGCCAAGGTCTTGTTGGAGGTCCAGCATCAAGTTGACGATCTGCGCTTGGACCGAAACATCGAGCGCGCTGATCGGTTCGTCGGCGACGATGAACTTGGGCTCCACCGCGAGCGCCCGCGCGATCCCGATCCGCTGACGCTGCCCGCCCGAGAACTCGTGGGGGTACCGGTTCATGTGCTCGGGCCGAAGACCGACGCGCGAGAGGAGATCCGCGACGCGCTCCTTCTCTTCTTCGCGCGACGCGTTGCCGAGCAAGCCGTGCACCCGGATCGCTTCCGCGATGGTCGCGAACACGGTTTGGCGTGGGTTCAGCGAGCTGTACGGATCCTGAAAGATGAACTGCATCTTCCGGCGAAGCGGACGCAGCTCGGCGACGGACATTTTCGAGATGTCTTGGCCGTCGAACTCGACCTTGCCCGCGGTGAGGTCGTGCAGACGCAGCACGCAGCGACCGAGCGTGCTCTTCCCGCACCCGGACTCGCCGACCAGGCCGAGCGTTTCGCCCTCATTGACGGTGAGGCTGACGCCGTCGACCGCGCGCAAGAAGGTTTGTGGTCGGCCGAAGAAGTCGCGCTTCGCGGTGAAGTGCTTCTCGATCCCGGTCGCCTTGAGGATGGGCTCGCTCATTCTTCTTCCTTTGTGGCGCCTGCCGCCTTTGTGGCTTCCGCGCTGGCGACAAAGCAAGCGACACGTCTCGCGCTTCCTTCGCGATAAGGACCGTCTTTTCCGCTCGCGCCAAGTTGGACCAGCGGCGGCTCTGAGTCCGCGCACTTCGCGATCGCGACATCGCAGCGGGCGCGAAAGCGGCACCCCCCGGGCAGCTCACGAAGGTCGGGGACGACGCCTTGAATCGTTGGGAGCCGATCCTGCTTTAGATTGTCGCCGAAGCTCGGGAGACTTCGGAGCAGGCCGCGCGTGTAGGGGTGACGCGGGTCTTCAAAGAGCGCGATCGCGCTCGCTCGCTCGACGACCGTGCCGGCGTACATCACGACGATCTCATCTGCGAACTCCGCGACGACCCCGAGGTCGTGCGTGATCAAGATGATGCTCATGCCGAGCTCGCTCTGGAGTCCCTTGAGGAGGTCGAGGATCTGCGCCTGAATCGTGACATCGAGCGCCGTCGTGGGCTCGTCGGCAATGATGAGCTTGGGCTCGCAAGATAAGGCAATCGCGATCATGACGCGTTGACGCATGCCACCACTTAAATGGTGCGGATATTGTTTGAGCCGGCGCTTGGCATCGGACATGCCAACCAAGCCCAACAGCTCTTCGGCGCGTCGATCGGCCTCGGCGCGGTCAACGCCCAAGTGCTGTTCGAGTGTTTCGGTGAGTTGACGTCCGATGGTTAGCACGGGGTTAAGCGAAGTCATTGGCTCTTGGAACACCATGCCAATGTCGCGGCCACGTACTTCGCGCATATCAGCATCACTGATTTGCACGAGGTCTCGACCTTTAAAGCGGACAGCGCCGCCAACAATACGTCCGGGGGGCCAGGGACTTAAGCGCATGATAGATAGCGCGCCAACCGACT
>CALJDU010000020.1 GCA_938024995.1 uncultured bacterium
GGGAGGCTCCAAATCATTTACTTATTTGGAGGGAGGGGCGGACAGTCCCTCCAAAGAATATCATTTCCGCACAGCAGCTCAGCCGCGGGTTCCGGAGCGGAGCGGAGAACTCGCGGCGATGGCGCCGCAGGTGCGGAAACAAAGAATATTGGAAAGCGACGAAGGAGCGAAGAGCGGAGCGAACATGGGACGGAGGCTCCAAATCATTTACTTATTTGGAGGGAGGGGCGGACAGTCCCTCCAAGGAATATCAGCTCAGCCTGTTCGTGGTGATGAACTCGTGGAGGGCGCGGTTCATCGCGTCGCCGTTGAGCGCCCAGATCGTGTTGTGACCGCCGTTGGGCATCTCGATGATTCGCTTTCGCTTCGACGGACTCGCCTCGTAGAGCGCGCGGGCGTGATCGACGGATACGATTCGGTCGCCGGTCGCGTGTAAGACCAGGAGCGGGACGTCGAGCTCTTTGAGCTTCGCGCACTGATCGGCGTGGGTCGCGACCGCCTCACGGAGTTCGTCGCCCGAGACCCCGAGTTCCTGCGGCGTCATCCGGAGGAGCAATCGCTCAAGCACATCCGCGATGCCGCTCTCTAGGATCAATCCGCGAACGCGATCGGGGTGACGGTAGGCTGCGTGGAGCGCGTAGATGGAGCCGACCGAGCGACCGTACACAAACGCTCCGTTCGCGCTCGCCATCTGCATCACCGCGTCGGCGTCATCGAGCATCGCGCCGAGCTGCGGGGTCCCGCTTGAGCCGCCGTACCCGCGATACTCCGAGAACCAGGTCGAGAGGCCATGTTCGGTAATGGCGGGACACAAACCATCCTCGTAGTCCGCGACGACCTCGCCGTTCCCGTGAAAGTGCAAGAGCGCGGGAGCCGATGTGGGCGACGCGCCGACGATGCACTTCAGCGTGACCTCCGGCTCGAGCCGAATCTCGGTGAAGCGCTTCGGTTCATCGCGCCGCGGGAAGAAGTAGCGCTCGGAGATCAAAGGGTGGTCGAGAACGTTCACGACGAAACGATACCGCGATCAGGGATCGGGATCGTCATCCACGTTGCTCCGTCATCGGGCTCTGAGACGCACGACCTCGCGCTCACGATCGCTCCGGTCTTCGCAGGCGAACTGCTAGCGAAAGCCGCCGGATCGGGAAGCGAGCGAGAGAAGAAGGTCGCTCGCGACCGAGGACTGCTCGGCGCTGGGAAACTCGGACCATCTCAGAGCGAAGCGCTGCCCGTCGAACGAGAGCGTCGCGCGACCGATCTGTGTTGCGCGGGATCGATCTTGGTCGCGCAGTAGGCCCTGGGGGAGCGGGTCGGTTTCGAGGTCCGCCGAAAAACGTGGGTAGTCTCTGTCGCACGCGGTCGACGCCTCCATGAACGGAGCGCCGTCGCGCACGATCAGCGCGTACGCGACCTCCCCAGTCGAGACGGCACGCACCGCGCGAAGTGGCGTTCTCGCGTCCCATGGACCGGTCGGCGCCACGAAACGGCAGGAGCTCGTCACGTCCACAAAATCTTGAAGCCCTGTGCCGCATAGCTCGGCGATGAGACGAATGGCCGACTCAAGCGTCTCTTCGTTGTCGTTCCCCAAGACCCACGACAACGTGACTTCGCCTTCCTTCGAGACAAGCGCGCGTTGACGATCGGGCACCGCGCGGAATCGTGATCGAATCGAAGCAGTAAGCGTTCGTCGCAGGACGGCGGCGCCATGGGGACTTCGAAGAAAGAACGAGCCGTCGAATGACTCGTCGTCGAGAACCACATCCTTCATCACACCCACGCGGTCCGCGATAGATCGGAGCCGCGTCTTCTTCCTGAGCGTGAACGCGGCGCCTTCTCCGGCGATCCACTGTGCGCGGACGCGGGTGAACGGGACCGAGCTATCGCCAACGGAGACCAGGTACCAATCCATCCGAACGAGTACGTGATCCAGCTCCACGAGAACGACGTCCGGGTCGGCCTTGAACCAAGAGTTCGAGCCTTTCCGGAACTCTCCGGAGAGTATGGTCGCGAGGTTCCGCCAGATGACTTGGCGACGCTTGTGCTGCTTCATCTGATGGCGATGGATGCCTACGAATGCGGCACCCGTGGAGGCGGTGAGCGTCAGGGCGACGAGAGTGCTCGTGAATGGGTCCATCGGTAGCCGAGGCGCTTAGCAAGATGAGCGCTCCCGCTGGAGCGACCGTCAGCGTATCAGCGTTTGCCGCGAGGGAGCGCATACGGCTTGGTCGATTGATGTTCCGTTGCCGGGCCGCTCCGCCTGACGACGACGACGCGGGGATCTTCACGCCTTGGGTCGCCGCGATGCTGGAACCCCGCGGCGATCGCGCCGCGATGTCGGCGCGACCTTGGTGCGGAGTGAAACGCGACCGCGAGCAAGACCAACGCGCCTCCGATCAGCGCGTTGGTGTCGAGCGACTCGCCAAGGAAGAAAGCGCCGACCGCGACCGCGACGAGCGGGTTGATCGTGGCGTGCGTCAAGACCAGCTGGCGCGGTAGCGTCTCAAGCGCGCGGAGGTAGCAGACGAAGGTGATCGCGCTGCCGAAAACCACGAGATAGATGAGGGCGCTGATGCTCGTGGCGGTGGGCGTCGCGACGACTTCTCCACGCGCACCGGAGGCGATCGCGAAACCGATGCTCGCGAACGTCAATTGCCACGCTGCCGATGCGGTCGCGTTCAAACGCGTCGCGGGCAGCTGACCACCGGCCGCCCACGCGAGTGCCCCGGCGAGCGCGAAGACCAGCCCAAGCGCGACTGACGTCTGCGCGTCTTCGCGAGCGAGCGCCCCGCTGCTCATCATCGCGACGCCCATCACGCCGATCGCCGAAAGAACCGCGGCCCGCGTTGGAACGCGCGTTCGATTGCGTAGCGCAAAGAGCACGAGCGCGAACATGGGCATCGTGGCGCCGGCGACCGCGACCAAACCGCTCGGTGCTCGTTCGACCGCCAAGATGAGAAGGCCGTTGCCGAGCAGCCAATAGAGCACGCCCGACATCGCGAGCCGCGACCACTCGCCGCGTACCGGCATCAAGCGCGCGCCACGAAGCGTCGCGAACCCGAAGAGCAATAGCGCGGCCAGGCACATCCGAAACGCGCCGAGCGCGAAGGGCGGAAAGGTCTGTAACGCGATCTTGATGGCCGCGAAGGTGCTTCCCCAGACGACGAAAACGACGAGGAGCGGCGCGAAACGCCAGAACGCGGTGACTTGACGAGACCGCGCGAAGTTCGTGAGCGATTCCATGTTTCCTAATTTCGTCCGTACGCAGACAACTGCCATCGAATAGAATGCGGAACATGGGTGCTGATACAGGTCTCGACCGAATCGACTTCGGAATCATCACGGCGCTGACGAACGATGCGCGGCTCTCCAACAAGGAGCTCGCCGCGAAGATTGGTTTGGCGCCTTCTTCATGCCTCGCGCGGGTTCGGCGCTTGGTTCGGGACGGCGTGCTCACGGGCTTTCACGCGGCGGTGGACGACCGCGCGCTCGGGATCGGGATCGAGGCGATGCTGGCGGCGAAGCTGAGAGACCAGTCGCAAGAGTTTTTCGATTCGCTCGCGGCAGAGCTGATCGCGCGGGACGAGGTGCTGGCGGTCTATGAGCTCTCTGGCCTGGAGGACGTATTGATCCACGTCGTCTGCCGCGACGCGCAGCACCTGCACGCCTTCGTTTCGTCGGTGCGGAGCAACAAAGAGATCCCGCAGATCGTGACCTCGCTTGTGTTCCAGTCTTGCACCAAGCGAACGCGGCCGAACTTCCACGCCTAAGGCTCGAACGACTCCGCTCGAGTCGTGGTTAGAGACGACCGAGCGCGCCGTAGATCCCGACGGCGAGCACTTCGCGTAACGCGCCGCGCGCGCGGACGGAACGGGTGCCGATCGATCCGGACCCGGCGACCTCCGCGAAGTAGCGCCGGAAGACGCGTTCCGAGCGAAAGATATGATAGGCGTCCGAGACCACGACGATGCGCGCGCCGTTGCCGATCAGTTCGGCGGCGAACCGCGCGTTTTCTTCCGTCGAGGTGGAGCGGTCCTCCAAGACGAGCGCGGACTCTGGGACCCCAGCGCGACGCGCGATCACCGCCGCGGCTTCCGCTTCGCTGGGCGGGTACGTCCCGACGCCGCCGGTCAACACCAGCTTGGGCGCGACGCCTTGTCGGTAGAGCGCGATGGCGTGCCGGGTCCGGCGAGCCAACGTGAGACTCGCGGTGCCGCTTGGGTCCACCCGGCACCCCGCGACGATGATCGCGTCGTAGCGGCCCGCGACGTCGCGCTGTCCATAGCGGTCGAGCGCGACGCCCAGCGCGCACCAGGTCGCGCCGACCATGATCATGGCGACGATGCGCGTGATGACGCGACGCGCCCGGCTCTTTCGTGAGCGCGGTCTCGTTTGCCAACGAAGGAGAAGGGCGCTGAGCATGGTCTCCAAGCTCGCGCCGAGACATGGCGCGCCTCACGCAAAGATGTGGCGATGTTGTGACAGCTGGTGTCGAGCGCTCGCGTCATCGGACGATCATCTCTTCGGCGTCGGGCGGGTTCGTGAACGGCTGCGCGAGCGGCGCGTCCTTTGACGCCGCGAAGTGTTCAAGCGCCCATGAGACCGTGGGAAAGGCGAGCTCCTTCCGCGGGATCTCGTCCCAAGCGAACAGGCGCGCCTCGCGGCACTCGGGGCCCGGCGCGCACTCGGCGCTCGACATCACCGCGCGATAGAACATCTGCACCTGGCTGATGTGGCGGATGGAGTACAGCGCGAGCAGACCATCGAGCGTGACGCGTGCGCGCGCCTCTTCCCAGGTCTCACGAAGCGCGCCTTCATCGGGGGACTCCCCGAGCTCAAGGTAGCCCGCGGGCAAGGTCCAGTAGCCGTCACGCGGCTCAATCGCGCGGCGAACCAAGAGGACGCGATCCTCGAAGGTCGCGACGACCCCCGCGATGATCTTGGGGTTCTCGTAGCGGATGAAGTCGCATTTCTGGCAAACCCAGCGCTCTTTGTCGTCGCCTTCGGGGATCTCGCGCGCCCACTGATCACTCATGCCCCAGAACGTACCAGAGCGGTTCGACCGCGCGCGCTTTCCATGACCCCGCGGTGACCGCACACTGATGTGGATGCGCGGAGCAGCAGAGTACTGGACGCTCGCGAAGGAGAGCACCGCGGGCTACTTCCGGTACCTCGTCCGTGACATCACGGAGCCGTCTGCGCACAGCTACTTCTACTTGCTGCTCGGCGTGACCGCGGCGTTCTTGATTTGGGAGCGCGCGAACCCGTGGCGGCGACAACAGCGCTTTGTTCGCGAAGACTTCTTCCTTGACGCCTTCTATCTCTTCTTCAACTTCTTCGGCTTCTCACTGATCGGCTTCGCGGCCGTCAGCGATGTCGCGCAGGCGGTGACAACAGACGGGCTGGCGGCGGTCGGGATCGAGAACCTGGTCGCGGTCAGCGTCGCGTCGCTCCCCGTCGCGGCGCAGCTCGTCCTGATGTTCGTGCTGCGGGACTTCATTCACTACTTCATTCACCGGCTGCTGCATCGCGCGCCATGGTTGTGGCGCTTCCATCAAGTGCACCACTCCGTGCGCGAGATGGGCGTCGCGGCGCACCTGCGCTTTCACTGGATGGAGACGGTGGTGTACCGCGCGCTTGAGTTCATACCGCTGTCGTTGTTCGGTTTTGGAATCGACGACTTCTTCTTCGTGCACGCGATCTCGCTCAGCATCGGGCACTTCAACCACAGCAACGTTCGTCTCCCGCTGGGCCCGCTTCGGTACATCTTCAACTCGCCGCAGATGCACATCTGGCATCACGCGCGCGTGCTCACCCCGGGCGCGCGAACGGGTCGCAACTTTGGCCTCTCGCTCTCGCTCTGGGACTACCTCTTCGGCACCGCGGACGTGCCCAACGATGGCCGTGATGAAGAGCTCGGCTTCGACGGGATCGACTCGTACCCGCGTGGCTTGTTCTCCCAGATGGTCGAGCCGTTTCGTAGGTGACCGCGCTATGAGGGCGCCGATGCCTCGCGTATCCTCGTGAGGTGACGCGTCCATTTGTCTCCTGCGCGTTCTATGGCGCGCTCCTCCTCACGCTCTCTTGCGGGACCGACGCTCCATCGCTCCAAGTGGATCTGCGCACGGACTTCGTTCCGGGCGTGGAGTTCGCGGCGATCCGAACGGAGCTCTCACGCTTCCCGCGGAGCGTGGGCGCTCAGGACCTCATCGATCGCGTGACCATCGAGGTCGGCGTCGAGGACGATCTGCGTGACGGTGCGCGCGTCGCTGATCTCGCGGGCCGATCCGGGACGCACTGGGTCTACGTCGAGCTCCTGACTGAGGACGGAGAGGTCTTGGCGCAGCGACCTGTCAGCGTTGAGCTGGAAGGCGACCTCGGGATCTTGGTGATCCTCACGCGTGACTGCGAAGGTGTGGAGTGCCCCAACCCGGGCGGTGATCCCGGGTCCATCGCGTGTCTCGCGGGCGAGTGCGTAGATCCGCGCTGTCGTCCCGGCGCGATTGAGTTTTGCGGCGGGACGGTGGGGTGCGGGGCGGACCGCGACTGCGCGTCGTTCGCCGAGTGCGCGGAGGCGCGGTGCCTCGATGGGGTCTGCTTCGCGGCGGGTGACCCTGCCGCGTGCGACGAGGGACAGTGGTGCCACCCGGACCTCGGCTGCCTCAACGAGGGCTCACGCGAACCGCCGCCCGCGTGTCGTCGCGTCGAGTGCGCGCTCCCGAACGAGTGTGAGATCGGGCTGCTCTCGTGCGATGGAGAACGGATCTGCGAATCCGCCGGTCTCGTGTTCTCCGGGCGGGACTGCGAGAGCGGAGCGTGCAGCGATGAAGGCGCCTGCCTTGGTTACCCCGTCACCGTGACCACGACGGGGCCAGGCGCGGTCGCGTCGGAACCCACTGGCATAGCATGCGGCGACGAGTGCAGCGCCCGCTTCGAGAGAGGGGCTGCTGTCACGTTGACCGCGCTGCCGATGGACGGCGCTCGCCTCCGCTCCTGGGGAGGCGCGTGCGAGGTCGATGAAGAGAACCGCTGTGTGCTTCCTGAGCTCGCGGGACCGGCGGATGTCTCCGCGCTCTTCGAGTACATGGAACACGAGATCGTCGTGACCCGAGACGGCGACGGTGACGGCGAGGTTGTCGGCGCGGATGGCGGGATCGACTGTGGTGAGCGCTGCGAGACGTTCGCGCGCTACGGCGAGCGCGTGGCGATCCGCGCGACGGCTTCGCCCGAGTCAGTCTTCGCGGGGTGGAGCGGCGATGTCTGCGAGGGCGCGGATCCGAGCTGTACCTTCGTCCTCCGTGGAGACGAATCGATCGCCGCGACGTTCACCCGGGGCGTCGACAATCTCGTCGTCGCCCGAGCAGGAACAGGCAGCGGGCGGGTGGTCAGCACGCCCGCCGGGGTCGACTGCGGGGGGACCTGCGTCGGCTCCTTTCCGCGGAGCACCGTTGTGACCTTGTTCGCGATCGCGGATCCAGGTTCTCGCTTCGTGGGCTTCTCTGGGGACTGCGAAGAGTCAGACGAGGAGTGCGCCGTGATCGTGCGCGGACCGCGGTCCGTCGTCGCGACCTTTGAGCGGATCCGGCACGAGGTCGCCATCCGACGCGTCGGAGAGGGCGCGGTACGCTCGGCGCCGATCGCGACGCTCGACTGCGGGCCCACATGCGTCGCCGAGTTTGACGAAGGAGCAGTCGTTCAGCTCGTCGCGTCACCCGCCCCGGGATACGAGTTTGTCGGCTTCCGCGAACCCAGCTGTGTGGGGACCGGCCCGTGCACCATCACCGTGGACGGCCCCAAGACGATCGTGGCGACGTTCGTGGAGTCGCCGTTTTCGCTCCGGGTCACGCGTGATGGAACAGGGAGCGGGACGGTGGTCTCGCGTCCGAGCGGGATCGGATGCGGGGGCACCTGCTCAGCGCTCTTCGCGCCGCGGACGGCCGTGAGCCTGGAGGCCGTTCCGGACCCGGGATCGGTCTTCGTGGGCTACTCGGGCGACTGTAGCGGGCCGCGTTGTGAGGTCGTGATGGACGCGCCTCGTGGAGTGACCGCGACGTTCGCGATCGGCTATCCACTCAACATTTCCTTCGCTCCGCTCGGCCCGGTGGGGGAAGAAGGGAGCGGGACCGTGACGATCGATCCGCTCGACCTTACGTGCCCCAGCGGGAGCGAATGCGAGAACACGATCGCGGCGGACACAACCGTGACGCTTCGCCCCGTTGCTGATGATGGCTTCGTGTTTTCGCACTGGTCCGGCGACTGCATGCGATCTGCTCCGTGCACGATCACGATGAGCCGAGCCCGCAACGTGACCGCGCACTTCAACACCACGCGCGAGCTGTGCTGGACGACCCGCGGAAGGAGCACCGGCACCGGCTTCTCTCCACTTGGAGGCGCGGTCCGCGGAACGGGCACATGCGTACGCGCGGAGATCCCGCGCGGCACCTCAAGGACGCTCGACTACGGAAGCATGGCGCGGCTCAACGTGAACCTGCCGTTCGGGAGCGTGCTCACGGGCTGGAACGGTGACGGTAGCTGCACGGGGACTGAGCCACAGTGCATCATGACGATGGATCGGGATCGCGACGTCATCATGGATATCGCGTACGCACCGAACTCGGTGCACGTCCGGGTCTCTGGTGTCGCAGAAGGCGCGAGCGTGGTGTCGAGCCCGCCAGGTATCGACTGCCCTGGCGACTGCGTCGCGTTCTTTGAGCCAGGTGAGCGGGTCACGCTCACGGCGGTCGGGGCTGGGTTCTTTGATTGGCAAGGCACGAGCTGCACCGGCGCTGATCCAATGTGTACCTTCGTCGTCGGCGAGCCGGTCGATGTGCAAGCGCGGTTTCGGCGAACGAGCGACTGACCCGGTCCGTTCAATCCGCAGAGATGAGCGCGGAGCGGATGCCTCGTGGACCTTGGATTGAGCTAGATCGATCTCCGGCGTCGGCCGTCGCACCGGCATGCAACGCATCTCCGCATCTCGATTCACCCGTGTCATCGGCTGCGCGCTCGTTGGCGCTTCGCTTCTCGTTGCTGGGCTTCTTGTTGCCGGGCTTGAGGCCGGCACCGCGAGCGCCTCAAGACCGCCGCGTGTGGCCGTCGTGTCCTATGAAGGGGACCGCGCAACCGTTCGCGGGGACCGGGTCGTCGTGAGGTACGAAAGCGGCATCGGAAACGTGCTGCTCGCGCGCCATGGATCATGGCCATCCACTTTGACGATTCACTTCCGCCCACCGTTCCACGCTCGGCACGAGGCGTTCCACACGACCGGATTCTCGAGAGCGGAACTCGACGGACCTTCGCGTCCAAACCTCGGACGCCAGATCCCGCATCGTGTGCTCCGGAGCTCTGAGCGTCACGGGGTGTCCTACGCGCTCGACACCCGCAGAGTTACAGACGAGCGCATCCACATCGGTTGGATCGACGCCTTTCGATTCTGACGGATCGTCGTGTCTCGTTCGTCGTCTTTGCGCGGCTTCGCGACGGAACGAAAAAGGCCCCGCGTGAGCGAGGCCTCTTCGCGAATCACCGATCAGCTCAGTTCGGCTGAACCTTGCGCGCCATGAAGAAGTACATCGGCGTGAAGAGCTCCTGCTGACCGCCCGCGACGAGCGCATCGGCGCCCGCGTTCAGGAAGTCGGAGACCTGCGTCGTGCCCTTGGGCGCGAGGCGGAGCTTCTCCATGATCTTGGTCGCGTTGTTCGTGACCACGCGGCCGATCGGGGTGCGCGGGAACGACTTGAGGGTCCGGTCGCGTCCCGTCAGCGCCTCGAACCACGGCACCTCAGAGGTGGGCGCGAGGTCTTGCGTGCGGATGACCTCAAGACCGGCTTCCTTGAGCCACTCGTCGATCTGCCAGGTGTAGGCGATGTCGGGGAGGCCGTTGCCTTCCTCGATGTCCTTTTTGATCTGCTGGTGACGCGCGTTGTTCTCGTCGTAGCGATCGGTCAGGCACCACTCATACCCGCCGAAGACGGCGCCCGGCTTGAGCGTCCGCGCGATCTCGCGGAAGAGGCCGACGCGGTCGGGCGCGTGGCAGCTGGCCTCGATGGTGTACGCCGCGTCGAAGGTCTCGTCCTGGTGCGGGAGCTCCATGAAGTCCGACTTCACGAATGAGCAGAGATCGCCCATCCGCTCGGTGCGGGTGTGCTTCCAGCCACGCTCGATTTGGTACGCGTTGTTGTTGATGCCGACGATCTCCGCGCCGCTCACCCGCGCGATCTCGCGCATCGGTCCACCCACGCCGCAGCCGAGGTCGACGACCTTCATGCCGCTGTGGAGCTTGAGCGCGTCCGCGAGGAAGTGCTCGTGGCGGGCGATGGCGTCGCTGAGCTTCTCTCCGTGGCGACGGGTCGCGAAGTGGAAGGACTTGCCCCAGCCGAACTCGTAGAAGTCGGTGGAGAGGTCGTAGTACTGGTTGACCAGTTCCGCGTAGCGCGTGGTTCGCGCCGTGACCTCGCCGGCGTGCAGCCCGCGGTAGGTCTCGACCGTGCTCTTGAATTCGTCTTTGGAAACGCCGCTCATCGTTCTGTCCGTTCTCGATCTGTACTGTCTTGAAGCCGAGTGCGCGCCACGCTGAGCGCCCAGACGGGGAAGTAGCGCCGGTAAAGGCGGTAGTCGAGCAGGGCGGTGTGGAAAAACACGCCGACCATCTCCTGCTTGGGCCAGTCGCCATCGGCCTCTTGCATCGCGGCCAAGGTGTCCGCCGCGTGCGCGATCTTCGTCTCGTTCGCTCCGCTCCAACACATCCCGAGCAAGGCCCAGGCGGTCTGGGTCGCGTGCGAAGCGGCGGTTCGGTACTCGCCGTCCAGACACACTTCCCAGTGTTCTCCAAAGCCGCCGTCGGCGCGCTGCACGCGCTCGAACCAGCGCGCGGACTTTTGGATCGCGGGGTGACTCTGAGGGAGACCCGCCGCGCGCAATCCGCGCACGCCGAACATGGTCCCGTAGATGTAGGCGATGCCCCAGGCTCCGTCCCAGGTGCCGTCCTCGTTTTGCTCGCGAAGGAGCCAGTCGCGCGCCTTCGCGATCGCGACGTCGACCCGCGCCCGCAATCCGCTCGTCATCGCGTGTCCGCACCGCTCGCGGGCTTCCGCCAGAGACACCAAGCACGAGGCGCCGCACTCGATGTAGGACAGCTCGGTCATGGAGTCGCCGAACATCTCGGCGGGGTTGAGCCACTCGAGCGAGAAGCGAGACTTGCGCGCTTCGTAGCTGCCGAAGCCGCCGTCGTGGTTTTGGCACTGAAGCAAGAACTCGGCGCCCGAGACGATCGACTCGACATCGAGGAGCTCGCCGCGCTTCTTCTCTTGTTCTTCCGACGCGATGAAGCCGCTGATCGCTTCCGCGGTGCAGTCGCTCACGGGCCAGCCGTGCCACACGCCCGCGAAACAAAAGCCGCCCTTGGGATCGACACGGTACGCCTCGCGGAACCCAGGAAACGACTCCTTGATCTGTTGCGTCTTGAGCCAGCTCGCACCGCGCGCGAGCGGCGCCGCGACATCGGTATGCGGCGCTGCAGCGGAGAGCGTCTGCAACACAAAGGACGTGTCCCAGGTCGCGCTCCTCGCGCCGGTGACGCGGAAGCCCTCGTCATCGTCTTCCCAGAACCAACCCTCAAGCTGCTCGACCGCGCGAAGGAGATCGGGATCGCTCTTGTCGTCGATCGCGAGCGTCAGAATGTTGAGCAGTCCGTTCACCGGCGAGATGCAGGTGTGGTCGGTCGTGCGCAGCTCCCAGCGGATCCGCTCCTTGAGCTGAACGAGCATCTTGTCGCGGAGCGCTTTCGCGGCGGTGTGGACGACCGGCAGCTCTCGCGCGGCTTCAAACGCGCCACACGCGAAGTAGAGCGCGCGTAAGGTCTTGGTCGGGGCGGCGAAGAGGTCGCCATCGCGGAGGTTTAAGCGTTGCTCACGCCAACGGATCTCGCTGTACTCACGGCCTGGGTAGAGCTCCTCGCGGAGCGCGTCCGTGAGCGGAGTGCGCGGCGCTTGAAACCGGCGACCGTAAAGAGACGCGATGCCCATGTAGATGAGCCGCGTGTGGCAGTAGTAGTTCGCGGGGTGCAGCGGGACCTTCTCGGGGATGACCCACGCTTCCGGTTGAACCGGCGCGACGCCTTCCCAGCCGTAGAGGTTCATCAGCGAGAGCCACATCTTGCCCCAGCTCGGGATCGATAGCGCGCCGCCTTCTTGTTCGCTGATGAAGGCACGCGCACGCGCGATCAGGCGATCGTCGCTGTCTTTGCCGAGCACGCGACACGCGACGTACACGAGCGCGGTCACGAAGAGGTAGGGCGGGCTGTGCTCGTGCAAGCCCCAGGTTCCGTCTGGGAGCTGCGTGTCTTCGAAGTGCAGGAAGATCCGCTCGCGTCGCTTATCGCTGATCGGAAGGTCCGCGATGTGCGCGGCGAGGACGTACTGCGCCGCGAGCATCGGGCACCAGACGACCTCGCCCTCCCACTCGCCGTCCTCGAGCTGAAGCGACTCCAGCTTGCCGACCCCGCGCCGGATCGCGCGGACTAACGCGGTATCGAGATCTTGGTCGAGCACGCGGGTGTGCGGTGACGCGGGGCGAATCTGCGGCTGCATCGTGTCTCCCTACTTGCGCGTGTAGCGAACGCGGCAGGGCTGCTGCGGACCGGTGACCCAGTTGCCGTAGTCGGGCGCGGGGGCGGGGCTCGCGAGCTCGAAGTCAAAGCGCTTCAGGAAGGTGGACCAGATCGCCTTGAGCTGCAGGTAGGCGAAGCCCATCCCGACGCAGCGATGCTTGCCGCCGCCGAAACCGATGAGCGTGAGGTTGGCCTTGGTGTGCTCTTCGCGCGGCTTGGCGAAGCGGTCCGGGTCAAAGCGATGGGGATCCTTGAACACCGTCGGGAGGCGATGGCTGAGCGCGGGCGCGACCATCGCCATCTTGCCCTCGGGGACCACGAAGCCGTCGAACTCGAAGGGCTTCATGACCTTGCGGACCAACATGATGAGCGGCGGGTGCATGCGCTCGCACTCCATGACCACGCGGTGCAAGCGATCGCTCGCCTTGAGCGACGCGAGCGACATCGGCGTCGTGAAGTCGGGGCCCTCGCCGTAGAGCGAGTCGAGCTCGTCGTGAAGCGCGGGGAGGTGATGCTTGTGCTGGAGCAGCTCGACGCCGACCCAGGCCGCGAGCGTGGCGCTGGTGTGCTGACCGCCGAAGAGAACCGTGAGCAAGATGCCCGAGATCTCGTCATCAGTGAGACCGCGTCCGCTCTTGTACTTGGCCTCCATCAGCGTCTGCATGAAGTCGTCTTCGACGCGACCTGACTTACGACGATCGGCGAGGATGCCGCCGATCAGCTTCACGACCTTCTTGCGAGCGCGGTCGCGCTTGATGTGACTCGGGGTCGGCAGCTTCGGAGCGAAGAAGCCGATCGTGTTAATGCCGAGCTGAAGGTCGTGATAGAGGTCCGCGAATCCGTCGTAGAAGCTCTCGCGGATCTCGCGTCCGAGGAGACAGCGCGCGGCGACGTTGACCGTGATGTCGTTGGTCGCGCGCGCGAGATCGATCTCGCCTTGGTCGCCCCACTCGTCGGTGTAGGCGATGATCTCTTCTTGCATCAGCTCGACATACTTGCGCAGCCGTCCGGTCCCGAGCGCGGGCAGCAAGAACTTGAGCTGCTCGTCCATGATCGAGCGCGGCGCGTCGTAGGCGACGCCCTTACCGAAGATCGGGATCGTGAACTGGTAGACGTCTTTCGCGCTGAGGTGATCCTCGGCGGCGCGGAAGTAGGCGTCGTGCGCCTCGGGTCCGGCGAAGAGGACGAAGTCCGCGCCCGCCATCTTGAAGCCGAAGACGTCGCCGTGCTTCTTCCAGCCGCGCTCGAGCACGTCGAGCGGGTTGGTCTGGAATCCGAGGGCCTGACCAAGGAAAGGAACGCCGCCGCCGAGCTGCGGGATCGGGCGGACGTGGGCGCGCTTGACGGGCTCGGGCTTGTTGGTGCGCTTGGTCGAGGTTTGCTGCATCGATTGCACTAGACTGCCTTTCGCCACTGCGCCAGTAGCTCGCGCGCGACGTCGAGCTTGATCTCGCCCATCGCGACCAACTGGTCCGCGACGCGCTGCGTCTCTTCGTCGGTCGCGCCAGCGGCCAAGGCCACGCTCCGAGCGTGCAGCGTCATGTGTCCGCGCTGAATGCCTTCGGTCGAGAGCGCACGAAGCGCGCCCAGGTTCTGGGCCAAGCCGACCGCCGCCATCACCATGGAGAGCTCCGCGGCGGTGCCCACATCGATCAGCTTTCGCATGACCTGAAGCGTCGGGTGAACGCGGGTCGATCCGCCCACGACGCCGACCGCCATGGGGAGCTCGATCTTGCCGCAGAGGTAACCGCCCTCACGCCACCACTCGGTGAGCGAGGTGTAGCGACCGCTGCGCGCCGCGAAGGCGTGAGCCCCCGCTTCGACGCCGCGCCAGTCGTTGCCGGTCGCGATCGCGACGGCGTCGACACCGTTCATGACGCCCTTGTTGTGGGTGGCCGCGCGGTAGGGGTCGACCGCGGCGAAGCGATAAGCCTGCACGATGCCCTCGGCGACGACATCGCCGGCGAAGCCTTTGCTCGCGAGGTGAATCTCAGGGATGCGGCAGAAGGCGCGCGCGCAGCGACGATCCGCGAGGTTGCTCAGGATGCGCAGGTTCACCTTGCCGCCGGTGAGCTCTTCGACGAGCGGCGCGATGCCCTCGGCCATGCCGTTGATCGCGTTGGCGCCCATCGCGTCCGCGCAGTCCACCAAGATGTGGAGCACGATCATTTCGTAGGGCTGATCGAAGCGGCGCACCTCGATGCTCCGAGCGCCACCGCCGCGGCGCTTCATGTTCGGCGCGACCAGGTTGGCGTGCTTGAGGATCCGCTCCTGGTTCTCCATGAGCGCCTTCTCCGCGGCGAGCGCGTCGGGCGATCCCAAGATCTGGAGCTGACCGATCATCAGCGAGTCGTCGGCCTCTGCGCGGAAGCCGCCGCCCTTGCGCACGGTGCGCGCCATGTTGCTGACCGCGGCGACCACCGAGGGCTCTTCGATGACCATCGGGACCACGTAGTCCTTGTCGTTGATCATGAAGTTGAGCCCGAGACCGATCGGCATTCCAAAAACGCCGACACAGTTCTCGACCATCTTGTCTCCGCGCGAAACGTCGAGGGAGCCGCCGTCCTTGAGGACCGCGAGATCGGTCTCGGTGAGACCGAAGCGCTTGGCGAGCTCGTCGTGGCGAGAGGCAACGTCGAGGCGGTAGAAACCGGGGATACGCGAGCTGATTGAATCGTGTTCCATGTTTTCTCGTTCTGTCGTCATGATCGGCTCAGGCCGTGACCTGGATGTTGCTCTGGTGGGACGATTTGGTGTCGGCGTCCGTCACGGGCCGCGGCGGCTTGGCGGCTGGGTTCTTGATGGCGCCGCGTTCCCAGTGGAATCGGTAGGCTTGCTCGAACGCGGCGCGAGGTGACGTCGGGACGAAGCCGAGCTCTTCGCGGGCCTTGGTGTTGTCGGCGCGCTTGCCCATCTGAAGGCGACGAATCGCGCCCGGCGTGAGCCGCTGGGGGAACTTCGGGTGGAAGCGCGTGAGGTACGCGCTGGCGACCTCGGCGAACGCGAGCATGACCGGAGCGGGCAGGCGCATCTTCGGCTTCTCGACGCCGGTCATCTCGTGCCAGATGTCGACGATCTCGTCGAGCGTGAGGAACTGGGAGCTGATGATGTACTTCTGGCCAGAGCGCCCGCGCTCCATCGCGCGGATGTGCCCGTCGACGATGTCGTCGGCGGCGACGAACTCGAAGCCGCCGGGCACGTAAGCGCGGAGCTTCTTGTTGGCGTAGTCGCAGAGCGTGCGGCCCATGCGTGAGGGGAAGTAGTCGTGCCCGCCGACGACCGCGCACGACGTCACGATCATGACGTCTTGTCCGTCCGCGTGAGCGGCGAGGACCTCGTGCTCCTGGAGCACCTTGCTGCGCTCGTACGGCATCGAGCGGTCGTACGGGAAGAAGCGAAGCTCTTCGCCAGCGGGCGCGCTCGGGTTCTCGAGGTCGTAACCCACCGCGCTGAATGAGCCGGTGACGATCGTGCGCTCGACGCCCGCTTCCTTCGCGGCCTTGAGCAGGTACTTCGTCCCGAGCACGTTCGTCTCGAAGAGCTCGCGTCGAAGCTTGGCGTCACCGTTGATGGTGCTGACCATCGAGGCGATGTGAAAAATCTTCTTCACACCGTCGACCGCGGGCTTGAGCGTGTGCTCTTTGCGGAGGTCGCCGTAGACGACGTCGACGCCCTTGAGGCCTGTGACGGCTTCGGCCGTCTCGCCCTCGCGGAGCAAGACGCGGACGCGCTTACCTTCACAGGCGAGTCGGTGAAGCAAGTTGGCGCCGACGTGGCCGGCCGCCCCGGTGATCAAGATCAAGTCTTCCATGTTCCTGTTTCCTGTTCCTGTACCGGGCTGACTCAGTTCACGACCAGCTGAAGCTCGGGACGCTCCGGCGGCGCCGCCCAGAGCGCGTCGAAGCGCTCACGAAGCTGCGCGTCTTCGCCGACGCGGCTGACGCACTCGGAGATGAGGCGCTCGACCTCTTGCCGCGAGATCTTCACCGGCTGCCCTTCCACGAACATCGCGTCGTTGCCGCGGGCGTGGACCAAGGTGCGCACCGCCATGAAGAGCGGGAGCAAACAGAAGAGCCGGATCGGCTGGTGCTCGGCCGGAATGGCGAGCGTGTAGCGGAGGGCGCGGGCGAGGCGAGCCTCGGCCATCTCGAAGAGCGGGGCGACCGCTTGGTGCGCCGCGGGGCGCTTCGCGGGCTCGAAAACGTCGGTCATCGCGAGACCCGCGCGGGCGAGGGTCGCGCGCGGCAGGAACGAGACGTTGCGCTCGCGGTCGTCGGTGACGTCCTTGAGGATGTTCACGAGCTGAAGACCGACGCCGAACGCCTCGGCGTGCTCGCGAAGGTCGAGCTCGGTCTTGCTGCCGACCATGCCCATCTCCTCGACGAAGAGATCGGTGAGCATGTGACCAACGGTGCCAGCGACGTAGTAGCAGTAGCGATCGAGGTCCTCGATCGTGCCGAGGGCCATGATCCCGTCGGGACCGGCGCGCCGGTGACTGTAGAGCTGCATGCCGCGGGTCATCTCGGCGACCCACACGCGCGTCTTGCTCTGCATGCCCTTGGGGAGGTCACGGAAGACGCGCATGACGGCCTCGAGGTTCTCGCAGAGCTCGAGCTCGGCGGGGCGGCCGGGGACGCGCGCCCACATGCCGGCGAAGGCGTCCGCGCTGGCGTCGTTCTCGATGACATCGAGGAAGGCGGCGTACCGAACGTCACGCTCGGCGACGGTGAGGTTGTCGTTGTCTTCGATCGTGTCCGCGACGCGGCAGAGCAAGTATCCGCACGTGACGGCGGAGCGAAGGTCGCCGGGGAGCATCTCGATCGGTCGCGCGAAGGTCCGCGAGACGGCCTCGAGGCTGCGCTGGCAGAACGCGCGATCCGCGGCGCTCGGACCGCTGACGGCCTTCACGCGACGCGACGCGACGCGACCCGGACGTAGATCGCGATAGAGGCGCAGGGCTTCCCGCGCGGGGCGATGACGAAGGTCGCGCTTGGTGAGCGTCGCGACGCCGCGCTCGACCGCTTCCCACTGTGGGGCGCCGACCGTGAGGAGCGCGCGCACCACCTCGGCGGTCGCGCCGGGCCACGAGCCGTTCTTGTTCTGGGCTTCTGCGAGCCAACGCGCAGCGCGACGGATGCTCGGGTGCACGGTCGTGCCGATGCAGGAGGCCAAGGTCTCGACCGCGAGCGCGCTGGTGTAGGGGTCCGCGAAGGAGCCGTCCGGCTGCTGCTGAACCTGAACGCGATCGCGCGCGGCAACGAGCGCGCCGGTGATGACGTCCGCGCGGAGACCGGGGCGAACTTCCGAGACGCGACGAAGCGCAGCGCAGGCGTCGCGAAGGGCCGGCGAGATGCTGCGCGGGCCGTTCTCGACACGCTCGGCGAGCGTGATGATGACCTCGTCGAGATCAGGCGCCGAGGCGTCGAGCGAACCGATCAAGAAGCGCCCAAGCGTGGACGTATCCGTCGCGGGGAGGTCGGTGGGCGGGAGGATCGCTTCGGCGGTCGGGAGCGCGTCGATCAGCTCGTCGACGTTCGGCGCGCTCATCTTTTTCTCCTTCAGCTCAGGGAGCGCAGGAGCCCAGCGAAGACCGAGCGCCTTCAGCGGGTGCAAGGGATCGCTGGTCGGGCGCGCGGTGTTCCGAAGGCGGCGCGGCA
This sequence comes from uncultured bacterium, assembly GCA_938024995.1. Taxonomy (GTDB): domain Bacteria; phylum Myxococcota_A; class Polyangia; order Polyangiales; family Houyiibacteriaceae; genus CALJDU01. Next base: position 18,262 of record CALJDU010000020.1, read on the forward strand.
AGAGCGCAGCGGCGGGCCACTGGACCCACTCACGGAAGGCGCCGAGGTCGCGGCCGAGTCGACGGAGACCGCCGTGCTTGAGGTCACGGGTGCTCATACTGGCGAGCGCGCTCATCGCGACGGTGACGAAGGCGCCGCCAAACTGCGTCAAGCGCACCTCGTCACCGGCGAGGATGCGCATGGTGCGCTCACGCTCGGCCGGGCTGTTGCGCCAGAGGCGAAAGACCGAGCGACGGAGCTCGGACGCGCCCTCATCGTCGCGAACGAAGACCTGGTAGAGCGCGTTCGCGAGGAGCTCGGGGACGTAGCTCTTGGGCTCGCGGGAGCGCTGGTAGTCGGCGACGTCGCGCGCGGACAAGAGCGCTTCCGCGTCGCGGAGACCCATCGTGATGCCCGCGGCGGTGAGCGGGTGGAAGAAGCCGACCGCGTCGCCGACCAAGGCCGCGTTGCCGTCACCGTAGAAGGAACGCGGCGAGAAGCGGTTGACCGCCCAGTGGATCTTGCGGCCGAGCGCGGCGCGGAAGGCGGGGCGAAGCGCCTCGGGGAAGACCGCGTGGAAGGCGTCGAAGAGGTAGGTCGCGTCGCGACGCGAGCCAGGGAAGTTGCGCGGGATGTCGAGGCAGGCGCGCAAGCGGTCAGGGCCGATCCGGTAGAGCAAGACCGGGCCGGGTCCGCCGAGGAGCACATGACCGAAGCCTTCGTGGGGCAGGGCGACGTCGGTGAGCTCGATGCCCGCCATGTGCGAGACCACGGTCGCGTTGGAGTCACGGCCGAGCTGCGCGCGGACCGTGGACGAGCGACCATCAGCGCCGACGACCCGGGTCGCGGTCGTGACGTGCTCTTTGCCCTTGATGCTGTAGCGGAGGGTGACGCCGTCGACCTCGTTGAGGCGAGCGTGCGGGATGTAGGTGACCCGCGGATCTTCGGCGACACGATCGCGGAGCGTGTTGACGAAGTCGCCGTGCTCACACGAGAAGCCCACCGCGTCATCCGGGTAGGGAAGCTTGATCGCGTCTCCGCCATCATCCGGGAAGACCACGAAGCCGCGGCACGCCGAGTGACGCGTGGCCGCGTCGATCGGCGCGAGGCCCAAACGGTCCAGGACCCGCAGACCGGGAGGATGGATCCACTCGCCCGCGAATCGCTTCGCGGCGTTCGGGTTTTGCTCCAACAAGAGCACTCGCTGGCCTCGCTTCGCGAAACCTCCGGCAACGGTGGCCCCTGCGGGACCGGCACCAATCACTGCGACGTCAAACTCATGACCCACGCTTCACCTCCAGCCTGATGGCGAGAGGGACGTAGCAGCGCGCGACCCCCTGACGTGGGAAATTGGGACGAAAGGCGAGTGGATGTGGGTGAGCTGGGCGGGTCTGCCGTTGAGCGGAGACACTTGGGCCACGCGCTACGCCGTGAGCAGCGGCGAGCTCGAAAAGTCACATGATTACATGGTTTTAACTGGACGTTGGGCTGGGCGTGTTGCGTCCATGCATCAGAGGCCTTTTCGACGAACCGTCCGCCGCGAGTCGTGAACGGTTGAATTCGTGTCGTCAGGGGTTGTTCGTGGCGCCTTGGGCTTGATTCAGGAGTCGGTTCAGCTCCTGAAGAGCCTGTTCGAGTTCTTGAGGATTTGACGGAATTGTCTGTCCTGGCTGTCCCGCAGACTGACCAGGCGTTCCGGTTCCGGGAGGTTGGCCTGTCGGCGCGGTTCTCACGTTCCCCATCCCGCCGAGCACGCCTTGGAGCAGACCCTGAAGCGGCCCGAGGTTGAACCCGGAGTTGAGCCAACCATCGAAGACGTTGCTCGCCTCAGGCTGCCCAAGGTCATCGTCGCCATGTGTCTCTTCAAGCCAACGTTGCGCGAGTCGCCGAACCTCCGCCTCCGCGGGTCCCTGGGCGAAGCGATCGATCAGCGCGCGCTCTCCCGCGATCCGGAACCGGTGATCTCGCACGTAGCTCTGCATCGCGGTGAAGAAGGTCGCGTCATCGAGCACCGCGCGAATCGCGGGGTACATGAAGGGTCCTTTTCCGTAGACCAACCCGGCGTAGGCCATTTCGTCTGAGAACGCCGCGACCGGTTGATCGACCGCTGCGTCAGCGCCCCCGCGAAGTCGGAACATGTGGTAGTTCGCGCGCACCTGCCGGTTCGCTTCCGTCTGCGCCCGCTCCGCGCCGTAGCGCGTCTCCATGTGGAGCACCGCGCTGAACTGCGCGAGTGACTCGTCGACGAAGGGGTGCTCTCGTGAGTCGCTCCCGACGATCCCGTGCCACCACTGGTGCGCGACCTCGTGCGCCGTGACGAACTCCAGCATCGCCGAGCTCATGGGATCCATCGGTTGGGCTGCGCCGCCGCCACGCGTTGGAGAACCAAGCAGACCGCCGAGCCCGCCGAGACCCATTGACGCGCCGATCGGTCGGTAGAACATGCTGGCCATCGTCACGAGGCCGCTGAACTCAACGCCGCCCGCTCCGCCCACCAGCGCGGCTTCGCAGAGGTCCAGATCCGCGTAGGGGTATGGTCCAAAGCGTTGCTCGTAGGTACGCAGCGAGTGCACCGCGGTTTCGAGGACGGCTTCGCCGCCCGTGCGATCTCCCTCGAGAAACCAAGACCGCAACGTGACGCCGCCGACGTCGCGCTCAGACATCTCGAAGCGCGGGCTGACGATCACCGCGAAGTCACGGACCATCGCGGCGGCGACCCGCGTCTCGGTGTGGATCGGGGTGGCGTCATCCGCGAGGACGGTGCGTTCATCGGTGGTGACCCCGGTCGACGCGACGCGTACGCCGCGCGCCGTTTTGATGACCGCGCGGAAGTGCTGCATGCCGCCGCCGCCAAGGTCGCCCATCGTGCTCGCGGTCGTTCGGACCCAGTCGTTGTTCCGTCGCGGCGCCAAGACCGCGTAGAAGTTGCCGAGCGAGCCGACGCCTTCGCCATGCGCGAGCATTCCGTAGTCGCCCGAGTGACCACCGTGTCCGCCCATCCGCGCCATGCTCGACATCGCTTGCGCGAGCATGTTCGTCTGGGCAGCGTCGATCTCACGCATCGTCCCGCGGAGCTCGAGGCGAACCCGAATGCGCGCGTCCGGAGCGATGGCGCTTGAGGGCGTCACGGTGATGACGCTGCTTCCGTCAAAGGCGACGCGGCAGCGTTGACCCACGCATTCGCTCCCGGTCAGGGTGACGGGCGGCGTCTCAGCGGTGGCGTTCGCGAAGATGCGGAAGACGACCTCGTTGAGCGGCTGACCGTACGTGTTGGTCAGCCAGATATCTTCCTTGAGCGTGAAGGAGCCGAGGTCCGGAGCGATCTCGAGATCAAAGTCGTACAGCGGAAGCGCGTCGAGTCGCGTGATCCCCGCGGACCGCAAGATGCCCGCGCGCTCGTTTGCCCGGAGCGACTGAAGCAGCGGCGCCGGGTCGTACCAAGCGGCTTGGGCGTCGGCTTCCTTGTCGCAACCGGCGGGGAGCGCGGCGAGAACGAGGAGCGGCGCGAGGATCCAGGATGCACGCATGGACCGAGCATAGCGCGGGGCGCCAACGGCGCGAACCGGCGGTTAGGACTGCTGCGCGTCGAGCGCGCGCAGCGCTAAGCGCAGGACCGCGGTCTCCGACTTCGCGCCCAGCTGGTCTTTAAGCGCGCGTAGCAAAGCGACGTCCTCCTGTTGGAACCGGAAGCTCTTCAGGACGCTGGGAGCTTGACCCTTGCGACCGACCCGGGTGATCCACTGAAGGTAGTCGCGACTCGAGACCCCGCGTAGATCCGGGAGCGACTCTCGACCGTGTCGAATACCGCGGACGATTTCCTCAAGGTCGCTTGGTAGCTTGAGGGGCTGCGCGAGCAACGCTGGCCGCTTGAGCACCACGGCTGGGAGCAGCTCCATGATGCGAGGCTCCACCTTCCCCGCGTATAGCGCGTCTTTGATCGGGACGGGATCGCGATGAAGCACGATCTCGCGATTGGTGGTCAGCAAGCCTGCCGAAACGAAGCGGCCGAGCACCCGGACAAAGCGGGGATCGCGCTCGCGTCGGCGCTGTGCGGCGAGTCGCTTCTTGGCGCGGGCTCTGAGTTCATCCCGGTTCACAGGAACGACTCCAGATCGACCGCGTATCGCTCCGCGAGTTCAAAGAAGCGATCGGACGCACCGCGCGCGAGATACTCGACGAGGAGCGCTTGGTTCTTTTGCGGTGCCTTTCGTGCTTTCGAAACGAGCACAGCGTCGGCGTCCGCGGCGTGCGCGGTCACGTGCGTTCCAACGTAGAGCACGTGCCACTCGGTCTCCACTCGGTCTCCGCCTGCATCCAAATCTCATTGCTGTGGATCCAGCGTGAGCTGATGACGCATCAAGAGAGACTCGAGCTTCTTGCGGACCGCCCAGTCTCCTCGCACCTGGGCGTCGAGGTCTTGCGTCGCGACGAGAGACAGACCACGCGTCGAGTGTCTCCAGTTCGTCTCGCAACTTGTACATACACATAATGTGGAGTTGTATGTACAAATTCGCAACTCGCTTCTGGGCGTCGGTGCGCTCGGCTCCGTGCGGTATCAGCGGCGTGCCACCCCGTTCGGGCAGGTGCTATCGTGCCGCCCCATGAGCCCCGTCTCTTTGTTCCTGCTCGTCGTCGCGATGATCTTCTTGATCGGGATCATCGGCGAGATCGTCTTCGCGAAGACCGGAATCCCTGACGTCATTTGGCTGATCCTGGTCGGCATCGCGCTCGGGCCGATCGGTGGCTTCGTCACGCGCGAACAGCTCCAGACGATCGCGCCCTACTTCGGCGCGTTGACGCTCGTCGTCGTCCTCTTTGATGGCGGGAGCGAGCTGAAGCTAAAAGAGCTCTCGCTCGCCGCGGGTCGCGGAACCGTCTTGTCCGTCTTTGGGTTTGTGCTCGCGGTCGCCGCCGTCGCGGGGGTCTCTTTTGGCGCCGCCCGCGCTGGCGTTTTGCCGAGCGAATGGGGATGGACACAATGTCTCTTGCTGGGGACGATCCTCGGCGGCTCGAGCTCGGTCGTGATCATGCCTGCGCTTCGACACGCCGGGCTCTCCACCAAGATCAGCAACCTGGTCAACCTGGAGTCGGCGCTGACCGACGTGCTCTCCGTAGTCGCGACGGGCGCGGGGATCCAGATCGCGATCGCGCAGAGCGAAGCGGACGCGGCGACCGGCGGGAGCGCGTCAGGCGCGGCGGCGGAGATGCTCGGTAAGTCGTTCTTGATCGGGATCGGTCTCGGCGCGCTCGTCGGCTTCTTCGCGGTGCTCTTGCTCCGTCGCGTCCGCAAGAGCGCGTACGCCTACCCGCTGACGCTCGGGACGCTCTTGGTGCTCTACGTGATCGTCGACGAGCTTGGAGGAAGCGCGGCGCTCGCGATCCTCGCCGCGGCGGTCATGGTCGGAAACGCGCCGACCCTCAGCAAGGTCATCGGGCTCGCGAAGACCGCGCGGATCGGCCGCAACGTCGAGGGCGTGCACGACGAGATGACCTTTATCATCAAGTCGTTCTTCTTCTGCTTCATCGGCGCGATGCTTGGTCCGCCGTGGGGTCTATTGCTCTTCGGGGTGTTCCTCGGGGTTGTGCTCTTGTTGGCGCGTCTCCCGAACGTCGCGCTCTCGACAATCAAGAGCGGGATGAGCAAGCCGGCGCGCTCTTTGGTCGCGGTTCTGATGCCGCGCGGAATGGCGGCGGGCGTTCTCGCGATGGCGCCCGATGCGATGGGCGTCCCGCATACCCGTGAGCTCCCGGTCGTCGTCTTCGCGGCAGTCTTCACCACGATCCTCTTGTTCGCGGTCGGCTTTCCGGTCCTCCGTCGACGATTGCCTGCGAGTGATCTCGCGCCCGTGGAGGATCCCAAGGGCAAGCCCGCGCCGGCGAAGAAGGGCGAGGCCACGGAGAGCGACGCTGGTGAGGCGAGCGTTTCGACGACCGGTTCGACAGAAATGTCGACACCTGAGTTCACGAGCACCGCGATCCAGGAACCCCCCGTCTCTCCGTCCTCGCCTGCAGACGCGACCGTCGTGGGCCATGACGGCGCTGCGCCGATGTTGACCGTTGAGGGAAGCGCGGACGGAACCGCGATGGGGAACCCAACCTCGAACGATCCGCCCGACGAACTCGCGTAGACGAGACGGTGCGCCCGAACCTGCTAGAGTCGCGCCGTGGTGTGGAGGGGATGATGGAGACCGAGATGACTTTGATCGCGCGACGTGCACTCACTGTGACAGCGGCGCTCCTCGCTTTGGGAGGCAGCCAAGCCGTCGCCCAGGACGCCGCTGGCGATGCGCCACCTCCGACCGAGTGGACGCAAACGCCGCAGACACCTCCGAGCGAGGAAGAAGTTCCGCCCCCTCCGCCGCAGCAACAGCAGCAGTACCCACAACAGCAGCAGTACCCGCCGCAGCAGCAGTACCCGCAACAGCAGCAGTACCCACCGCAACAGCAGCAGTACCCACCGCAACAGCAGCAGTACCCGCCGCAACAGCAGCAGTACCCGCCGCAACAGCAGTACCCGCCGCAGCAACAGCAGTACCCGCCGCAGCAACAACAGTACCCGCAACAGCAACCCTACGCTCAGCAGCAATACGCGCAGCCGCAGTACGCGCGTCAGGAAGAGCGTCGGCGCAACCGCGTTTCGATCACCATCTCACCGATTCACCTCCTTTTGACGATGCTTGAGGTGTCCGTGGAGGTAAGGGTCCACGAGAAAATCGGGCTCGCGGGGATCGTCGGCTTCGGCCGCGGCAACGGGATCTTGATCGACTCCGGCATCAACCTCTTTGAGTTCGGCGCCCAGTTCAAAGCCTACCCCTTGGGTTCGTTCGACCACGGCCTACAGCTCGGCGTTGAAGCGCTCTACCTCAACGCTTCCGCGGGGACGGGCTCGTCGGCGATCTTCGCGAGCGGGTTCTCAACGGGCGCGTTCGCGGGCTACAAGGTGTCCACACGCGGCGGCTTTACCTTCGATGGTCAGGTCGGCGGGCAGATGATCTTCGTCGACGGCGACAGCACCTTTGGTCTGCTCTTGAACCTGAACATCGGCTGGTCGTTCTAGTGTCCTGAGTCTGCGGCTTGCAGCTTCACCTGATCGCCTCACGGCACCTCTGGTCAGAAGAGCAGCCGCGCGACCACAAAGAGGAACGCGGCGAGCGCGGCGCTGAAAGGCACCGTGATCAACCAGCTCGCGACGATGCCGCGAAGGACCCGGGTGTTAATCGCGCCCGGGCTCCTCGCGATGCCGACGCCGACGACCGCGCCGACCAAGGTGTGCGTCGTGCTGACCGGCATGCCGAGCTTGCTCGCCAGCAAGATGGTCACCGCGGCGCCAAACTCGGCGCTGAAACCGCGCGAAGGAGAGAGCTCCGTGATCTCTTTGCCGATGGTCGCCATGACGCGATGTCCAAACGTCGCGAGCCCGATCACGATCCCGATCGCGCCTACGAGGAGGACGTTGATGGGAACAGAGACCTCGCTCGTGAGCGTGTCGTTCGCGGCGGCGTAAACCGCGGCCATGGGTCCGACCGCGTTCGCGACGTCGTTGCTTCCGTGCGCGAAGGCGACGCAGCACGCGGTCACGATTTGTAACGGGATGAAGACCCGCTCGACGTCGTCGTTGTTTGCGCGGCGAAGGAAGGGGACCGCCGTGACCGAGAGGACGGCGGCGATCCCGAGGGCGATCGGGAGCGCTTGCTGAAAGCCGAGGTCAAGCCGGAGCGGTTTGAGGCCTTTGAAAACGATCGCGAGCGCGAGCGCGGTGAACACAGGGAACAAGAGGAGCGGACCGATCTTGGTCAGGACCGCGCGGGGATCCTTCGCGCCCAAGATCCGCGCGCGAATGAAGCGATAGCTGACGTAGCCGATGACTCCGCCCAGCACCGGCGAGACCACCCAGCTCGCCGCGATCTTCCCGAGCACGGGGAAGCTGACGATCGAGAGCCCGCCGAGCGAGAGCCCAAACCCGAGCACGGCGCCGACGATGCTGTGCGTTGTGGAGACGGGCCAGCCAAACAGAGTCGCGATGTGAATCCACATCGCCGCCGCGACCACGCTGCACGTCATTCCGATCGCGATCGTGAGCGGTTCGGCGCTGAACACAGACACATCGACGATGCCTTTGCTGATCGTCTGCGTCACGCTGCCTCCCGCGAGGAGCGCCCCGGCGAGCTCGAAGACCGCGGCGACCATGACCGCGCGGCGAAGCGTGAGCGCGCCTGATCCGACCGACGTGCCCATCGCGTTCGCGACGTCGTTCGCCCCGATGTTCCACGCCATGTAAAAGCCGCCGAGCGTGGCGAGCGCGAGGACTACGGTGAACGGGTCCACGATTGGCTAGTTCGCGAGGAAGAGCCGGAACTGATCGCCGACGTTCTCTGCGTGGTTGGCCATGTCGCCGAGCTTGTTCAACACCTTGGTCCACATAAAGACCGCGACCGGTGGCATCTCGCTCTCGGCGCGGAAGAGCGCCTTGGCGCACTGGTCCTGAAGCTTGTCCGCTTCGTGCTCTTTGCGGCTCAGCTCGTCGACCTGGCTCAAGCCCGCTTCGCGATGGCGACCGGTGAAGCCGGAGCTCGAGAGCGCGTCGGTCATCTCGACGAGCTGGGAAGCCGCGCGAACGGTATCCATCACGCGTTCGACGAAGAGGATGAGGACCGTCGACATCGACTCGGGGACGATGAGCGGACGCAGCGTGAGCAGCACCCCAACGTCCTCTGCGCAGTCGGCGATGGCGTCGACCTCTGCGATCAAGCGCAGGACGTCACGTCGGTCGACCTGCATGAAGAGGCCGCGCGGCATCTGGCTCCGCACGCGGTTCTTCGCCGCATCGGCTTCCCCTTCCAAGACGCTGGTCTCGCGAGCGACTCGCTCGACGCCAGGTTGGTCACCGTTGCAGAGCATCTCGATGAGCTGGGGCACCTTCTCCGAACACGCGACGACGGCAGCCATCAGCTCCCGCGTCTGTGGGAGCGGGCTCTTCACGAGAAGGTTCGCGAGCGGGATCCGCATGGTCGCCTTCTACCTTGAGTTGGGCTCAGAAGACAGGTCCGAGGCCCGGTACCGCGCAAAGCAGTACGCGGTTGAGGGAAGACCCGCTGTCTCCGGTTCAGCGCGCTGTCTCCGGTTCAGCGCGAGGACTCGTTCGGCTCGCGCACCTCAAACGACGGGCTACACTTCTCTTCTTTCTTCGGCTTAGGGGGGCATTCATGACTCGAGTTCTTCGACTTCTTCTTGTCGTCCATTTCTTTGTGTTCGCCGGGTGCGGTGACGACGACTCCGCGGACACCGGGACCGACGCGAGCGACGCGATCGATGCCAGCGACGCGATCGATGCCAGCGACGCGACCGACGCAAGTGCGATGTGCGAGCCCCTTGATGATGCGGGAATCGGACGCGACTTCGGCATAGGCTGCTGCACGCCTCCAAGCGAGCGCTGGTGCGTCCGAAACGGTCACCCGTTGTCCGTTGGGACAGGCGTGTGTGTCGCGGGAACCCAGACCTGTATCCCGAACGAGGACGATGAACTCGGGACATGGGGACCGTGCCTCGGAGAGGTCGCCCCACGCACTGAGCGATGTGACACCGGGCTCGACGAAGACTGTGATGGCAACATCGATGAGGACTGTACGTGCGGTCCTGGAGATGAGCGGCGGTGTTTCCCTTACGACGCGTACTCCGGTATCGGCATTTGTCGCTTCGGTTTGGAAACGTGCGTGGACGTGGAGGACGGGGTCGGTGTCTGGGGACCGTGCGAGGGCGCGATCGGTCCGCGTGAAGAAGTTTGCGGCGGAGAGCAAGACGAGGACTGCGACACCCTCGTCGACGAAGGCCTCTCATGCGAATGACGACACTGAGCGGACCGCGACCCTAGTAGAGGACCTCGTCCATGCCGTCCGTGCGGGTCACGATCACGATCGTGTCCGCGCGAATGTCTTCGTCGATCATCGACCACGCGGCCGCCATGGAGGCTTGGTGCATCTCGCCGTACGCGACCACGAACAAGATCTGCTTCACCCAGCGATCTTCGGGGCCGACGTTCGCGCTGCTCTCGAGGACGCCCACGAGCTTGCGCTCCAAGAGATCGCGCGCCGTCTCGACCGTGTAGGGATCGTCTCGCGGGAAGCCCACCGCGCGGGTCACGCTCACGCCAACCTTCATGCCTTCGAGCGCGATCAAGATGTCGGTGAGGCGACCAGTCGGATCTTCGTAGATGATCTCGGTTTCCGACTTCACAAACATCGCGCCTTCGCATCGCTCCAAGATGTCGTAGGCGAACGCTTCGCTCAGGCCCGAGCTTCCTCCCGCGGTTCCGTCGCGCAAGATCTCCTGCGCGCCTTCGGTGAGCCGTGACATGTCGGACGGGTCGTACTCGTCGTCGCCGAAGTCGATGGAGTTGTTGAAGAGCGAAGGCGCGTCGCTCGTGATCTCGCCCATCAAGACGCCGCAGTCGCCGAAGAGCTCGCCGAACCCTTCGGTGCTCCCAGTGTCCGCGGCGTTTGTGTCCGCGAGGTTCGTGTCGACGCTGCTGTCTACCGCTCCGGTGTCTACCGCTCCGGTGTCTGCCGCTCCTGTGTCTGCCGCGCCGGTGTCAACGGGGACGTCATCGGGGGCGTCCGTCGACACATCTACGGCGCCGGAATCCGCGGGGTTCGTATCCGCGGCAGAGTCGTCGTCACCGCACGCGATCAAGAAGACAAGAAGGAGGAGAAGAGCCCGCATCCCTGCATGATACGCGCGAATCAGCCGCGATGTGGCCCACAGAACGGTGCCCAAGCCTGCAGAAGAGGAAGAGCGACGAAGGAGCGAAGAGCCGAGCGAACATGGGAGGGAGGCTCCAAATCATTTACTTATCTGGAGGGAGGGGCGGACAGCCCTTCCAATAGACAGAGCAACTCTGCGAACCTCCGCCGCGGTGTACGTAAACGTTGCAGCCAAGAACGCGGTCAAGCGCGTCATTCGAACGCGGCTCACGCCTCGGCGCGCCTACCACTGGACCGGCTTCGTGGGCGCTTGGTACGCCCTCCGCGGTCTGACCGAAGTGGGCGAGTCGCTCGACCGGAGGCTCTACCCTCGCTATCGCGATCAGGAGGTCGTCGCGCCGGTCTTCATCTTCGCGAACGGGCGCAGCGGTACCACGATGCTGCATCGCCTGATGAGCATGGACGACGAACGTTTCGCCGGCTTCAAGCTCTATCAATCCGTCTTCAATTCGGTCGCCTACCAAAAGCTGATCCAGGCCGGACAGCGCAGCCCGCTTGCCCCGGTCTTCGGTCGCGGGGTCGACTGGATCAACGCGACGTTCTTCTCAGGTTGGGAAGGCATCCACGAGCTCGGCATCGACAAGGAGGAAGAAGACGAGGCGCTCTTCGTCTCCGCGCTTGAGACGCCCTCGATCGCGCTCATCTTCCCGTTCCTCGACGACTGGTCAAACATCGGGTGGCTCGACGACAACGCTAGCGAAGATCGTGAAGCGTTCCTCGACTTCTACGAGAAGACGCTGAAGAAGCACCTGTTCGCGAGCGGTCAGGGGCGCCGCTTCATCAACAAGAACGTCTTCTTTACACCGCGCGTGAAGTCGATCCTCAAGCGCTTCCCCGATGCGCACCTCATCTACATGGTTCGGCATCCGTACAAAGCGATCCCATCGTTCCTCAACATGTTTCACGAGAAGTGGGTGACGCACTCGCCCGAGATCGACATGAAGTCGGACGCCGCGCGGGAGCTGGTGCGGATGGCCTACGCCTACTACCGCTACGCGCTCTCGCTCCGTGAGGAGATCCCAGATGAGTCGCTCACGGTCGTTCGCTACGAAGACCTCGTGAAGGACCCGCGCGCGACCGTGGAGCGCATCTACGCGAAGCTCGACCTCACGATGTCTTCCCGCTACGAGCGCGCGCTCGACGAAGCGACCAGCAAGCAACGCAAGTACAAGAGCGCGCACACCTACTCCCTCGAGCAGTTCGGGCTCACGGAGGATGAGGTCTACGCTGAGCTCTCAGACCTCTTTGCCGCTTACGGATACGACCGCTAAGTCGTCCACGCACCGATAGCATTGCGCTTGTGTGCCGAACCCTGAACACTGGTGTCGTGAACGCCGCGATCAGTATTCATCAGGTGATCCCTGCGTCACGGGAAGTGGTCTTCGACCATCTCACCAGCGCGGGGTCGATCCCGATGTGGTTCGGTGGGCCCAAGCTGACGATCGCGCAGTGTCACATCGACGCCAAGACGGGCGGGCTCTACCGCTTGGGCGTCGAGATCGACGGCGAGCTTCGCTGGCTGAGCGGCAAGTTCAAGTCGGCGGATCGACCCGATCGCTTGATGTACTCGTTTCAGTGGGACGGCGAGCTCGACTCCAGCTCGGTCATCATTTTGCTCACCTCGAAGCCTGATGGGTCGACGCAGATTCAGTTGATCCACACGGGGTTCGCGACCTCGACCGCGCGCGATGCGCAGCAGTTCATTTGGCAGGACAGCCTCGACGCGTTGACCGTTCTCTCGTCAACGTAGGTTGAGCTACGCCGGCGTTAGCGTGAACGTCAGCGCGACGGGGAGCTCTTCGGGGAGCGGGTCCACGGGGTCCACTTCGTAGACCTGCTTGATCAGGTTGATCGCGGACTCTTCGTCCGTGCCCGTCACGTCGCCCAACACCTGAACCAAGATCGAGCTCGGCAGCCCTCCGCTCAGGGCTCCGTCTCGGGCGACGTTTCCGTCGAAGTTCAGCGTGAACACGGAGTCTTGAAGCGCCAGGGTCGCGAGCTCTCCGCCCGCTTCATCGCGCACGACCACCGTGAACGGTGCGGCCGTGGAGGTGAACGTCGACTCTTCAAAGGTGCCGGTCAGCGGCTGCTCGGTCATCACGTCAGGCAAGAGATCGTCATCAAAGTCCTGGGCAACCCGGATCGCCAGCGGCGCTTCGGGATTCGCCGGCGCGCCGAAGAGGAGCCCAGGGAGGAAGCCTCGGATCGCTCCGGCTGCGACCCGGTTGTCGGGCGTCATCACGCGGAGCGCGGTCCTGGGTGCGGAGTACACCACGTCGGGAGCTGGTTCGACCCACACCTGATCGGCAGCATCGAACACAGCTCGAATCACTCCCGCGAGCTGCTCATCACGTCGCGACCAAAAGAACGCCGATTGGGTCTCGTGCAGGTAGCCGAACTTGTAGATGGTGAGACTGGTCGGTTTGCGATCGGTGAGCAGCTCCGCTGAGTAGCGGTAGTTCGCGCTGATGCGCTCGATCTCCTGACGCGCGCTCTCGGTGATCGCCTGTGCGCTCGTCAGCTTCGCCATCGTGGCCGCGCGGGCGTCGTCACGGATCGACTCGTCCGGCGAGTCCCGCCTCCGCTCCACGTTCCAGCGGCGCGCCTCCCCGACCCCCTCATAGAGCGTGATCGCGTGCTTCAGGCGCTCGAGGAAAAGCGACATCGTGGTCCGCGACTCGTCGAAGAGCCATCGCTGCAGGTCCGTGCCCTCGGTCGCGTCAGGGAGCCCGTCAAACGCGCTCTGGTACTCGACGAGCATCGCGCGGAGCTTGTCCAGATCACGCGTCTCCCACTCCGCGAATTCGGCGTCCGAGTATTCGAGCACATCGCGGAACGCGAGCTTTGGTCGCCGGGCGAGTACGCCGACCCGCGCGCCGACCTCGTCCTGCGGGAGCTCTCCGGCGAGGTAAAAGTAGATGAGCGGTTCGTCTTCGTAGAAGTGGCGCCGCTGAAGATCCGTGAACGCGCTGATGGTTGAGCGCATCGCTTCTCCTTCGGAACCAAAGACCGGCTCGAGCTCCTCGAGGTACTCGGGCCAGGTCAGCGCGCCGTCCCATCCCATTCGCGCGACATGATGGTCGTACTGCCAGTAGCCCCACTCGCGTCCCGACGTGAACGTGATGTGGCCCGTGACCTCGGGGCGATCCTTCAGCACCTCTTGAACGTCGTATGCGCGGGACCAGCCGGTGACCGGCATCGCCAGCGGCACATTGTTGTCGAAGCCGAGCCACCACGCGGTCTCCGGGAAGAAGTCCATCTGGCGACCTTGGGTCGCCGCTTCGTCGGCGAACTCGAGCTGATGGGTGAAGTCCTCGCACTCGTACACGGGCGCAGGCAGATCGAGCGTGTAGTACATCGTCGTGTGCACCCACGCGCCGATCGATACGTCGGCCTGAAGCGGGAGATGGAAGAAGAAGCCGCCTTCCTCGTCGAGGACATCGCAGGTGATGTGGATCCAGGTGTTGAGCGCGAGCTCGGGGTGGTTGGCCGCGACGTGGGTCCGCGAGATCTCTAGCCAGTCAAGCAGGTCCGCGTCAGCGGGTTTGGTGAACTCGCTCGCGCCAATCTGGAAGGTCAGGAAGTTGAAGCCAGCCTCGCTGATCAAGCGGTCGAGCCGCGTCGTGATCTGTTCTTCGGCGGTGCCGTCTTCTTCGGCGCGGTAGAGCTTGAAAGCGTTTTGTTGCTCGTCGACAAAGCCGAGCACCATCCCAACGTTGATGTGGTGCGCGTTCGCCTCTGCGACGATGCCGCCGATGTAAGGAAGCCAGGTGTCGAGGTCGACGGTCCGCAGCATCTGCCATGACATGACGTTCTGACGGTTCCGCGCCAGCCAGCGAACGTAGTTGCTCGCGAGGGCGCGCCAGTCGTCGTTGCCTGCGCGGAGCAAGATGTCGCTCGCGACAATCGGGTGCTGGGTGTGCTCGTGAAAGCCGCGGCGCTCGAAACGCGGCGTGTCGACCGCGCCGACGTGAATTGTCGGCAGCGTCGCCTCCGCGTCGCTCGGGAAGAACGTCTCTTCGGGATGGATGAAGCGAACCCCCAGGTCATGCATGAGACGGTACAGCCCGTACATCGCGCCGGCTTCGGTCGCCGCGGTGACGGTGGTGCTCCCGTTTTCGAAGAGGAGCCTGAAGCCCTCCGCGCCGAGCGCATCGTCGTCTTCGATCACGACCCGAACGACCGCGCCGCTCTCGCTCGTGGTGATCGGACGCTCGATGCCCGTGATCTCGCGGATGCTTAGCTGAAGATCTTCGGCAGCATGCATCAAGCCGACTCCAGCGCCGGCAGGGACAACGATCGAGAGACCGGCCAAGCGTCCGTCGGTCGGCGCGTCGTCGGAACAGCTGAACGCAAAGACGGAGAGGAGGAGGGCGAGGGCGCGAAAACGAAGGGAAGACATGATCCTCATAAGCGTGCCTCAAGCCGAGGGAGAAGGATTGAGAAACCTCATCACGATAGAAAACGGCGCTCGCGACACGCGCTCCGATACGCAGAGCGTGTCGCCCGAAAGCAAACGTGTATGGTCCGCCTGATGCCGCTTGATCCTGATTTCGTTGCCGACTGTCCCTACGGACCGGGCGGCCTTTTGCTGGATGAGATTCTCGAGGTGGACAAAGACCTCGGGCGCTTGGTCGCGCGGATGCCTGTTCACGCGGACCTCCCGCTCACCCGTGAGCAGCGCGCCCATCCGGTGCAGCATCCGCGTCACGTCAACGGCGGGCTGATGGTGCACATGACCGGGATGCTCGGCTTCGCGCACTCGTACTACGTCCTCGGGTTGCGACACGCGGATGGCTGGATCGGATACGGCGGACGCATCTATCGCGCGCGCTACCTGGCGCTCGCGCCGCCGCCCGAGCCGCTCATCCTGTCGTGCCAGACCGTGAAGCAACGCGTCGGCGCCAAGCAGACCTTCGTTCGGTACCAGTTCGAGTTTCGCCAGGGCGACAAGGTCGTGTTCGATAGCGAGCAGAGCGCGATGTGGATGAAGGTCGAGGCGGAACCCGATTCGGCGGCTCCTGATCTCAATCCGTGACGACTTCGGGGTAGTCTCGTCGCGTGGCGCTCCCACCTCTCTTCAACGCCGATGGTTCGATCAACATCGACCGCGTGGGTCTCACCGCCGCGCGCGATAGCTATCACCGTATCCTCTCCATGAGCTGGTGGATGTTCTTCACGTTCGCGGCGCTCGGGATCGTGGCGATCAACCTGGTGTTCGCCGTGCTCTACCGTTTCGACCTTGAAGGGATCGTCAACGCGCGCCCGGATCGCTTCGCCGACGCCTTCTTCTTCAGCGTCCAGACGTTCTCGACGATCGGTTTTGGAACGCTCTCGCCCGGCTCGATGTTCGTGAACGTCGTCGCGACCGTGGAGGCGATCTTTGGTCTGCTGACGACCGCGCTCTTGACCGGAATCACGTTCGCGAAGTTCGCGCGGCCAACGGCCCGGGTGCTCTTTAGCGAGAAGGTCGTCGTCGCTGAACACGACGGTCAGAAGATGCTGATGTTGCGCGTCGCGAACGCGCGCGGGAACCAGATCGTCGAGGCGTCAGTGCACCTGACGCTCGGGTTCCTGACCACGACTCTTGAGGGGAAGCGTTTCCGGACGCTGACCGACCTCAAGCTGCGTCGCTCGACCAGCCCGCTCTTCGCGCTGAGCTGGACCATCTTCCACCCCATCGACGAGGACAGCCCGCTCCTCGGGCTCTCGACGGAAGACTTGGCCGAGCGTGAGACGCTGTTGATCGCGACGCTGACCGGGATCGACGACACGTTCCACCAAACCGTCCACGCGCGGACCGCGTACCTCACGGAGAGCTTCGTGTTCGATCATGACTTCGCCGATCTCAACGATGTGCGCGACGGCCGGCGCGTCATCGACTTCACGAACTTCGACGTGCTGGTTCCCCGCGCTCCCGAGTAGAGTTGGCCCCCATGAACCGAAGCGCCTGCCTCTTTCCGTTTCTCCTCCTCGCCGCCTGTGGTGGTCGTGCGGTCACACCCGCGATCGAGGTTCAGGAGCTGTCATCGCCACAGGTTGAAGAAGCGGTGATCGCCCCCGCGGTGCGCGTCGACCACGCGTGGAACGGCCGCTACGCGCTCACGGGTGAGGCGAGCCAAGATGAGTGCGCTGGGGAGGTCGTCCTCGCGGCGCAGCATTTGGAGGTGAACGTGACGGAGGGGGTAACGCGCGCGGACGTCGTCGACCGGAGCTACCCGATCGTTTCCTCGTCCGCCGATGAGCTGCTCGCAGAAGGTCGCTTTCCGACGGCTGTGTGCCCGGGCGGAACGCTCTACGAGCGGTGGACGCTCACGAAGCGCGAGGGAGGCTTCACCGGAGAGCTCACCTCGACGTGGCCGAGCCCGCGAGATTGCGGACGAGCGTGCACGGTCACGTTCACGATCCGTGGCGCGCAGTAGCGACTGGGCGTCGAGAGCAACTGGGCGTTGAGAGCAACTGGGCGCTGAGAGCAACTGGGCGTCGAGAGCTACTGGGCGTCGAGGTACTCGCGCACGATCGCGGGGTATCCGGACTTGTAGCTTGGGTGCGTGAACACGTAGCCGCTCGCTTTGAGACGCGTGTTCTGACAACGCTTGTTTCCACCGCGCGAGCTTGGGCCTGCGGGGACGAGCGCGGGGACATCGACTGACTCGCGAAGCTGCGCGGCGATGAACTCAACGACCTCGTGCATCGGCGCGCGCAGGTCGTCGACACCGATGTAGCAAGACGCGAGCGCGGGCAAGGTGAGCAGGTGCGCTAGGGCCCCCGCGCAGTCGTCGCGATGAATGCGGTTGGTGACGCGATCGCTGAGCGTCGCTTCGCCGCTCGCCACGCGCCGAACCAGACGCGTTCTGCCGGGGCCGTAGATTCCAGACAGCCGAACCGCGGACGTCTCGATGCTGTGCTCCGCGCCGAAGGCGTGAAGAGCGCGTTCGCCTTCGAGAACCAGCGCACCCGAGAACGATTTCGGAGACGTCTCGCTCTCCTCATCGACCGCGCTCCCGTCGTCCTGCCCATAGACCGCGGTGCTGGACGTGAAGAGCGCGCGTTGTGGCGGGCGGGGCAGCGCCCCCAACACGTTCTCGAGGCCGTCGATGTAAGCGCGACGGTAGGCAACCTCGGTGCGCTCATCCGCCGCGGCCGCGTACACCAGGACCTCCACCTCAGGTAGGGCACGCAGAGTGCTCGGGTCGGAAAGATCGGCGGCGATGCCAGAGATGTCTCTTGGCAAACGGGAAACGTTCCGCCGGATTCCAAAGACCTCGTGATCTTCTTTCCTCAGCAGCACGCCGAGCGCGCTTCCCACATCTCCACAACCCGCGATCAGTATCCGCATGACACGCACCACATGCGGGATGAATGGGCTCCTGGCAAGGCTCGGGCAGTTTTGGGAAGGCGTGACTCGATCGAGATCGCGCAGCCGCCTATTCTTGTACGGGATGCGGATGGGACCCACGACGTGAAGCGACCGTGGAAAGAGAGCGGCGAGCGGCTCGGCGCGTACCGAATCGTTCGGCGCGTGAGCAGCGGCGGTATGGGCGCGCTCTATCTCGCGACACGCGAGGGCGCGGGCGGCTTCAAGAAGAAGGTCGCGATCAAGGTCATCCATCCGCACCTCGCAGAAGACCGTGCGTTCTTCGAGATGTTCCACATCGAGGCCAAGCTGGTCACGTGTATCGCGCACCCGAACGTTGTGAAGGTCGACGAGCTCTGCTCGGTCGGCGGGACGCACTTCTTCGTGATGGAGTACGTCGACGGCTGCACGCTCGCGGAGGCGCTCTACGCGCTCGCGAAGCTCGGTCGCGCGTTCCGTCCTGAGATCGCGGTTTTCCTGACGATGCAGATCGCCGATGGTCTGCACGCGGCGCACACCGCGAAGGACGAAGAAGGGCTCCCGCTGGAGATCGTTCATCGCGACGTCAGTCCTCACAACGTGTTGCTGAGCAACGACGGGCGCGTGAAGGTGATCGACTTCGGGATCGCGAAGGTCTCAGGTCATAAGACCGCGACCGGATCCCTCAAGGGGAAGATCCGCTACATGTCCCCCGAGCACGCGGGCGGCAAGACCGTCGATCGGCGCTCCGACCTCTATTCGCTCGGCATCATGCTCTGGGAGATGCTCACGCATCGTCGACGCTTTCACGCGGACAACGATTTCGCGATGCTCTCGAAGGTGCGCGAGGCGGAGTCGATCCCGCCCAAGCGCTTCGCGAAAGACATCTCGGATGCGCTCAACGCCGTCGTCGTCCGCGCCCTCGATCCGGACCCAGATGCGCGCTACGCCTCGATGCGTGAGTTCCGGCGGGCGCTCCGTGAAGCCTGTCCAGATGCGCGTGATGTCGAGCACGAAGAGATCGCGGCGTTGCTCTCGCACGTCGGTAGCACCAGCGAGGGCGGCAAAGAGCCGACGATCTCGCAAGTCGCGCAGACGCTCGAGCCCGGGTCGGGCGAAGCCGTGGTCAAGACGCTCACGCTGGAACGAGAAGACGTCGCGGCGCTGGAGGCTGCGTTTCGCGATGACCGCGGAGGCGCGCGAAGAGAACCGCCCCCTGAATCCGCCGCTGCTTTCGGGGGCGCATCGTCCACGACGTCGAGCGCGCCTCCGCGTGGTCCTTTGCTGGTTCCTTTGCTGGCGAGCGTCCCCGCGGTGAGCGCTGCTTCGAGCGCGCCTCCGGTGAGCGCACCGCAGAGCGCACCACCGGTGAGCGAGCCGAAGCTGGCGGTCGCGACATCGGCGCGCCCGAAGATGTTGCTCGTGGCGCTGGGGGCGCTCTTCACGCTCGGTCTGCTCGGCGCCTTGCTCTTTGTCATGTTCAGCGGACCGGACGAAGAGGTGATCGCCGTCGCGCCGGTTGGCTCCCAGGCGAGCCCGGTCACCCCCGAGCCAGAGGCAACCGCGCCTGAGGTGCTCCCTCCCGAGCCGACTTCGCCTGAGGTGCTCCCTCCCGAGCCGGCTTCGCCCGAGCCGACTTCGCCGGAGCCGACTTCGCCTGACCTTCCCGCAGAGGTCGCCGCGCCGGCGCTGGAGAGAGCGAAAGCATGCGACGCGCTCGCGTGCGTGATCGAGGCGCTCGGTGAGGAGCCTGAAGGTGCAGACGAAGCCGCCTACCTGATCGCGCGCCGGAATGACGCTGGCGAAAGGACGACGCAGGCGATGCGTCGCTTCGTGCGTAACCACCCGCGCCACGAGATGGCGAACACGTATCGACGAGCGCTGCGGCCGACCAAGCGAACCCGTCCCGGGATGACCATCATGCGCAGGACCAAGATGGATCGCGGGATCATCAATCGTTGGCGGTAGCGCGTGGTACGGTCGCGTGTGCGTTTCTTCGTCTCCGCGATCTTCGCGCCGACCCTTTTGCTCATCGCGCTGAGCAGTGAGTCCAGCACCGCGTTCGCGCAAAGCGAAGCGGACGAGGCGGAGGCGAGAGCGGCGTTTGAAGAAGGCGTGTCGGCCTCGGAGTCAGGCGATTGGACGGCCGCGGCGAGCGCGTTCGAGCGGGCGTACTCACGCTCAGGACGGATCTGGCTCCTCTTCAACGTCGCGACCGCGCGGATGAACCAGGACGATCTGATCGGAGCGGCGCAAACCTTCCAGCGTTTTCAGCGCGAGTGCGACGCCGCGTCTGGCGAGCAGCGTGACCACTGTGACGACAAGCGGGAAGAGGCGAGACGAGAGCTCCAACGCGCTCAGAGTCTCGCGCCGCGGCTCCACGTCTCTGCCGACGAGGGCGATCTCACCATCGACGGGGAGCCAACGACGCGCGGCGAGATCTTGGTCAACCCTGGGCAGCACACGCTCGTGCTTCGGCGAGGGGGTCGCGTGGTGGATCGCGCGACCGTGGATGTCCCCCGAGAAGCAGAGGAACGCGTGATCCTCACCGCGCCTGAAACGCAGGTCGTCGAGGACTCACGCTCGCAAGAGGTCCTGAGCGAAGAAGAGCGCGGCGGGACGAACGTCGGCGGTGTCTTGCTGCTCGCGGCGGGCGGCGCGACCGCGCTCGCAGGTGGCGCGCTGATGATTTTTGGAGAGCTCGACGATCGCGAGGTCCAAAACGCGCCAGACGGCTCACCATGGAGTGAATACGAGCCGACTCATGATCGCGCGAAGCGCCGATACCGAATCGGTGGCGCGCTGCTCGGGGTCGGGGTCGCGGCCGCCGCGGTCGGCGTTATCCTGGTCGTGAACTCAGGAGACGACGCCGAGGAAGCCCAGAGCGAGCTCAGGGTCGGCTTCGGTCACGTGACCTACCGCGCGCGGTTCTGACTCAGGTCGAGGTCGACTGCCGTCGGAGCTCGTTTACCAGGAGGTGAGCGCGTAGTGGATCTCGCCGTCGTCGCCGAGGACGGGGTCCGCGGTACGGTTGCGAAGCGCGAGGTAGGTTGCGACGCCACCTGCGACCACCGCGACACCGACGACCACTCCGACGATCCACAGCTTGCTTCGCGGCTCGTCGACCTGCTCCGCTTGTGGATGCGTCACGAACACCACTCGCGGCTCTGCTGCGGGCTCCGGTGTGACCACCGGGTCCGGCGTCGCGGTCTCGGTGACGAGAGGTGCCGTCGGGCGTACGCGATCCCCCAAGCGGTTCTCGATCTCGAGGATCCGAGCGTCCGCTTCCGCACGGTTTGCGGAGCTGGGGACCTGCTGGATGAAGTGGCGGTAGTTGTCGAGCGCGAGCTGATCGTCACCGACCTCTTCCGCGGCGCTCGCGATGTTGAAGAGCAACTCGTGACGGCCGCTGAGCTCGTACGACGCACGGAATTTCGTGAGGGCATCGGCGAAGCGTTGCGCTCCATACGCTTCTCGTGCCTCGAGGAAGAGCGAGCGCGCGAGGTCATCGCGTGAAGCGGTCTCTTCTTGCGCGCTTACCCGGTCCGGAGCGAGCGCCGCCATCGATACCAACACCGCGCTGAGGGTGATGAATCGACAGAGGCACATAAGAACTCGGGAGGGGGCGGGCATTTGGAGCAAAGTAGCAGAGCCATCCGCTCACAGCACATTGCTCCACTATCCTTTTCGTTTCGCGTTTTTGTTCGCGTTCGCTCGAACTCAGAAGTCGGGAGCGTCACCCGCGATCATCTCGGGAACCATGCCGGTCTCAAGCGAGCTGTCGCCGAAGTTGTCGACCAGCCCGCCGCCCGACTTGCGCACCCCGACCGCGCTCAAGATCACATTGAAGAGCTTGTTGTGCGTGGTGAACTGGCCGTCACGCTTCGCGTCGACGTACTGGCCCTGAACCAGGTTACCCCCAAGGCTGCCGCCGAAGATGAACGGGATGTTGTTGTACGTATGGCTCACGCCCGCGCCGAGATCGTTGGTCCAGCACGCGGTACCACAGTCCAGGAGGTTGCCCTCGGGCGTATCGTAGGAAGAGAGCCGGTCCAGCAAGTACGAGAAGAGCCGCCCGTGCATCTTGTCGATCTCCGCGTGCATCTCTTGGGCGCCTTCGATGGGGGCGCCGTCCGAGCCGTCCGAATAGATCCGATGCGAGATCTGGTGGAAACGAGGAAGACGAGCGCCACCGCGATACTCCGCGATCTCGTGCTCAGTTCCGTCGTTGCCGTTGCCCATCTGGAGGGTGGCGGTTCGAGTCAGCCCACACGCGACCGCGAACGCCATGATGTCCATGTGCATCCGGGTCAGCTCTTGGTAGTTGCCCGCGCTGAGCGGATCGATACCGGCCATCTCCATCTCGCGCATCTCTGGAAGTCGGCAGGACATCGCGAGCTCCATGTCGCGGATCGCGCCGAAGTGCAGATCAAGGCGACGTCGGTCGGAGATGCTCAAGTCGCGCCGCAGGAGCGACTGCATCTGCTCACGAACAAGGTCGTTGACGCTGAGCCGGCGGGCGCGAATCTGGTTGAGCTGCTCCTCCGCGAGCCCCGTCATCCCCACGAGCCGCTCGTACGCACGCTGTGGGTTGTTCTCGGCGGCGCGGAGGTCCCGCGGACCTCGATAGCTCATTACCTCTGGCAGGTAGCTCCCCTTGCGTCCGGTGAACAACGTCAGCGGTTCTGCGCCTCCTGGGTTCAGCTCCCGCGCGATGCGGTTGTCGATTGACTCGCCCATCGCGAGCGACTCATTTCCGGATGGAGTGTCGGAGACGCGCGCAGCGGTCAGGCACTGGTTTCCGCCGCCGCTGTGTCCGCATCCGTTGCCAGGGAAACCGAACTTGAGACCGGACACCATCAGCAGTCGTTCGCGGTGCCCACCGAGCACCTCGACCACGCGTCCTCGCATCGACTCGTCTGTCAGCGCGCCGCGGCTGTGTGGCCAAAACCGTTCCGGCTCACCTGCGCCCGCACGACCGCCATCCGCTTGCGCGACTCCGTTGCCGTGACGAATGAAGATCGCGAAGCGTCCGTCGTCGACGTCCGCGCTCGCCTTGTGCGGCATGAGGCTCTCGAGGAACGGCAGCCCGAGGAGAACGCTTCCGGTGCCGCCGAGGAAGAAGCGACGTCCGAACGCCTTCTTGGTCTTCTTGGTGCTCATTATTCCGCCTCCTCGATCTGGACCGCTCGGGTCCTGAAGATCTCGCTGTCCACTAGCCTGATGACGATCTCCTTCACGGACAGTTCTTCTTCTCTCGACGCGGTCGCGACCTCGCGAACGAGCGGCCCGTCACCCGATTGAATGGGGCGCCCGTAGGCGAACTCGAGCCAGTTCTGCACGTAGCAACGATGGGAGTCGTTCGCGCTCGCGATGCTCTCCGCGAGCTCCACCGGTCCGTCGAAGTACTCGGTGCCCTCGTCGAACGGGAACGACGCCTCCGCGTCGATCGGGAAACCACCGTCATCTGTTCGGAACCGTCCGTCGTCGTCGAAGGTCTCGAACGCGAACCCAACAGGGTTGATTAAGAGGTCGTGGCAGCCAGCTCCGCAAGTCGTCGCCGAGGTGACGCGCTCGCGTCGGGTGTCGCCTTCGAAGACAGGCGTTTCAAACACTGGCGCGTCGGGCAGCGCCGAGCAGATGACGTGCAAGTTGACGAACACGCCGCGAAGGATCGGCGCGACCTCACCCTTGTGAGACGCCAGGAAACCAGGCTGGGTCAAGAGGCCCGCGCGTTGGGTGGGGTCGAGGTCTTGCTTGCTGAGATCCGACCCGAAGCTTCCAGACAAGCCGTAGATGCTCGCGAGTTCGTCGTTGATGAAGCTGTAGTTCGCGGTGAGCATTTCGCGGACGCTGCCGTCTTGCTCGTAGGTCACGTAGTCCAAGAAGTGCTCGGTCTCGTCGCGCATCATCTCCCCGATGGAGTCGCTAGCGCCCTCGACTCGAATGTTGTCGAAGATCTCGAGATCGAAGACCTGCGTGTGGAAGTCGGCGAACTTCTCGCGGGCGAGCTCGTGGTCGAGCATCCGCGCGGCTTGCGCTGGCAACCCGTCACCGGTCAGCTCGCCCGCCGCGGCCGCGCGGAACAGCTCATCGTCCGGCATCGAGTCCCAGAGCATGTAAGAGAGCCGGGTCGCCAGCTGGTAATCATCGAGGTGAACGACGCCGTCCTCCGGGGTCCCGCTCTCCACGCGATAGACGAACAGAGGAGACTGCAGCGCGGCTTGGATCACCATCGCGAGGCCGGCGTCGTTTGGCGCGATGTCGGGGTAGTGCTCCGGACCGGTCGCGTGGACCATCATGTACTGGTTGACCTCGGCGTCGGTCGCGGGCCTTCGGAAGGTGCGCGTGATCAACGCCTCCACGACCTCGCGTTCGGAGCCGGCACCGTCACGGATCCGCGCGAGCGCAGCTCCATCGGCGGCGACTCGCTCGCTCAGGGTCTCGGCCGCGTTCTGATAGTCCTGCCAGAGGTTTGGGTTGACCTGCAAAACGACCGCGTTGTTGTCGAAGAAGGTGGTGCCGCTCGGGTCGTCCTGAAAGCCCGCCGCGAGCCCAGGTCTCGCCGTGAGATGGAGGAGGTCGGTGACCGTGTTCTCCCACTGGCGATGAGACAGCCGCGGGAACTCACTTGTCGCTGCGGGGCGCTCCGGTTCAGTTGGATCGCAGTCCACCAAGCACGGCGGCGCCTCAGGTGGCGGGGGATCTTCGGGGTCGTACGGAGTGCGGCGCGGATCGTTTGAGAACGAGTTGTCAGGGTCGTCGATGACGCCTTGGCAACCAAGCATCCCCAGCGCGAGACAAACAGATAATGTTCGCGAAGCGAAACGATTGAGCGAAGCGAACGTGGGAGGGAGGCTCCCAACTTGCTCGTTGGCAACTTGCTCGTTGGGAGGGAGGGTCCGAGCAGACCCTCCGGACATCGACGTGGAGCGAACCATGGGCGCAGGATATCGCGACCCGAGCGCCGCGGCGGCCGATATCGCTTACAAAGACGTCAGGTGGTCACGATGGGTTCGTGCCGACACCATTCGCTGAACGATCCGACGTAAAGCGCTCCCCCGCCCAGCCCGGCGATCTCCAACGCGAGAAGGTTGTGGCAGGCAGTGACACCGCTCCCGCACTGGTGAACCACGTTGCTGGGCGGGTGATCCCCAAGCAACGGGATCCAGCGCTTCCGGAGTTCCTCTGGAGAGAGGAAGCGCCCATTGTTGTCGAGGTTGTGTTTCCAAAAGCGGTTTTGTGCGCCCGGAATGTGGCCGGCGACCGGGTCCAGGGGCTCGACCTCTCCGCGAAACCGTGGCTCCGCGCGCGCATCGATCAGGAGCGGGACGCCTTCGCGCACTCTCGCGATCGTGACTTGTGGCAAAGAGAAAGCTCGCGGGGCGTGGGCGGACGGCGTGGGCGTGACCGCCCCAGCTGCGAGGGGCGCGCCGGCGTCTCGGAGCGCGTCCAGCCCACCGTCGACCACGGAGGCGCGGAAGCCCCAAGCGCGGAGCATCCACCATGCACGAGCGGCGGCGAGTCCCCCACCGTGACGATCGTAGATCGCGATGGGTCGGTCGGACGGGATCCCGAGGCGCCCGATGGTCTTCGCGAAAGACTCAGGGGCCGGGAGCGGGTGCCGACCTCCGTCCGCCGGATCGACTGGCCCTGTGAGATCCGTTTCAAGGTCGACGTACTGCGCGCCCTTCACGTGCTCTTCTTCAAAACGTGTGCGCCCGTCTTTTGTGGCGTCGAGCAGGCAGAGTTCTTCGCGCCGCGTGACGACGTCGCTCGCGGAGATGAGCGGTTCGCTCATTCGATCGCGCGAAGGTCTTCGCGGTCGGCGTCACGTGCGAAGACCGGCGGCGTACCGATCGGTGCGTCGACGCTGACGGTCTGGCCGCCCTCGTGCATCTCGCCGGTGAACACGTGGAACCATTGCGCGCCTGCGGGCAGGTAGACGTCTCGAGTGGTCGCTCCTTCTGTCACGACGGGCGCGACCAAGAGATCAGGGCCGAGCAGGTACTGATCCGCGATCGCGTAGGTCTCGCGATCGTCTGGGAACTCCAGCATGAGGTGACGAACGATCGGCATTCCCGTCCGCGCGGCTTCTTGCGCGAGCGTCTCCATCTGATCTTTGAGCGCGAGGTGAACGAGCGTGAAGCGACGAAAGTGCGCGGTGGTCTCCTCGTCTTTTTCCCACGACCAGTTCTCCTCTTTGTTGTTGCCCTCGTGCGTTCGCATGATCGGGGTGAACGCGCCGAGCTCGGTCCAGCGGAGGAAGAGCTCCTTGGTGCTGGGTCCTCCGCTGAAGCCCGCGATGTCGTGCGTCACGAACGGCTGGCCGCTCAAGCCGAGGTTGATCATCGCGGGGACGACCGTCGGGAGTCCGTCGCCTGGCAAGAAGTCCGCTTCTTGATCTCCGATCCAGTGGATCTGCGCGACGTCGTGCACGCCGGTGAAGCCGCTCCGCGCGAACATCACCCAGTCCCCGTCGGGCCGCTCCGCTTCCATCGCTTCGCGGGTGACCCGTTGCCACGCTTCTGGATAGAGGTTGTGGTAGGCGAGCGGATCGGTTCCGTCCGAGAGCACCGCGTCGAGAGGGAGCCACTCCGCGAAGTCGGTCATCCAACCGTCCATGCCGTAGTCACGGACCATCGCGCGGAGAGCATCGCGTACGTAGTCTTGCGTCGCGGGGTTGGTGAAGTCAGGGTGAGCGGACTCGTTGTTGGGCGCGATGAAGACGTATGGCTCGCCTTCAGCGTTCTTGGCCAAGAGGCCAGCGTCGCGCATCTCCGCGAAGTGATTGTCGAGGACCGGATCGACGAAGGGGTTCGCGTAGCTGAGGAACTTGTAGCCGCGCTCGTGGAGCTCCGCGATCATCCCGGGGAGGTCGGGGTAGAGCGCGTCGTCGGCTTCCCATCGGTACTCCACCCCGAAGCCACCGCCGAAGTTCATCCGGATCCCGGTCCAGTCTTGAACCCAAAACGCGGCCACGGGGATCTCGGCATCTTCGAGCGCGTCGACCTCCGCCATCACGTCCTCGCGTCCGCCCTGCGAGCCGATCCACAGCTCCCACGCCCAAGCGGGCGGCTTCGTCGGGCGGCCGATGTGATCGCCCAGCTGCGTGATCACGCTGGGGACGGTCGGGCCACGGAAGACCGTCAACGCCAACGACTCGTCTCCCACGACCTCAAACTCCGCGACCGCTTCGTCTGTTTTGCAGAGGTCGACCGTGGTCAGGCGGGAGGTCTCCGCGAGGACGCCGAAGCCGCGAACGTCGACGTAGTACGGCATCGGGAAGTAGCTGGTGTGTTCGTCTCCGGAAAAGAAGCGCGGCGGTGTCTCGCGCCCGATGCCTTGCTCGGTCACGAAGAGCTCAAACGCTTCGCCGCGTTGATCGGTCGCGCCGTACTGCGCGCCGAACCCGTGAAAGCTGCCGTCGTCATCACAGCGCAAGGGGAGCGCGAGGGCGCTGGCTTCTCCGTCGAGCGTGAACACAACCTGAGTGCGCCCATCCTCGGCGGAGATCGAGACCGTTCCTCGAGTCGCGCCGTCCTCGCTCACGTAGTCCACCTTGACCTCGTCACCGACCACGCGAACGTCATCGCGAACCGGCAGCACGATCTCGGTCGCGTCTCGGCGAGAGAAATCCCAGATCGCGAAGTTGCCTCGCCACGCGAGATCAAAGTTGCGCGCGGTCGGGCCGCCGGTCGTCGCGAGCAAGACACGACCGTCCGACGCGAAGGTCTCGATCTCGCCTTCGACCGAGACGATGACGCGGCTTCCGTCGGCGAAGGTGTGGTCGACCGACTGGGGGGGATCCTCCCCGCACGAGGACAAGAGCAGAGCGCAAAAGAGCGTCACGCAGAGGCGAAGTGACTTCATTGGGCGATACTACTCGTCGGTCGCCACCTGGAAAACACCGGCGTTTTTGCTCCTGTTTCGGTGACACGCGGGATCGCGTAGAACCCTCGGGACCAAAGATGCCTGAAACGAGTGAATCTCGATGAGCGTCTCGCGGTCTGAGTCGTCCACAGGAGTTTTCATGAAGTTCATCTCTCGCTCTCTTCTCGCGCTCGCTCTCCTCGGCGCGCCGGCTTCGGTCGACGCGCAACAAGGCCAGGTTCAGCAGCGCGAAGCGCTTCGCGAAACCGGAGCGGTACAGCAGCAACAGAACGGTTTCCGCCCAATGGCGCGAACGCGAATTCGCCGCGCCTCCGGAACCGCGCGGATCACGGTCCAGGGAGAGCGCCGACGCATTCGTCGGCTTCGCTTCTCCACGCAAGGCGCCACGATTCGCCTTCAGCGCGCACGCGTCCGGCTCGGAAACGGCGAGGTCATCAATGTGCCGCTGAACGTCGCGGTGGCCCCCGGTCGCCGCACCCGCGCGTACAGTTTGCCGGTCGCCGGGAACACGGGCGGGCGATTCGTTTCCAGTGTCGAGATTGACTACGACGCAGGGCGCCTCCCGTCGGGTCGTAACGTGTCGGTCGTGTTGGAAGGCCGCGCCCCCCGCGGCGTCGCGCGTTCGCAGCAGGTCTCGAACACGGCGCGCGACGTTCGCGCAGATGTTTCGGACCGAACGACCACCATGTCGACCGCCGCGCTTCCGCGCGCCCAAGAGCGAGCGCGACCCCGCACCGGACAGCGCTCGACGACCACCGCGACACGTCCCGGGACAACTTCGATGGTGCGCGCGGGAACCGCCGTGCGTCAGGCCGCGGCGCCCTCTGCCCGCGTGGTCAGTCCACGTGCCCAGGTCGGCACGGTGACCCCTCGGACCAACACGAACACATCCGTGACCACCGCGGATCGGATCCGCGTGACGCAGCCCTCGACGTCCGCCCGCGCGGGAACCGTTCGTGCGGGGACCACCACGCGCGCTGGCGCGAGCGCCGCGACGACGCGAGTCGGCACGCCCACGCTTCAGACTGGAGCGACCCGTCCGGGCGTCCGTGTCGGCGGTACGGCCGCAGCCACTACGCGAGTCGGTTCCCCCACGCTGCGCGCCGGGGGCACCCAAGCCTCTGCCGGTGCGGTTCGCGTAGGCGAGACCCGCGTCGTGCAGCAAGCGCGTCCCCGTGACGGTTGGGTCCCTGCCGCTTCCGTTCGTACCAACCTCTCGGCCGGCGACACGGTCACCTTGAACCCCGACCAGCTGACCCCGAGCCTCCGGTTCCGCGTGACCGGTCAGACCGTGCGCTTCGATCGCGTCGTCTTGGTCTTTGACAACAACCAGACCCGCACCGTGCGGCCTGGAACCGTTTCCGCAGGCCGAACGAGCCGCACGATCGACCTCGGCTCCTCCCGGGGTCTGCGCCACGCGCGGATTGTCTACGCGAGCGGCAACCGCCCGGGCAGCACGGTGACGATCGAGTTCGTCGACCCGTCATCTCAGATGTAGAGCTGTTTTATTGGGAGGGTCTTTCGGACCCTCCCTCCCAACGAGCAAGTAGTTGGGAGCCTCCCTCCTACGTTCGCTCCGCTCAGTATCGTTCGCTTCGCGAACTCGGGTCTCTGCTTGTTGGAGGGTCTGTTCTTTATTGGGAGGGTCTTTCGGACCCTCCCTCCCAACGAGCAAGGAGTTGGGAGCCTCCCTCCTACGTTCGCTCCGCTCAGTATCGTTCGCTTCGCGAACTCGGGTTCCGGCTTTCAATGCGGTGCTCCCTGCTTGCCAACTCCCTCCCGCGTTGCTTCTTGCTCGCCACGCAGATCACGACGCGGCGTCCGAGTTGAGGATCCAAGCAATGTAGCCCTGTCTCCGTCGCTCGTTTGGTGCTAAGTGCCGGGCATGGAGCCCGCGATTCCAAAAGGCCGCACGCGAGAGACGGACATCCGTCGCGACGCGCGCGGCCGTTGGTTTAAGGGTGACGATCCGATCGACCACGGAAACCTGACCCGGTCCTTTGACGGGTGGATCGAGCGCGCGCCTGACGGGCGCATGTGCCTCAGCAACGCCATCAACTGGGCGTATGTGGCGATTGAGGGGCCCGCGTACTTCGTTCGCTTCACGCGCGTGACGGCGCGCGGGGTCGAGCTGTCCCTCTCGGGCGATCGCGCAGAGCTGTTGGACGTGGCGACGCTCCGTCAAGGCGAAGATGACTCGCTCTGGTGTGACGTTCTCGACGGAACCGTGAGCGCGCGCTTCGAGACCGCGGCTTCGGCCGGCCTGATGGACCTGCTCTTCGAAGATGAGCGCGGCGTCTATCTCTCGATCGGCGGGACGCGCGCGCACGTCCCGACGGTCAAAGACCCCAGCGTGTCTCTCCGCGAGACCGCGCCCGAGGAGCAACGCGCATGAGTCGTGAACGCATCGCCGCCATCGTCGCGCTCGTCTTGGCTTTCCCGCTGACGTTCCTCTTTACTCGCTCGATGATGGACGGCGCGCAGCGCTACGCGGAGGCACCGCTTCGGTCGATGTTTGGGAACGAGCGCTACGCCGCGATGATGAACGGCGAAGATGGGTTTCCCCACTATCTCGGCGACGACCTCGCGGTTCCTGACTTCACGCTGCGCGATCGCCACGGCGAGACCTTCTCGATGGCGGAGCATCGCGGCCGCTTGGTCGTCATGAACTTCTGGTCGATCGACTGTCCGCCTTGCATCGAAGAGATGCCGTCCGTCGAGCTGCTCGCGGAGATCGCGGGCGACCGCTGGGACGATGTCGATGTGGTCGCGGTCTCGACGGACTCCGGCTGGGAGGCGGTCAGCGCGATCCTTCCTTCGTCGCCCAAGCTGACGCATCTCTTCGACCCGACGCGTGAGGTGGTCGAGGGCAAGTTTGGAACGCGGCTCTTCCCGGAGACCTGGATCGTGGATCGTAACGGAGTCATTCGGTTCCGCTTTGACGGCAAGTACGACTGGTCGAGCCCGCTCGTGCTCGACGTGATCGAGTCGCTCCGCTAGGGCTCTGTTGCTTAGGGGGCGATTGCGCGCGCCGCCTTGTCGCTCGCTGCGTGCGTTGTAAGGTCTGCGCCATGCGCTCGCTTCGACTTACTTGGCTCCTTATCCTCGCGCTCACCGCGTGCGACTGCGGCGACGATGATGACGTCATGGTGCTCGACTCCGGCACCGACACGTTCACGGACGCGGTGGACGTCGACACGGACCTCCCAGACACCGTGGTTCCGCGCGATACCGCACCCGATGTTGTCCTGCCCGACCGAGAGTGCGACGGAGACTACGTCGTCACGACCACGGCGGAGCTTCGCGCGCTCGACGGATGCACGCGTATCCGCGGCGACCTCACGATCGTCGGCATCGGGAGCCGGACGCTCTCACCGCTGTCGCGGCTCCGAACGATCGACGGCACGTTCTCCATCGACGACAACGATCAGCTCGAGGACTTCCAAGGTCTCGACCTCCTCGCGACCGTGGGTGGCGACCTCGCGATCACCGACAACGCGGTCTTGAGCGCGCTGGACCTGCCGCGTCTGCGCGCGCTTGAGGGGAGCCTGCTCCTCGATGACAACGATGGCTTGCGCGATCTCTCTGGGCTCGCGCTCGTCACGGTGGATGGCGACGTGACCATCCGCCGCCATCGAAGGCTCGAGACGCTCGAGGGCCTCTCGTCGCTCGAACAGATCCGCTCGCTCAACGTGGGCGAGAACGCGGCGCTCACATCGCTCTCCGGCTTGAACGGCCTGGTCACGGTCAGCGAAAACGTGAGCATCGCGGGGAACTTGGTTCTTGAGAACTTCGGAGTGAACGCATTGCGCCGCGTCGGCGGGAACTTCTCTCTCATCCGGAACTGGCAGGTCGCGTTCATCGACGGCTTCTCCGCGCTCGAGGTGATCGGCGGCACGCTCACGCTCGACCGCAACCAGCGCGCGACGACCATCACGGCCTTTCGTTCGCTGATCCGCATCGGCGGAGCGCTCAATATCTCGCTTCACGAAGCGCTGGAAGACGTGGGGGACTTTCCGGCGCTGACCTCCGTGGCCGCGGTCTCGCTCATCGACAACCCGCTGCTCGTCGATCTCGGCGGGCTCCCCGCGATGGAGACGCTCGACTTCCTGATCGTCGACGGGAACTCATCTCTTACCTCGCTCGCGGCGTTCTCGACGCTCGAAGAGCTCCCCGGCACGCTCCGCATCCAAGAGAGCCCGATCACGAGCCTCGCGCCGCTCTCGTCGCTCCAAGAGGTTCGCGGTGACGTCGTGATCGCCGACACCGCGCTGACGTCGCTGGCGGGTCTCTCGGGACTTCGCGGTGAGATCCGGAAGCTGGATCTGCTGGATAACGCGGACCTGACATCGCTTAACGGCGTGGGACCCATTGACGCCATCGCGTCGTTTACGGTGGCGAGAAACGAGCGCCTTGTGGACTTCAGCGGCTTCCCCACGTCCGCGCGGATCGTGTCGCTCACGATCGAGAGCAACGACTCGCTTCGAACGCTGATAGGGCTGGAGCAGATCACGCGTTTCAGCGGGCTGACCGTCATGGAGAACCCGGTGCTCGAGAGCATCCAGGGCCTGGAGCGAGTCGCCCGCGTTGACTTCGACCTTACGATCGAGAGCAACGCGAGCCTCGAGTCGCTGGCCGGGCTCAGCGCGCTGACCACGATCGGGCGCGACCTCACCGTTCGCTCGCATCCGCAGTTGCCGATGTGCGAAGTGGACGCGCTGGTCGACGCGGTGGCGGTGTCCGGTTCGGTCGTCGCTTCCGGCAACGATGGCGCTGGTTCATGCGACTGAGCTTGCGAGCCGGCGAGCGGCCTCCTGCAGGCTAGAGCGCGGCGGAGCGGGCCCACTCGCGGAGCCGCGCCATGCCCTCGTCGTAGGTCGTGAGCGGCGCGTAGCCGAGGTCACGTCGCGCGGCGGAGATGTCGTAGTAGTGGGCGGTCGCGAGCTGGCTCACCATGAAGCGGGTGACTGGAGGCTCGCGGGTGAGGCCGAACGTTTTCCACGCGGCCTCGACGAGGCCAGCGGCGCCTCGCGCGACCGCGACGGGGATCCGTTTTTGAATGGGTGGTTCGCCCGCCGCGGCGAGCATGTCGTTGATGAAGCGCTCGGTCGTGACTGGCTCGTCCTGCGTGATGAAATAGGCGCGACCTGCGCAGGCCGGCGCGTCTTCACGCAAACGTGTCTCGGCGAGGAGGTGCGCGGAGACCGCGTTGCCGATGTAGGTCGTGTCGATCTTCTGGGGCTCCCCGATCAGTCGCAGGCGACCGCGGCGAGCCCGCTCAAGGAGCCGCGGCAGCCCGTTCGTGTCGCCCGGACCCCAGACCAAGTGCGGACGGATCGCGACCGTTTTCAGCGCATCGTCGCTCGCGGCCAAGACGATCTTCTCGGCCGCCGCTTTAGTCTCTGGGTAGAGCGCTTCGAAGTGGTCTGGGTAAGGCGCGCTCTCGTCCACTCCGCTCACGTTGTCTCCGCCGTGAACGACGCTCGGGGTGCTGGTGTAGACGAGCCGTCGGATCTTGCGCGCGCGGCACGCCGCGATGACGTTCTCGGTCCCGGTTACGTTCGTGCGGACGAAGTCTTCGCGTTTGCCCCAGAGGTCAAAGCGAGCCGCGACGTGAAAGATGACGTCGCAGCCCTCGCTCGCCGCGAGCACCGCTTCGGGGTCCCCAAGGTCGCCTCGGGCGGTCTCGGCGCCGAGCTCGCGCAGCTCGGGATAATCACCGCGACTGAACGAGCGGACGACGTCGCCACGCTCGAGCAACGCGGTCGCGATGGCGCGTCCGATGAACCCCCCGCCGCCGGTGACGAGCGCCCTCACGACGACGTCTGACTCGTCGCCCAGACCGCCAGCTTCCCGCGACCGATCTTCGCGTTGTGGCGAATGTCGACCGGGAAGCCGGGGTGAACGAGAAAGGTGTCGAGGTCGACCGTCTCAGGGTGTTGTTTCGCGATGTCCCGAAGCGCGTCGAGAACATCGACGGGTCTCGCCGCGTCTTCCAGCTCCACGCAGAGCACCGGTCGTCGCGCGGTGCCTTGGCCCACGCCGACAAGCGCGGTCCGGTAGACGAGAGGGTGTGCGTCGAAGCGCTTCTCGTGCGGCACCGTAAAGAGGACGCGATCGTGGAGGATGACGCGGTGGCTCTTGCGGCCGCAAAACCAGACGCGGCCCTCGTCATCGAGGTAGCCGAGGTCACCCACGCGATGGAAGAGCGATTCGCCGTCGTAAATCTTGTGCTTACGCGTGTTCTCTTCGTCCGCGAAGTACTCCTCGGTGACCATGGGACCGCGCACCACGATCTCGCCCACCTGACCGCGCGGGAGCTCGGTCGCGGCGCTCCAGCTCTCGATCGCGTCGTCATCAATCGCGATCACCCGCAGATCGATCGCGTCGACCGGTCGACCCACACACACACCGGCGCCTTCTTGGGTCTTCGCCCACGTTGAGCTGAGGATCTGCCGGCTCCCGAGGCAGGCCATTGGCAAGCACTCGGTCGCGCCATAAGGCGGGTACACGTTCGCGTCGTCGCTCATCATCCGGTGCCACCGCCGCATGGTCTCGGCGGGCAAGGGCGCGCCCGCCGCGATCACGCGGCGGAGCGAGCTGAGCTGCGTTTTGTGCGCGATGCCATAGCGACCGACCGCGTTCAGGAGCGCCGGTGAACCGAACATGGTCGTCACGCGGAAACGCTGCACGGGCTCGATGATCTCGCGCGGATCGACGAGGGCGGGTTGGGTCGCGTCCATGTGCGGGATGACCGTGGTCATACCGAGCGCGGGATCGAAGAGCGCGAAGAGCGGAAACGTAGGGAGGTCGACCTCGCCCGGTGCGAAGTCAAAGAGCGACTGGAGCGCGTCGACCTGCGCGAGGAACTGGCGGTGCCGATAGACGACGCCCTTGGGGACGCCGGTGCTGCCGCTGGTGAACAAGATCGCGGCGACGTCGTCGCGGTTGGTGCCCTGCGGTCGCCCCCCGCGCGCCAGCTCTTCCGCGCCGCGGTGCTCGACCTCGTCGAGGGTGGTGTTGCCGAGACCGAACTTCGAGGAAGACACGACGATCGTGCTCGTCACCGACTCGTTCGCCAGGCCGAGGACCCTCCGCGCGACGTGCGCCGCAGGGATCCCGATGAAGCCTGTCGGCGCCGCGCGACCGAGACAGGCCTTGAGCGGCTTGAGCCCGATGCCGGGGTCGACCATGACCGGGACCACGCCCGCTTTGAAGAGCC
The DNA here is from genome assembly GCA_938024995.1 of uncultured bacterium. Classification (GTDB taxonomy): domain Bacteria; phylum Myxococcota_A; class Polyangia; order Polyangiales; family Houyiibacteriaceae; genus CALJDU01. Next base: position 53,450 of record CALJDU010000020.1, read on the forward strand.
CGAAGGTGAGCGCGAAGAGCTCGGGGCTCGGCTTCACCATCAAAGCGACTCGCTCGCCGCGTTGGATGCCGGCGTGGGAGAGCCCGAGCGCGATGCGATCGCTTCGATCGTTTAGCTCGCGGTACGAGATCTCGGTGTAGACGCGCCCTCGGCCGCGACGTCGACCGGGCATGTACATCGCGGTGACGTCCGGCTGGCGCGCCGCCATCGCGGTGAGGTGGTCAGCGACATTGTGAGCGTCGCTGAGGTGAATCACGAGAGGAACTCGCGGGTCAGCGCGACGACTTCTTCGGACGCGTCCTCGAGGATGTAGTGACCGCAATCCGGAAAGCGATGAACCGTGGCGTTGGGGAGCTTCTCTTCCCACACGCGCAAGAAGTGATCGTCGAAGACGAAGTCACGCTCGCCCCAGCAGATCATCACGTCGTGTTCGCGGAACTGTTCCAGGTTCTCTTCGACCTCAAGCACCGTCGCGTAGCTCGGGTCTTTGGGCGCGAGGGGAATGTCTTGAACGAAGCGAAGGACCGCGCGTCGGTTCTCCCAGCTGTCGTAGGGCGCGCAGAGCCCGGCGATGACCTCGCGACTGAGCTTCTTACGCGTGACGGCGAGACGAGTGGCGCCGCGGGAGAACGCGCCGAAGCCGCGTACCAGGAGCGCGCCGAGCCCGTAGTCACGCGCGAGGCGGAGGGTGCTCGGGAGCGACTTGGTTTTCGGGAGCCGGAACGCGCCGGTGTTGAGGAGCAGGATCTTGTTTACGCGCTCTGGGTTTTGGTGCGCCCAGCCCATGCCGATCATGCCGCCCCAGTCGTGGACCCCCAGATCGATCGTCTCCACGTTCAAGGCGTCGAGGAGCGCGGAGAGGTCGGCGATGCGTCGGTCGAGGCGGTACGGATAGACGTCGTCGGTCGGCTTGTCGGAGCGGCCGCAGCCGATGTGATCGATGGCGATCACGCGCCGACGCGTGGACTCCGACGCGATGATCGCGCGCCAGTAGAAGGACCAGGTCGGGTTGCCGTGAACCAGAACCAACGGCCGCCCGTCTCGAGGACCTTCGTCGATGTAGGCGAGACGGTGACCATCGTCGAGCGTCAGGAACGAAGACTCATAGGGAAAGAGATCGCGCGGGATGTTCACCAAACGATCTCCGCCATGGCGCAGTTCAGTCCCGAGCCGATGCCCATCAAGCCGATCCGGTTGCCGCGCGAGAGCCGACCCGCCTCTGCGGCTTTCGACAACGTGAGAGGAACCGCGGCCGGGCCGACGTTTCCGAACTCGGGGTAGGTGCGGTGAACCTTCGCGAGGTTGAGCCCGAGGGTGCCGGCGAGCCGCTCGGTGTGCGTTCGGCTGACCTGGTGAAGCACGAGCTCGTCGAGCGCCTCGGCGCTCCAACCCAAAACGGACTTCGCGCGCTCAATGGTCTGATGCGCGAGGTTAACACCCGCGGAGAGCAGACCTGAGGTGTCGGTCTCCATGCGATCGACCTGCCCACGGCAAAGCTCATGATGCTCGGTCGCCGCCATCGTGACCGCGCCCACGAACTGATGCCCGTCGGGGATGAGGTCGCGGTGACCGAGGATCATCGCGGCGGCACCCGAGCCCAGCGTGAGCGTCGCGAAGTTCTTGCGGAACGCGTTCGCGTCGGCGTCTTCACGCGCCAACCGCTCGAGCGTGGACTCGACCACGAAGCGGCTGCTCTCGCCATCGACGACCATCCCGAAGTCGACCTGGCGTTGCTCGATCATGTTTCCGACGAGCTCCATTCCGGTGAGGAACCCGAGGCACGCGTTGGAGATGTCGAAGTTGAGGCAGGGCGCTGGAAGGCCGAGTTTGCCATGCACGATGCACGCGACCGACGGCTCGATGTAGTCGCGGCACACGGATGTGTTGATCAAGACGCCGATGCGATCACGAGGAACACCAGTGGTCTCGAGGACGCGCTTGGCGGCGTGGAGCGCACCGTCGCTTGGATTGGTACCGACCGGCCAGAGTCGGCGCGCAACGATCCCGGTCAAGCTCTCGAGAACCCCGCGCGGCATACCGATTCGGGACATCGTCGTGGCGATGCGCGTCTCAAGATCATGAGAGGGGACGCGGATGGGCGCGTCCACGTGAGCAACACCAGCAATGGACACGTTCTCGAAGCGCATGCGGAGCCCTGTACTAGGACCCACTCACGATTCGCTCAAGACGTTTGCTGAAATCTTCGGCCGATAGAACCATCAACGGAACGTGGGACGATGACGCGGCGACGCTTTGTGCAGAAGCGGTTCCTACATGAAGGAATAACCGAGCAAGAAGCGAACACGCGCTGAGGTGACTGCGTCACCGCCGATCACAATGTTCCGATCGATGCCTCCTGCCGCGGCGATCGCGATGCCTCGCCAAACAACCTGCCAGCCGACCTCCGCCCCCAACACAATCGCGTGAGTCGTTGATTGCGCGGATTCCCGACGGAACGCGGCAGTCGCGCCAACGAAGAGCCACTCGAGCCCTCTTCCGAATGGCCAGAAACGGGCACCGCCCTCAAGGGAGAAGCCACGCCCGGCCTCGACGCGAATGTACGATGGTGTGACAGAGAGCGAGGCGAATCGGTGAACTGCGACCTCAACATGGACGCCATAGGACCCGAAGACGTACGCCAGCGGGTCGACTCCGAGCGTGATCGAGGGGCGCGGAGCGTCGGGGTCTGTGGCGAGCGAAAGTGTGGGGGCCGCGGCATCTTCGGCCTCTGCCGGGGAGGTCCCGATCGACAGGGAAAAGACGCAAAAGAGGGTGGTCGCGAGGGTCTTCATCGCCCGGGTCTTCGACCTTGGAACCGGTTCGTTGTGTTGTGCTGCACGTTTAATAGGTGCCGAGCCAAAACTCAGAACGCCAAGAGCAGAATTTATCGCGCGATCCCGGAGTTTTATCGCCGATGTGAAGCACATGACCTACGGGCACGTCTGAAAGGTGCTGTGGTAGAGAGCGTTTGTAGATCATGACCCGTCCTCATTTCCGGCTTCTCGCCACTTCGATCATCGCGAGCGCGTTGCTCATTGGCTGTCCTTCTCCTCGGCGCATCACGCTGCAACCCGCAGGGGGCACAGGTTCATCGACAGGTGGGCAAACGACCGGTGGCGGTGCCTCAGTGGGCCCAACCACTACCCCGCCTGCGCCTGGCCAGCCGCACCCGGATGATCCCGCGATCGCGCAATCAGCGTTCGGACCGACATTGGCTCGCGTCGATGCGCACATGACCGAGCGTGGCTTTTCTCGGCTTGGACCCGCGGTCCGAAACCAGATGATGAGCGGTGGCTTGATTGGCTACACGATCGATACCCGCGCTTCGACTTGCTACGTCTCCGTCGCGATCGGTGTCGAAGGTCTCGACCTGAACATGTTCCTGCTCGATCCGATGGGCCGGACCGTGGAGACGAACGTTCGCCCGGACAACCATCCATTCGTCTACTCATGCCCCGCGTCCGGTGGTCGTCACATGTCACGCGTCCAAGCAGCGAGCGGACAGGGCGAGTACATTTACGTCGCGTACTACGGTCCCCCGAACGAACCGCACCTCGCGAGCGCGTTTGGCGAGACGGAGGACTCTCAGGAGATCCAGACCGCGTCGCTCGATGCCGAGACCGGAGCGCGCCTCACGCAGTTGGACGCGGCGCTCGCGCCGCAGCGCTACTCACGGGTGGGTGAACCACAGGGCGTCGTGTTGGCAGAGCACGCTGAGCAGAACTTCCCGCTCAATCTCCAGCGCGGCTTCTGTTACCAGTTCGCGACCTTTGGCGGACCTGGAACACGCGACACAGACATCTCGATTGAAGACGGCGGCGGCCAAATGATCGAGAGCGACACCGAGAGCTCTCGTGACGCCAAGGTGGAGTTCTGTCCGCCGAGCGATGGTGTCTATCGTCTTCGCGCGACCATGTACGGAGGCTCAGGTCCGCTCTTTGTCGCTGGTTGGGTCAAGCCCAACGCACCCGCGGCGCCCGCCGCACCGACGCAGCAGGGTCCAGTCATCTCGGAGAGCAGCAGCGCCGGCGTCAGCTTGGAAGAGACCTTCGCGATGCTCGACGCGGACATTCAGGCGCGTGGCTACACGCAGTATGGCGAGTACTCGAACGGGAACCTGAGTGAAGGCCAGACGGAGTCGATCTCGATCTCGCTCGAGGGCGGCAAGTGCTACGCGATCTTGGCGGTGGGGGACTCCGGCATTCGTGACCTTGATGTTCACCTGCGTCGCGGACGCACCGACGTTGACCACGATGACGGGACCAACGCGCGGCCGATCGTTCGAACCTGCGTAGAGAACACGGGAACGCATGCGATCGACGTGCAAGCGGTGAGCGGAAGCGGCGCGTTTCGTTATCACGCCTACCGCTGGCCTCGCGGAACGAGCGGCCCGTTTGGGTTGAGCGGGTTGATCTACGTTCGCCTGGGCGAGGTCACCTCACTGCACAGTGTTGAGGGGTATGAGCCGTCCGCTGAGTTTGAGCCGGGCCAAGGTGACTTCCGACGCGAAGGTGATTCCGCGACCCACCGCATCGATCTTCCAGCAGGGACGTGTTTCTCCATTCCGGTCGTGGGTGGGGCGGGCGTTTACGACCTCAACGTCACCTTGAGCAAGGATGGTCAAGAGGTCGCCACGGACGGCACCCACAACGCGTTTCCGAGCGTGCGTCATTGCACGACCGAGGCGGGAACGCATGAGTTGAAGGTGCAAGCGGGCCAAGGCCGCGGCGAGTACTTCTACCAAGTGTTCCAGCTCGCAGAGTAGCGCTCCCGGCAACTCTGTTGGCAGCAGGTTCGTAGCATCGTCACCTCGACCGGGGTACCCTCTAGGTCTTCGGAGGAAACGAATGCGACGTGTCTTATGGTTCTCCGTCGTCACATCCCTAGCCCTTGCGGTTGGCTGCGGTGACGACGACACAATGATGATGGTGCCCGATAGCGGGCCCGACACCACGATCCCCATGGGACGTGATGAAGACGGAGACGGCATCGCCGACGAGTTCGAGGGTCGCGCAAGCGGCACGGACACGGATGGCGACGGCACCCCCGACTATCAGGACACCGACAGCGACGGCGACGGGATTCCCGACTCAACCGAGCAGGGCGGCGGAGACACTTCGCTCCCGCCGATCGATACGGACTCCGACGGTACGCCAGACTTCCAGGACAACGACTCGGACGGCAACGGCGTCGACGATGCCATCGAGGGAAGCGTTGACACGGACGGCGATGGACTCGCCGACTACCGCGACCTTGATAACGACGGCGACTCCGTGCGCGACCGCGAAGAGGTTGGCGATCCTGGTGCGCCGACCGACTTCGACGGTGACGGCCTGCCGGACTACCTCGACGCGGACAGCGACAATGACACCATCCGCGATGGTCACGAAGCGATCCCGCCTGACACCGATGGCGACGGAATGATCGACCGGCACGACCTCGACAGCGACGGTGACGGAATCTCGGACGCTGACGAAGCGGGCGACGCGGACATCTCGACGCCGCCGATCGATAGCGACGACGACTTCATTCCCGACTTCCGCGATCCGGACAGCGACAATGATGGCTTGTCGGATGCCGATGAGCTCGCGGCTGGCACCTCGCCGACGAACAGCGACTCGGACGGCGACGGAGTCACCGACCTCATCGAGATCGGCGCATGTGGTGGTGATCCGGAGTGCGCCGGCGATGCCCTCGATCCGTCGGCAAGCCCACGTACGCGAGGTGACTTCGTCTACTACGAGCCCTACATGATGCCGCCGGAGCCGACCCGAGACACGCTCGACTTCGCGACGAACATTCAGAACGCCGACGTCTACTTCTTGATGGACACGACGGGGTCGATGGGCGCCGCGATTGATCGACTCAAAACGAGTTTGTCGACGGCTGGCACCGGAATCATCGACCGAATTCGTGAAGAGATCCCTAACGCATGGTTCGGAGCGGGTGGATTTGATGATTACCGCGTTTCCCCCTACGGGTCCGGTGCAGATTCCGCCTTCCTACATCTTCAGGACATCACGGAGTCGGTCGCCGACGCTCAGGCCGGAGTTAACCGCCTGACGAGGCATTCCGGCAGTGACCTTCCGGAGAGTCTCTTCCCCGCGCTTTGGGCCATCGGCACTGGCAATGGTCTCGCTGGACGAAGTGAGTGGCCTCATGCTCGGGCTTCCTCGCCTGACTTCGCAGCGTGCGCTGACGGTCGTTTCGGTTGGCCTTGCTTCCGCGCTGGTGCGGTTCCGATCATCGTCGCAATCACTGACGTTCGCCAACACAACGGTCCGGGCGGGTCAGACGCGTACAACGACGGAACCCTTGGTGGACATGCACCCACGTACGCTGAAGCGGTCGCCGCCTTGACGGAGGAACGGATCAAGGTCGTCGGCGTCGCGGTCGGCTCGAGCGCGGCGGCGAACTTGAACGCAATCGCAACGGACACCGGCGCGGTTGACGGGGCCGGAATGCCTCTCGTGTCGACCGTTTCCTCCGGGTCGGGAGTTAGCGACGGTCTGATCGATCAAATCGGAATTCTCGCGAACTCCACTCGCTTCGACATTTCAGTGGTCTATGAAGACGACGCGACCGACGCCATCGACAGCTTCGCTGCATTCGTCGATCACATCGAAGCGAACACCGCGGGTGATGCCGAGCGTGGTTGTGAAGCGCGCGAAGCGACGGACACAGACGCCGATGGTTGGCCTGACACGTTCGAAGGTGTCACCGCCGGCTCGCGCGTCTGCTTCGACATCGTCGTGAAGATGAACGACACCGTGATGCCGACGGAGATCCCTCAGACCTTCGGGGCGAACCTCGTCGTCTTGGGCGACGGGTTCACCGAGCTCGACCGACGGAACGTCACGTTCCTCGTTCCGCCCGAGATTCGGGCCCCCGGTCCAGACTGACTCGGCCGCGTATCAACTCGAGAAAGGACTGCTTCGGCGGTCCTTTTCTTTTTCCGGTAGCTTTCGAACCGTGGCGGCTCGCCGACCGAGAACCTCTCATGCACCACCGAATCTTCTCCGCACTCGCTCTCCTCATCCTCCTCTCTGGTTGTCGCGAACAAGTCTGTCGCGACCCGAGCTATGAGATCGTCGGAGACCGCTGCGTCTGTCCTTCTGGAACGCTGGAGACGTTCGAGCGGTGCGAGCCGGTGGACGGCGGCCCCGATACGGGTACGCCGGACACGGGCATCGCGGACACAAGTGCACCGGACACAGCCGACGCCAGTGTGACGCCGGACGCTGATGTGGAAGACACACAGCGGGACGCCCTCGTTGACACGAATCCGCCCCCCGACCCTCCGGCTGTGACGACGCTTCGCTGGCCGCCCAATGGCTACAATACGGGGAGCGTTCACGTTCCCGAAGATGCTCCCGTCGCTGATCATCCGCTTCGCCCAAAACTGATGTGGGAGCAAGTTGCGGGGGCTACCGAGTACCAAGTCCAGCTCGACGATAGCTGTTCGCTCGAAGGGTTTGGCGATTGCCCGTTCACATCTCCCGAGTTCGACACGCGAGGGGAAGGTGTTGCGGCACCGACAGGCAGAGCTGTTTTCCTGCGACCGAGCGTTTCATTGCCGGTGTCGATGACTGCACCCGTGGGGACGCGTTATGTGTGGCGCGTTCGTGGATGTAACGCCGGCGGATGCGGAAGCTGGTCAGATGCTCGCTACGTCAACGTCGGTCGACAAGATTCCGACTTCAACGGAGATGGGTTCGCTGACCTCCTGGTCGGAGCGCCAAGTGCGGACAACCCTGAGGTAAACGAAGGAAACGTTTTCATATTCAACGGACGCAGTACGGGAGTCCCACGAACGCCAACGACAACACTCGACTGTCCGCTCGACAGACCTTCCGCAGCTTTCGGTCAAGCAGTCGCAGCGCTTGGTGATGTCGATGGCGATGGCTTTTCTGATGCGGCGATCGGTGCTCCGAACTTCTCTTCTCCGGAGGATAGGGAAGGTGCTGTGTTCATGTTTTTCGGGGGACGGACAGGCCTCGCGGCTTCTCCCGACGTCACGCTGGATAGTCCGCGCGATCAAGCCAACATGGGCTTTGGCGCGGTTGTGGCTCGTGCCGGAGATACCAATAGCGATGGGTACGTCGATCTCGTTGTTGCTGCGAAGCCATCACGGTCGATGGCCACACCTGCAGGACATCTCTTTCTTGGATCGGGCGACGGGATTCGATTGACCCCGGAGGCCGAGTTCGCGTGCCGTGTCAGCACACCACCACCGTTTGCCATGGGGTGTGGAGGAGCCGCCGCAGCGATTGATATGAACGGAGATGGGTCCAGCGACCTAGTCCTCGGCGATCCTGAGTGGCGTGACGGCGATGGCACGGTTTACATCGCCAATGAGCCATCCTCTGCAGTGTATTCGAGCCACATCCTTCCCCCTACGAATGGGAGCTTTGGGTTTGCAGTTGCTGCGGGAGGTGATGTGAACGGTGACGGGTTCGGAGATTTGTTTGTGGGGGCTCCGTACGCATCGAATCCAGAGGATGTCGAAGGCAACGCATACCTCTTTGCCGGCGGGGTCTCGTTCGAACTGCCAACACGGACTCTCGACAACCCAACCGACTTCGACCAGTTCTTCGGAAGCGTTGTTGCCAACGGCGGGGATTTGAACGGAGATGGCTTCAGTGACTTGTTGGTCGGAAGGCTTCCCAGAATCTACCTTGGGACTGGTGACGGACTTCCCCGGGCTCCAGACCTAGACTACGAGGGTGGCGCCGACCAGGTGTCGATTCCCGGAGACTTGAATGGGGATGGTTATCTCGACTACGTGATCACATTCCAAGAAGCTCGCGATTCAACGTCGGTCTTTCTTGGTGGCGCAACATTGCCCCGCACCCCTCATCGAGTCCTCGAGGGCGATGGGGGGTTCGGAGTCGCCGTTGCTCGCTAGCGTGGGAGCTTCGCGTCGAAGAACGCGCGGAGCTTGATCAGGTTCTTCTCCTCGCGGGAGAAGCTCGGAGCCGTGTAGCTCTGCGCGAAGCCGTGGAGGTCGGCGAGGAGCGAGGTACGAGTTTCGTCTTTCGCGATGATGTCGGTGACCGTGCGGCCGCGCGCGTGCCCGCCCTTGAGATCACGAACGTACTTCTCGAGCCGCGGGTAGTTGTCGTCGAGGAAGGTCTTCACGGTTTCGTTCTGCTGCGCGAGCTCGGTGATCGCGTCCGCGGTTTCGCCGGCTCCTGCAAGATCGTCCTCAGTCGCCAGCTCCGCCGCGACGCGCAAGACAAAGGCGTCGTCGAGGTAACCGATGTCGTCAATGCCATCTGGGATCAGGTCGAGAGACTTGAACAAGTAGTTGATGCCGCACGCCACATACGTCCGCGCGCCTTCGCCAGCTTCGCTCTCGAGGAGCTTGCCCATCGACGCGGCGTCGCCCGCCAGCGTCTCGATCCAAGTCCCGAAGGTGTTGAGGAGCTCGCCATCGTTTTCGGTCATCGTCGTTTGTCCTTTTCGCGGCGTCCGCCTTGTTCGCCTCTTTGGAAGGAGGCCTGGTCGGAAGCGGCCGGATGATAGATAAGCGAGATCATGCGCGCAACGCTTGTTCAGACCTTCTCCGTCTCGGGGCTTCTCTTCGTCTTGGTGACCGGCTGCGGTGCCCGAACAGGGCTGCCTGAGGAAGAGCGAGACGGCGGGCCGGACACCGCGGTCCCAGACACGTCGCTTCCGGACACCGGCGTAGACACGTTTGTTCCCCCGGACACGACGCCACCGGAGGACACCGCGCTGCCCGATACCGCCGAACCCGATACGGGCCCGCGTCCATGTCGCCGTCCGGCGGCCGTTGATCTGCTCTTGGTCGTCGACGACTCGGGCTCGATGCAAGAGGAACAGAACAACCTCGCGCGAGAGCTCCCGCTCTTGGTGAACCGATTGATTGATCCTCCCGACGAAGACGGTGACGGACGACGAGATTGGCGCGCGGTGCAGGACCTTCACATGGGCGTCGTCAGCACCTCGCTCAACGGGACTCCCTTCTGTGAGCGAACCGCGCCGGATGACGGAGTGCTTCGCGACTTCTCAGGCGACCCGATGTGCGCTCGCAGGTACCCGCGCTTCCTTGACTACAACCGCGACGACGGAGACGACGCCGAGGCGATCAGCCAAGACTTCGGATGCGTCGCGCGTACCGGCATCGAAGGATGTCCGTTCGAGCAACCGCTGGAAGCCGCCATCAAGGCTCTGCTCCCGCGAGGTGAGTTCGACTTCGTGGAGGGCGACGCGCACGGCGACCGTGAGAACCGCGGGTTCCTTCGCGAGGACTCGCTGCTCGCGGTGATCATCTTGACGGACGAAGACGACTGCTCCGCCGAAGACCCGGAACTCTACTTCGAGCCCTTCGAAAGAGGCACCCTCCCGCCGTGCTTGCAGGAAGACGATCCACTTTTCCCGGTCGACCGCTACGAAGAAGCCTTCCGATCGCTGCGACCGAGTCGCCCGGACCTCTTCACGCTCGCCGTCATCGGCGGGGTTCCGCCAATCGTCGTCCCCGACCCGTTGGACATCGACTTCGAGCGCGTGCTCGAACACCCTCGCATGATTTACCGGATCGACCCCCGAGAGCCTCTTCTCGGCGTGGTCCCCGCGTGCACAGGTCGGGGCGGCAGCGGCTTCCCGGCCCGGCGCATCGTCCAGGTCGCGGAGCGGTTCGGGCGTCAAGCGACCGTGGGTTCCATCTGCGACGAGTCCTACTCGCCGATCGTCGAGGCAATTGCACGTCAGGTGGGCACCCGCGCCTGTGAAGAGTTCGAGTAGCGCTTCCAGTTTGACGCGCCGCGTCCATCGCCACTACAACCCCGGGTGAGACGCCCGCGCGCGGGCCCCACTGTGAAACGAGAGATCGGATCCGATGAACCCGTTCGTCATGACGCTTGTCCTGGTCAGCACGCTGGCCTTCTTTTCCTGGTCGGTGAAGCGCCGATTCCGCCAGCTTATGATCGGCGTCGCGGACCCGAAGTTCGACTGGTCACCAGAGCAAGTCTTTGAGCGTACAAAAGCAACGCTCATCTATGCCTTCGGCCAGAAGAAGATGGCGAAGAAGGACAGCTATCAGCCGGCGGGTGTCGCGCACATCATGATCTTCATCGGGTTCCAGGTGCTCTTGCTGAACAGCTTGATGCTCTGGGGTCGTGGGTACTGGCCTGAGTTCGACTTCTGGGGCGTGCTCAGCACGAACAACATCGTTGGCCAGGGTTACTCCTTCGCGAAGGAAGCGACCGCGCTCCTCGTCGTCATCGGAGCCAGCGTCTTCGCGTACCTCCGCTTCGGCAAAAAGGGCGACGACAGCGGCGATCCGGATGAGGTGCAAGACAAGCCCCGCATGACGGTCGGTCTCGAGCCGAAGATCATCCTGGGAATCATCATCACGATGATGCTCGCCGACTTCCTCTACGTCGCGGCGCACCTCGCGCTTGAAGCTCGGGCAAACGGGAGCGACGTGCACCTTGCCTGGTACGAGCCCATCGCGTCACCGCTCGCGCTCGTCATGCAGAGCATGGGTTGGGACGCGCTGAAGGTTATCGAGCACGCAGGCTTTTGGTGGCACGCGAGCTTCGTCCTGATCTTCTTGAACATCCTCCCGTACACGAAGCACTTCCACATCCTGACGGTTATCCCGAACGTCTTCGCGCTTGACCTCAACCCGGCTGGGCTCCCGAAGCTCGACGACATCGAGGGGCGGATGGAGCGCGAGGAAGCGGTCGGCATCCGCGGGCTCGAAGACCTCAGCTACTCGCACATCCTCGACCTCTACACCTGCACCGAGTGCGGTCGCTGCAGCGACAACTGCCCCGCGTACATCACGGACAAGAAGCTCAGCCCCAAGCACCTCACGCTGGCGCTCCGGAACCATCTCTACAGCACCGAGGACGTGATGTTCAACGGCGCGACGCCGGAGAAGGAAGAAGAGCTCGACGCGCTGCACACGACGCCTGCCGCGCCCGAAGGTGGCTACTTCGAGTCCGAGATCCCGATGAGCCTCTTGCCGAGCATCGTTCACCCGGACGTCATCTGGGCGTGCACCTCATGCCGCGCGTGCGAAGAGCAGTGCCCGGTGATGATCAGCTACGTCGACAAGATCGTCGGGCTTCGTCGTCAGCAGGTGATGTGGGAGGGTGATTTTCCGACCGTGCTCGGCAACACGTTCAACGGCATTGAGAGCAACGGCAACCCGTGGAACATCTCGAAGATGGACCGCGCGAAGTGGTCGGATGGGCAAGACGTCCCGTTCATGAAGGACCACCCGAACGCAGCGGTCTTGTACTGGGTCGGTTGCGCCGCGGCGTATGATGACCGGGCCAAAAAGGTCGCCCGCGCGACGGTCAAGCTTCTCAAGCACGCGGGTGTCGATTTCGCGATCCTCGGGACCGAAGAGACGTGCACCGGAGACCCGGCGCGGCGTGCGGGTAACGAGTTCCTCTTCCAGACGCTCGCCGAGCAAAACATCGAAACGCTCAACGGCTACGGTGTCGACAAGAAGACGATCGTCACCGCGTGTCCGCACTGCCTGAACACGCTCGCGAACGAGTACCCGGACTTCGGCGGTAAGTATGACGTTGTCCACCACACCGCGTTCATCAACGGCTTGATCGCGCGCAAGAAGCTCGTCCCGACGAAGCCCGTGACCGGCAAGATGGTCTTTCACGACAGCTGCTACCTTGGTCGGTACAACGACGTCTACGAAGCTCCGCGTGAGATCCTTCAGAGCATTGAAGGTATCGAGCTCGTCGAGGTCCCGTACTGGAACAAGGAGAAGGGACTCTGCTGCGGTGGCGGTGGTGCTCAGGTCTTCATGGAAGAGCAACACTCGACGGACGGCGAGATGAAGCCGGTCGCGAAGAAGCGCACGCTTCAGCTTCTCGACACCGGCGCGAAGACCATCGCGAGCGGCTGCCCGTTCTGCATGGTGATGCTCAACGACGGCCTCACGAAGACCGAGAAGGTTGAAGAGATTGAGCAGCGCGACGTCGCCGAGATCTTGGTGGACGCGATCGACTTCGGCGCTGAGGCCGCGGAGTAACTACCTCCTCGCTGTGATGAGGCGGAGGCCCCGTTCCGCGCGTGTTCGGGCGCGCGGAGTTCGATGCGGGCCAGCAACGGTGACTGGAGCGGGAGAGGGGCTTCTGTGAACCTTGCTCGCGATGGGTTCGGGAGCGCGACTCGGGGGATGCGTTCCTCTCGGAAAAGGAACGCTGACTTGTCCTCGGCAGTATAGATGTGCTGGTTTCCGGTAGTCGCGCTCGACTGAGCAACGCCATGCCTCAAACGTGAACACGTCGCTCCATGATGCCGCGATGCATTTCGCTGCCGACAAAAGCGTGGTGGACTCCCCGTCGATCTCAGCGATCCGCGCGAACCACCGCGCGCTCGCATCGGCGACCATATCGTCTTGTGCTGTCGCGAACCGAGGCGGAAGCGAGATCGTCGGCTCTCGGTCGAGGTACGGATACAGGTCGGAGAGCCGACCGCCTCTTGTGATCGGAAGAGATGACAACAGCGCCTCGTCACAGATGGTGCGCGCGATCATCTCTTCCAGTACATGTTCACCGATCAGCGCCTTGTCCTGATAGCGACGGCGAAACAGTGCGCCGCGGCGACTCAACGCGCGGTTGACATCTCGAGCAAACGACGACTGAAGGAACTGAAGCACATCGGCCAGCCCATTGTCTTCATCTGACCTCACGACGAGCTCATAGCTGGTGCGCGTCAGTTTGAAACCGAACAACGTGAACTTGAAGAGTCGCTGCGCGCCGAGAAGCCGGCGAACGAAGGCGACTCTTACCCACTCGGCATCTGGGAGTTCGGAGACCACGTGATTGGTGATCAAGAAGGCTTGGCCGCGAAGTTGAATACGTAGGTTGCGCATAACCCGTCTTCGGCCGGGCGGATGATCTCGATGTCACAGCCGATCGAACGGGCCCGAATCGAGGAGTGATTGGTCGTGCGCAGAGGTCGTGCTCAGAGGTCGTGCGCAGAGGTCGTGCGCAGAGGTCGTGCGCAGAGGTCGTGCTCAGAGGTCGTGCGCAGAGGTCGTGCGCAGAGGTCGTGCTCAGAGGTCGTGCTCAGAGGTCGTGCTCAGAGGTCGTGCTCAGAGGTCGTGCTCAGAGGTCAGTCTACGGTGATGGACTTGCTCACGTTTTTGGGGACGTCTGGATGAACGCCATGCTCCGGGACGCCGAGGGAGTCGAGGAGGCTCATCTTCTTTTCGCTCATCGCGAGCGCAAGCTTTTGGAGAGCGATGGTCGCGGTGAACGCGGTCGCGCAGGTGTCGCCGGTTCGAGGGAGCGCGAGGTAGACGGCGTTGTAGTTCTCGCTTCCGGCAGGCGCGCGTTCAGCGGCGCGTCGCAAGCGGGGGTCGTCTTCGGCGATGACGATGGTGATGGCACCGCGGATCTTGTGGGTGTTGATCTGCGAGACGGTGAGCTCGACGTCGCGGTCTTCGGGGCCGGTGATGAATACGAGCGGGTAGTCGGCGTAGAGGGACTCGGTGCCCAACACGTCTGCGCGGAGCGCGTTCTTGATGGTGTGGGCGTCAGCGTTCTGTTCGGCGAGCTGATCCAGGAGCGCTTGGACCTGCGCGAGGCCGAAGATGGTGTTGAACCCGAGAATGGTGTTTGGACCGTGTTTGAACTCGGAGCCCTCGAAGCCTTCCGTGTGGTTGAGGACGACTTCGCGAATCTTGAGCGCGCCTTCTTTCGCGACCGCGAGCAAGCGAATGGCGAGGAGGTGCATGCTGGGCGCTTGATAGAGAAGGTCGGCCGCTTTCTCGATGTCCACCTCGAGCGCGCGTTCCAAGAGCGCGGGCAGATCGGTCATCGAGGTCTTCGGCGCGACCCGTCCAGCGCGTGCGCCCAGTCGCTCCGCCAATCCGTAGAAGACGGTGAGCTGGTTGATGAAGCTCTTGGTCGCGGGGACCGCGATTTCAGGTCCGCAACGGAGCGGTACGACGACTTCGGCTTTCTCCTGCGCGATCGTCGAGTTGAGGTTGTTCACCAGCGCGGCGCAACGAACGGCGTGTCCGGTCGCGCGGGCGGCGTTGATGGCGTCGACGAGGTCTTTGGTCTCGCCGCTCTGGCTGATCGCGATGAGGAGATCGCCGTCGCGCAAGGTCGCGAGGTACTGGCCGCGGAACTCGCCCGGCAGCAGCGGGACGACCTCGACGCCGGCGAGCTCGGCGAAGAAGAGCGCCGCGGCTTTGGACGCGTGGTAGGAGGTGCCGCAGCTGATGAGGAGCACTCGGCCGTGCTGCTTCCGGGCCAGCTCGATCGCGTCGCACAAGGCGTCGACGGAGCGCCCTAGTTCTCGTGATTCACGAAGGTCCAAGTAGGCGTCGAGCGCGCGGGCGAGCCCAGGGTCGCTAAGCTCGCCGAGGATCGGCGCGTCAGAGGAGATGAGCCCGGTGTTGACGTCGAGGTTCGCGACGGGGCTGGCGCGAAGCGCGGTGACCGCTTCAGCGGTGACGTCTTCGCTGAGCGAATTCCGGAGGCGCTCGACTTCACGTTCGATCGCCTCGTGCTCTTCGTCGCTGAAGGTGTCGACGCGGTCCGCGACGAGGTGCGCGCCTTCGCCTCCGCCCGCGAACATCCTGACCGCGGCGCGGCAGGTTGAGGGCTGCGCGTAGATCTCTTGCTCCATGAAGGTCCGGAACTCGGGCGCGAGCGCGGTGTCGCCGACACGGAGCCGGCTGCGCGTAGGGACCCGCTCGATCACGGAGCCGTCCACGAGGGAGAACACCTCAAATCGCTCGGCGTCGTAGTGAATCGCTTCGCCTTCCGAGAGCGCGACCACGCCGCGGGTCATCTTCAGGACGGAGGAGAGGTCAGAGCTCGCGACGCCGAACGCGCCAGTGTCGTCACGCCCGACGCCGAAGTAGAGGCTAGAGCCTCGCTTGATCGCGATGGCGCGCCGGGTGACGGGATCGACGACGACCGCGGCGAAGGACCCGCGGAGCTTCTCGCTCGCGCTCCGGACCGCGCGTCGCAGCGCTCCTCCGCGCGCCTCGTGGTCCGTCTCGTCGATGTCTTTGAGCTCTCGAGCGAAGAAGTGCTCGACGGCGTGCACGACCATCTCGCCATCGTTGTCTGAGAGGACATCGTGGCCTTCGCTGACAAGCCAGTCTTTCATGACGTCACTGTTGGTGACGTTGCCGTTGTGCGCGCCGTACAAGAAGGTGTGGCAGCGGACGACGTGGGGCTGGGCGTTCTCTTTGTCGACCGCGCCGAAGGTCGCCCACCGAACCTGACCACAGAACACTTGTCCCGCGAGCCCCGTGATTCCCAGGGACTCGACGAGCACAGATGGTGCGCCGACATCTTTGCGGAGGTCTACCGAGAGCTCAGACCCTTGAATCGCAGCTCCCGTGGAGTCGTACCCGCGGTACTCCAACGTCTTGAGAAGCGTCGCCGCGATGGCTCCGAGATCATCGCGCGACTGCTCGCACACCAAACCAATCACGCCACACATGGCGTGTCGATATCACGGGCTTGGATTGGCGGGAACCGGCGTTGCGCTGTAGCTTGCGCCCGTGGCACAGCCCATTCGGATCGGTATGCTCGGCTGCGGCGTCGTCGGCACCGGGATCCTCGAGCTGCTCAAGAAGAACGCCCAAACGATCGAGGCGCGGCTCGGGGTCCCTATCGACGTGACCCGCATCGCGGTCAAGGACGCTTCACGGGCGCGCGAGAGCGTGGTCCCTGGGTCGCTGCTCACGACGGACCCTCGCGGCGTCGTCGATGCGGAGGACGTCGACGTGGTCGTCGAGGTGATGGGGGGCGTGGACGCGGCTGGCGAGCTCCTGATGGCTGCGCTCGAGAACGGCAAGCACGTGGTGACCGCCAACAAGGCGCTCATCGCGGAGCGTGGCGACTCGCTCATCGCGCTCGCTGAAGAGCGCGGTGTCGATCTCTACTTCGAGGCGGCGGTCGCGGGGGGCATCCCGATCATCCGCGTGCTCCGTGAAGCGCTGGCGTCTGATCGCGTGGTCGCGCTTCGCGGCATCGTGAACGGCACGAGTAACTACATCTTGTCGCGGATGTACCGTGAGGGGCTGGGCTTCGCAGAGGCGCTCAAGGGCGCACAGGAAGCGGGCTACGCCGAGGCCGACCCGACGCTCGACGTGAGCGGAGGTGACGCGTGCCACAAGCTCGCGATTCTCGCGACGCTGGCTTGGGGGGTTCGGGTTCGGCCGGACCAGATCGCGACCGAGGGGATCGATCAGATCGACGCGGTGGACATGATGTTCGCCGAACGTTTCGGCTACGTGATCAAGCCGCTCGCGGTCGCGCGTGAGACAGAGTCTGGCGATCTGGATCTGCGGGTGCACCCGGCGCTCGTCGAGAAGGGGTCCGTGCTCGCGAGCATTACGGGTGCGCTGAACGCGGTGTACCTGGAGGGCGCGATGCTCGGGCCGTGTTTGTTGAGCGGGCCAGGCGCGGGAGCGCTCCCGACCGCGATGAGCGTGGTCAGCGATATCGTGGACGTCGCGCGAAACACGATCGCGAAGGCGCACGCACGAGTCCCGAGTCGCTCTGTTCTCTCTGCGCAGATGCGCGTCCGGGACGTTCAAGACATCGGCGCGAATCGCTGCCGCTTCTACCTTCGCTTCTCAGTCCATGACCAGCCCGGCGTGTTGGCTCGGATCGCGGGCGTCCTCGGCGCGTTCGACGTGAGCATCGA
The DNA here is from genome assembly GCA_938024995.1 of uncultured bacterium. Taxonomy (GTDB): domain Bacteria; phylum Myxococcota_A; class Polyangia; order Polyangiales; family Houyiibacteriaceae; genus CALJDU01. The sequence goes on from CALJDU010000020.1 coordinate 71,135, forward strand.
ACAGATGGTGCAAGAGGGCCGCGGGGGCGACGACGAGGTGGTGACGGTCGTCATGCTCACGCACGACGCCCGCGAGAAGGATCTGAAGGACGCGCTTCGCGAGATCGATCGGCTGAGCCCGATCGCCTCGCCCACGGTCGCGGTTCGGATCGAGTCGTAACGAGCGGCGATGGGCGCGCTCACGTTCAACGTCTGGCTGCTCGTGGTCGCGATCGTGCTGCTCGCGATGTTCTTCGTGGTGCACTTGGCGATTTTGGTTCGTGTGTTTCGGTCGGAGCTCCCGACGGGCTGGAAGGTCGCGGCGCTCCTCCCTCCGGTCGCGCCGATCGCGGCGATCCGAGCCGGTCGGAAGCCGCTCGCGCTCTTCTGGGGGCTCGTCCTTCTTGGATATGTCTGCGTGCGCGTTCTCGGCGCGGCGTAGCCGCCACCTGAAGTCTGCTCACTCGGCGCGCACAATCTGATCGAGCACCTCGCGTCGTGGTACTGTCCGGCCATGAGGCGCGCGTTCGTTGGGCTCTCCATCCCCCCTCTCTCTTTCTCTCGTTTGCTTCACGCGGGTTTACTCAGCGCGAGCATCTTGTGCCTGAGCGCGTTCTCCGGGACGTCGGCCAGCGCGCAGCGGAACAACCCGCTGATCGAGCAAGGCGAAGGTCTCTACGACGAGCTCCGGTTTGAAGAGGCGCTCCAGGTGCTCTCGGCGGCGCTCGTGCGCTCCGGAAACACGAACGAAGACCGCGCGACGATTTTCCGTTTGCTCGCGTTCACCTACAACGCGCTCGGTCGCGATGAAGAGAGCGCCGGCGCGTACCGGAGCCTCCTCTCGCTCTCGCCTGACTACGAGCCCGAAGGAACGGTCGCGCCGCGCGTGAGGACGTTCTTCTCTCAAGTACGGACCCAGTGGGAGTCTGAAGGGCGTCCAGGTCTTCCGCCGCCTGCGCCGGTCACGATCGCGCACCGCTCGCCCGCGCAGCAAGATCGAACGGTCGCGGTTCAGCTCCGCGCCTCTCTTGAAGATCCAAGCCAGCGCGTCGAGCGATTGGTCTTGGCGTATCGGCAGGGGACCAACGATGTCTTTCGTCGCGTCGACTGCGACCGGGATGGCGACGACTTCCTCGCGACGATCCCTGGGGAAGACGTTCGCCCACCACTGGTCGAGTACTACTTTGAAGCGGTCGACGGCAGCGGCCTCCCGGTCGCGGCTCGTGGAGATGTCGCGGCGCCGCTCCGGATCGCGGTCGAGGCGGAGCAAGAGGGCGGCATCGCGACCAAATGGTGGTTCTGGACGGCGGTTGGGGTCGGGGTCGCCGCGGCGATCGTGACGACGGTGGTCGTCGTGCGGAACAACAGCGGCGGACCGGAACAAGGCACGCTGATCGTCAATCCACGCTGAGCCGCGTCCGCGAAATACTCCGCGGCCCGAACCGACCGCGATAGAAGAGCCCATGGCAGAAGAGACCGCTCGCTATCCCTACGTTCACGTCGACGTGCGAACCGCGGATGTCGACGTCACCTCCATGCGCCTCTTCGAGGAAGGCGCGACGGGGGTGGAAGAGCGTGACGCGCAGACGATGCTGTCGCAGTCCAAAGCAGACGTGACCTTGGTCGCTAGCTTCGAGACGGAAGAGATCGCGGCACGGGTCGCGGAGGCGCTCGGCGGACGGGTCGAGATCGTCGAGGGCGATGCCTGGCGCGATGCTTGGCGCGAGTACTTCTACGTTCAACGGATCGGTGAGCGGCTGGTGATCCGGCCGTCGTGGCTCGAGCACGAGGATCCACGCGAAGGCGACGTTGTGCTGACGCTGGACCCCGGGGCGGCGTTCGGGAGCGGGATCCACGAGACCACGCGGCTGTGTCTTCGCGAGGTCGAGTCGACGATCCGCGGCGGTGAGCGCGTGCTCGACGTGGGCTGCGGGAGCGGAGTGCTAGCGATCGCGGCGCAGATGCTCGGCGCGGGGTCCGCCCGCGGGGTCGATGTCGACGAGGACGCGGTCACCGTGAGTAACGAGAACGCGGAGCGCAACGGCGTCTCCATCGAGGTCGACACGACCGACATCGCGAGCGTCAACGGTCGCTACGATTTGGTCCTCGCGAACATTCAGGCGCACATCCTCTTGCCAATGGTCACGCCGCTGGTCGCGCGGGTCGCTCCGGGCGCGCGGTTGGTCTTGAGCGGCGTCCTGGAGACGCAGCGCGACGAGGTGACCGAGGCGTTCAAGGGCGCGGGGCTCGTCCATGAGCGCACGGAGCAAGAGGGTGAGTGGGTCGCGATCGTGCTGAGCGCCGGCGCGGAACCGTGAGTCGACCTTCTCCCGCGGGCGCGGTTCGTCGCTTCTTCGTTTCTGATCTCGCCGCGGGAGAGCTCACCCTCGACGCGCACGCGAAGCGGCACGCGCAGGTCGTCCGCGCGAGCCTGGGTGACGCGGTGGAGCTCTTTGATGGAAAGGGTCGACGCGCGCGCGCTGTGGTGCTCGCGATGAAACCGTTTCGCTGTCTGGTGGACGCTCCGCAAGCGCGGCCGGATCGATCGCGACCGACGCTCATCCTCGGGACGCCCAAGAAGCTCGACGTGATTACGCGAGCGGCGACCGAGCTCTCCGCGCGGGCGATCCACTTAGTCTCGTCGACGCGGTCCGTATCGCGTTGGGCAGCGAGCAAAGAGGCTGAGAAGCTGGAGCGACTTCGTCGCGTCACGATCGAGGCCCTGCGCCAGTCCGAAGGCGACTATCTTCCTGATCTCTTCGCGCCCGCACCCTTGAGCGAGGTTCTCTCGCGGGCTCCCGAAGAGGGCTACTTTTTCGATGCGCGAGGCGGCCAACGGATCCGGCCCGGCTCGGCAGACGCTTGGCTCGCGGTCGGCCCCGAGGGCGGGTTTACCGACGACGAAAAGGGTCGCATGGAGCGTCACGGCTTTTCCCGGGCCTCGCTTGGAGAGACGATCTTGCGCGTCGAGACCGCGGTGATCACGGCCCTCGCGATCACGCTGGCCTCGGCGCCGTCACGCGCCTAAACAGTACGGGTGGCTCGCGTACACACCTTGTCTTGGCTCTCACTCGTCGGAGTTTGTTTCGCGCTCGTCCCGTCGTTCGCGGCGGCGCACGGACGTTTCCCTGAAGCACAGGCGATCGAGTCGCACCCCAGCGACCCTGATCTTCTAGCGGTCTTCACGACGTTCGGCGCGTTGGTTTCCCGGGACGGTGGCGCGACGTACCGCTACACCTGCCGAGAGGTCATGAACGTCAGCTTGAGCGAAGATCCGACGCACCTCTTGCTCTCGGACGGCGCGCTCTCGGTCGCCTCGTTCGATGGGCTGACGCGTTCGGACCCCGCCATCTGCAACTTCGGCTACCCGGAACCGGAGCTGGAGCGGGTGGTGGTGATCGACCAGGTCCGCGATCCAAGTGATCCGCTCGGGGTCTACGCCCTGACCTCGTCGGGGAGCGCGGACAACTCGCTCTTCTACTCGTCCGATGACGGGTTTTCGTTTACGGCGACCAGCGATCCCATCGAACCCGAGCTCTTTGAAAAGGTGCGGGTGTCGCCGTCCAACCCCGACGTGATCTACTTGAGCGGCGCGTACCCGGCGACTCCGGAGCTCCCGCGGCGAGCGTTCGTGCACCGCACAGACGATCGCGGCGCGACGTTTACCCGCTTCCCGTTCACGCTTGAGAACGAAGAGCGCAACGTGCACGTGCTCGGCGTCGATCCCCGAAACCCGATGCGCGTCTTTATGCGCGTCGTGCGGTCGCGGGATTTCGAGGAGCGGCAGGATCGGCTGGTGGTCAGCGAAGATGGTGGCGAGACGTTTGCTGACCTCCTCTCGATCACGGAGATCCGCGGGTTCGCGATCTCGCCGGACGGCGAAACGGTCTGGGTGGGTGGCCGCGGAAGCGCTCCGGATGTGTTGCCAGATGGCGGGTTGCCAGACGTGATGGATGTTCCGCTCGCGGGCACGGGTCTGTTCCGGAGCGATGATGGCGGAGAGACGTTCACTCGGATCCAAAGCGAGATGCGGATCGGCTGTCTCGCGCTTCGGGCCGGCGAGCTCTGGGCGTGCGCGGACAACTTTTTGGACGGCTTCGCGATCGGTCGCAGCGCCGATGGGGGCGAGAGCTTCGACGCGGTCCTCCGATTCGAAGAAATCGCTGGCCAGGTCGAGTGCACGCTGGAAGATGACGCCCGGTCGGCGTGCCGTCTTCCCTATGCCGACGCCGTTCGTGATCTCCGGCTCGACAGCGGTATCGGGCCGGTGGACGCGGGCCCGGACGGCGGAACGGGCGGAGACGACCCGGGCTGTGGGTGCGCGGTACCTGGTCGCTCCGGGGCGCAGGGCGGACAGGGTGTCGTGGCCTTCGTATTTGTGCTCATCGCGATCCGGAGGCGTCGACTGCGTTGACGCTTTTCGTGGTCTCTAAGTATGCTTCCCCCATGTGGCGTAGCTTCTCCGTAGGTCTGTTCGTTGGTTTGTTGTGCTTTTCTGCGGCGAGCGTGTCAGCGCAAGATGACACTGCTCGAGCTCGTGCAGCATTCACCAATGGCGTCGAGGCCTACGAGAGCGGCAACTACCAGCACGCGCTCGAGCAGTTTCAGAGCGCCTACCGTCTGCGTCCGCACCCGAGCGTCCGGATCAACATGGCCAACTGCTACGAGCAGTTGAACCGCCCGGTGGAGGCGATCGAGCACTACGAGCGTTTTCTCGCGGATTCCGAGAACGTCGATGAGACGAAGGCCGCAGAGGTCCGCGGCTCGATCGAGCGTCTCCGGCGACAGGTGGGCGAGATCTTCGTTCGCGTTCAGCCCGACGGCGCCATGGTCAGCATCGACAACGCAGAGTCACGCCGCGCGCCCATCTTGGACTCCATCGCGCTTCCCGCAGGAGCGCACACCGTGACCGTGGAGATGGAGGGCTTCCGGACGGAGCGCAGGGAGATCAACGTGGTGGGTGGTTCGCGCGGCGAGGTGCGCGTGAACCTGCGTCCCGGGAGCAACATCACCACGGCGACCAACACGGCGACCAACACGGCGACGACCGCAACCAACACGGCGACGACCGCAACCAACACGATCACCAACACGACCGACACGTCCGACACCGACAGCGTGGATCGCGTCAACCAGGTCACGGAGCTCGATCCGAGCAACCAGCAGACGATCGATCTGACGGATCCCGCGGACCCTTCCGACAACGGCCCGCGCTTCTTTAATACGCCCGCGATCACCACGACCTTGCTCAGCGTTGGGTTCGGCGCTGGGTCGGTGATTTGCGCTTTGCTCGCCAACCAGTCGGACGCGGACTTTGAGGATGCGGTCCTCCGCTCGAACAACAGCGCGCTCGGTTTGCCCGCGCAGCAAGCAGCGCATGACGAGGGTGTTGAGTTCGCTGCGACCGCGAGGCGGCGCGCGCTCCTGGCCGACATTTTTGGTGGCGTCGCGGTCGTTGGGCTCGGACTGACGGCCTACTTCCTCTTCGTCTGGGACGGCGACGAGGAAGAAGAAGAGGCGCAGCTGACGATGTCTCCGTGGATGACCGGTGAGTCGGGCGGAGTGTCCCTTCAGGGCTCGTTCTGAACCGGTGACGGGACGCCACGCGCGACGCGAAGCGAGACGAGGCAGGTACGTTTACAACGCCTGGGGGGTCGCGCTGACCTTGCTCGTCGGGTGCTCGCTTTCGATCTCGCCGGACGAGAGTCGGCTCGGTCCTGACGGTGGGGTGGTCGACACGGGAACGGACACGAATCGTCCAGATACCTCTCGCGACACGGGGTCGAGCGAAGACACCAACCCGGGCGAAGACACCAACCCGGGCGAAGACACCGGCGGGATGTGTCGACCCAGCGATTGCGACGATGGAATCGATTGCACGGAAGATTCGTGCGATCGAAGCGGGCGCTGCCGGAACCAGCCGCTCGATGAACGTTGTCCGGCAGGCCAGGAGTGCAACCGGCGAATGGGCTGCGAGCCGCTTCCTTGTCCCGATGAAGACGGCGATGAGGTCTGCGATGCAGACGATGTTTGTCCTGGCAGCGATGACCGCATCGACAGCGACCGAGACGGGCGACCCGATGGCTGTGATCGCTGTCCCGCGGACGCGCCTCCTGAAGACGCGGACGGGGACGGAGTCTGCGACAGCGACGATGTTTGCCCGACCGGAGACGACCGCGTCGATGGCGATCGTGACGGAACGCCGGACGCCTGTGACCGCTGCCCAGCGGATCCCTCTCCGGACTGCGTGACGCCAGATCCGTGCGCGACGCTCCCTGAGATCCCGCTTCCTGCCATGGTCGGTGAGTTCAGGGTGACGTCGGTGCAGCTCAACGGTGGTCGCAACGTGGTCCGCGCGCGGCCAGGTGAGACGGTCGGCGCTCGCATCGCGTTCAGCCCGCGTGACTGTGCTTGCCCACGCTGCATCGATCAGCTCCAGATCGGCTTCGAGTCCGAAGACCGCTTCGAGTACTGCGCCTACAGCGCTGTCCCGGGTTGCTCCCCCGCGAGTCGCCTCGTCATCGCGGACAACCGTATCGAGGCGCCGATGGAGCCCGGCCTTCACTACATCGAGGGGCGGATTGGGCAGGAGTTCTTCTGCTCGCTTGCGCGTACCTGGTGGGACAGCCCACCCACGCGTCTCGGCGCGATCTGCGTTAGCGAGTAGGGCGCAAACGAAAGAGCCCGTTTCGCGTGAACGAAACGGACTCTCGTTTTGTTGGCACGGGCGACCCGCGCGGTCAGACCTCGAAGTCGCCGGCCTCGAGGATCTCGCTGATCCGGTAGAGGAAGCCGTTCGCGTGGACTCCGTCAACGACGCGGTGGTCGTAGGTGAGCGCCATGTACATGACGGGGTGAATCGCGATGGTGTCTTCGCCATCGCGGTTCACGACGACGACGCGCTTCTTGATGGTGCCGAGGCGGAGGATGCCGACGTTGGGCTGCGAGATGATCGCGCCGCCGACCAGGTTGCCCTTGCGTCCCGGGTTGCTGATCGTGAACGACTTCGCGGACAGGTCGTCGGGCGTGAGGTCTCCGCTCTTGGCGCGCTGCGCGATGTCGCCGATGGCGCGCGCGACCCCGCGAACGGAGAGCTCATCCGCGGTACGGATAACCGGGACGACGAGGCCCTTGGGCGTGTCCACCGCGATGCCGAGGTTGACCGAGCCGAGCTTGACGAAGGCGTCATCAAGGACGCGCGCGTTGAGCTCGGGGAACTCTCGAAGCGCGCGCGCGGTCGCGACCGCGGCGAAGGTCAGGTACGAGAGGGAGATCCCCTCGGACTTGTAGGCGCCCTTGTGTGCGTTGCGCAGGACCGCGGTCTTGTGAAGGTCGCACTCCGCGAACGTAACGACGTCCGGCGCGGTGCGCTTCGAGTAGACCATGTGGTCGGCGATGATGCGGCGCCGCCGAGAGAAGGGGACGACCTCATCGCCAGGGCGCTCGATGTAGGGCGGGACGCGGAACGCGCCGGAGGGCGCCGCGCTGATCGCGCCACCGCCTCGCGGAGCACGTGCGCGTGGCGCCGCCGGAGCGGGCGCGGGACGAGGCGCGGGAGCCGCCGCGCGAGCCGCGCTCCGTACAACATCGTCTTGCGTGATTCGGCTACGACCACCGGTTCCTTGCACCTTCGCGAGGTCGACGTCGCGCTCACGCGCGAGCTTCCGAACAGAAGGAGAGGTCGGCGCGTCACGGCTGGGATCGGCGGGAGGCGCGTTGACCGGTGGGGCGCTCTGGACGGTCGCCGCCGCGGTCGCGGTCTCATCGATCTCGCAGAGCGTTTCGCCCACCGCGATGATGTCGTCGATCGCGCCGAAGATCGCGGTCACGACCCCGTTGACCGGTGACGGGATCTCGCTGTCCGCCTTGTCGGTGAGGATCTCGACGATCGGTTGGTCTTTTACGACGGCGTCACCGACCGCCACCAACCACTTGCCGATCGTTCCTTCCACCACGCTCTCGCCGAGCTGTGGCATCTCCACTTTCGTCGTCATATTGCGGGGCACCATAACCGATTTCCGAACGCGCGCCTCGCGGAGATCGTCGTCCTGCTCGAAAGTGATCGTCGGCGTTCGAGAGTCTGGTCAGTGATCCGCGGTGACGGTTCCAAAGCCACCCGCCGCGGCCGCTCCGATGTCATCGGCGGTGAGGTAACGACCGACGAAGATCGCCGCCGCAGCGCCTACAACGACCCACACCACGACGCGGATCACGAAACCTGCGTCTCGCCCGCGAAGCGCCTGAACATCCGGGTCCCTCGCCAGATCGTCCTCCGTGGGCTCTTGATCTGCCGCCGATTCATCCATCGAGGTCATCTGTTGGAACGATAGCGTCGTCGGCGATGAAACGGAACGCGCCCAAAAGCGTGGCTCAATGTTCCGCGCAGTGGCGGTTTCGGAATGAACTTGTGTAGGCTCTCACCATGCTCGAAGAACTCGACCGAGAAGATCGTCTGCGGCTAATGCGTTTCGTGTGCTCTTTCGCGTGGGCGGATCACGAGATCCAAGACGCGGAGCGCGAGTTCATTGGTCGCCTGATGACCGCGCTTGAGCTGTCAAAAGACGAGCGAACGGAAGTGGATGGCTGGCTGGAGCGTGCTCCTGAAGTCGATCCTTTCGAGGTCCCGCTTGAGCACAAGGAGCTCTTTCTCGATACCGCGCGTGCGATGATCGCCGCCGACGGCCGCCTCGATCCGGATGAGATGGTAAACCTCACACTTCTTGAGCACCTGCTGGGCTAGCAGTGTTGCCGAGCACAATGATGTGGTGTAACCAGCGGCAAAATGCTGGGCCACGGTAGTTGTGGTCGGCTCCCAACACTTGTGGGAGTGATCCCTCGGCTTCGGTCGGGAACACCACGAAAAACCTCTCTTGAATCTCTGTGAAACCACTGGATCGCGACTTGCACAAAGCCCGCGCCAAGGTTTCACGTCGACTCTACGACTCTCTCAACCAACTTTGCAGACTACCCTTGAAACGGGTCCCAGAAGGGGAACACATGCGAATGGATAACTTGCTATCCCGGATGGCCATTGTGCTCGCGCTTACCGCGACGGGTGTAGGCACCGCGTCTGCACAGCAGGCCGTAAACTTGAACAACTTCCGACAGTCGGAGACCCCGACCGACGACTTCGCGATCAGTCGACCGACTGACTCCGGAGACTTTCAAGTAGGTGCCCACCTCCATGTCGACTACGCCAACGACCCGCTCGTCATTGAGCAGGATCTTGGTGACGCCGGCTCAGAGATCACGCCGATCGTGGACCATCAGGTCACCGGTCAGTTCGGCATCTCCCTTGGTCTCTTCAACCGCCTCGTCCTTTACGTGGGCCTCCCGGTCCAGTTCTACCAGGACGGCACCGACGAAGCGGCGGCCTTCGGCTTGAACGCTGACGGCGCGGGCTTGGGCGACATCTACTTCGGTGGTCGTGTTCGCCTTCTCGGTGAAGCGGACGACGCCTTCGCGTTGGCCTTGCAGGTCTCCGGCACCGGAAACTCCGCTCGCTCCGAGGCGTTCGGAACGCGCGCCAACGGCATGCGTTACTCCGGCGACGACTGGCTCACGGTTCACCCTGAGCTTCTCGCCGAGGTTCGCTTCAGCGATCTCCGCGTCACGCTCAACGCCGGCTACCGCATTCGTCGTCTGGTCCGCATCGGCGCGCCCGAGACGGCCGGCGACCCCACGTGGCAGGTCCCGACCGATGGTCAGATCGTCGTCAACGACGAGCTCACCCTCGGACTCGGCATTGGCTACCAGCTCCTCGAGACCGACAACCACAACACGGTGGACCTTCTCGTTCAGGCGACCCTCAAGACCACCACGGACGACTTCTTCGCCCGTGAGTCGAGCCCGCTCGAGGTCCTCGGTGGCCTCAAGTACTACCACCACAACGGCTTCACGGCTGGCCTCGGTGGCGGCCTCGGAATCATCCGTGGCTACGGCGCGCCCGACTTCCGCGTTCTCGGTATGCTCGGCTTCCAGATGCCCCCGCGCTCCGATGAGCCCGAGCCCGAGCCCGAGCCCGAGCCCGAGCCCGTTGCCGAAGACGGCGACGCGGACGGCGACGGCATCATGGACTCCGTCGACGCCTGCCCGAACGAGGCTGAGGACGCGGACTCCTTCGAGGACGAGAACGGCTGCCCCGATCCCGACAACGACGGTGACGGCGTGCTCGACGCCGACGATGGCGCCCCGAACGATCCCGAAGACCGTGACGGTCACGAGGACGAAGACGGCGTGCCCGACCCGGACAACGATGGTGACGGCGTGGCCGACGCCGACGACCGCTGCCCGACGGAGGCAGAGGACGCCGATGGCATCCAGGACGCCGACGGCTGCCCGGAGACCGACGCGGACTCGGACACGATCCTCGACGCCGACGATCACTGCCCGCTGACGCCTGGCGTCGCGAACGAAGAGAACCCCGAGTGCGCGGGTTGCCCGGCGCTCGCGTGTGTCGACGCCAGCGGAGCGATTCGCATCCTTGAGCGCGTCGAGTTCGCCACCAACGACCACGTCATCCTTGACCGCAGCGCGCCGGTTCTTCGCGACGTCCGCTCGATTCTCGCGAGCAACAACGCGATTCAGACCGTGCGCATCGAAGGTCACACCGATGACCGTGGCGACGAAGCCGCGAACCTTGAGCTCTCGCGTCGCCGCGGTGCCTCGGTTCGTCACTGGCTCACCGAGAACGGCATCGACGCGGGTCGTCTGGAGGCGTTTGGTTGCGGCCAGGTCGTTCCTCGCGTCCCGAACAACTCCCGACGTAACCGTCAGGAGAACCGTCGCGTCGAGTTCCACATCACGAACCCCGTGCCGGCCGACCACTCCTACACCCCGAACGCCGCGTGCGTGGAAGCGAACTCGCTTCCCGCGCCTGGTGCCGAGGCCGCCCCAGAGGCTGCAGCGGAGTAATCTCACGTAGGTAGATTCCAACACCACGTTGGGCGCGACCTCCAAGTCGCGCCCAACTTCGTTTCCGGCGCGTCCGTTTTTTTGGAGATCTTCCGAGGACTTGCCACCGTAGCTCGCACATCACTCACCCATTTCGCTTGGCAAGCAAGTTGCAAACTCGCGACGTGAGCCGCTTCAGCGGAGTGAACAAATTACTACCGCCCGAACGGGCATCAAAGAATCCCGTTCGGGGAAAAATAGAGGACTCAGGAGACCATGGACATCACCGCAGCCAATCGTGCGCTGTTCGTTTCCCTCGCCGCAGCGCTTGCGCTCAGCTGGAACCCGCAGATCGCCAACGCTCAAGATCAGTTCACCGAATCAGCGACCACCGACGCTCCGTCCGAGGATGAGACCTCGTGGTCCATCTCCGCCGGCGGTGTTTTCAACTCGGGTAACACCCGGTCGTGGCAGCTCAACGCGGGCACCGACTTCCGCCTCGTACGGGGTCGTCACGCGCTTGGAGCGAACTTCTCGTTCAACTACGGACGAGCGGACATCAAGGACGAGAACAACCTCTTCACGGGCTACACGGACACCGTGCGGAACGCGAACACGGCCGTCCGCTACGACTTCTTCCTCACGGACAACGACGCGATTTTCCTCGCGGCCAAGCACCGCTGGGACACCTTCGCGGGTCTCGACACGCGGCTTCAGCTTCAGGCGGGTTACCTGCGTAACTTCTTCAAGCGCGAGAAGCACCGCTTCTGGGGCGAGATTGGTTACGACTTCACCTACGACAACTTCGATCCCGACCCGCTCCCGAACCCGGACGCGGACGCGGCGATCTGTGACGCGACGATGGGAAGTGATCCCACGGACCCGAGCTGCTTCGCCGACGGCACGCAGATCGTTCACGCGGCCCGCGTCTACATTGGTTACGACAACCACTTGAACGACAACGTTCAGTTCTTGGCGGGCGCCGAGGTTCTCATCAACGTCGAGGAGCTCGAGGACGTACGCCTCAACTTCGACGCTGCGCTCCGCAGCACCATCATCGACAGCCTCCAGATCGAGCTCAAGTTCCGCTTGCAGTTCGATAACGTTCCGGTTCCCGGCAACGTCAAGGTCGACACGAACACGACCGTCTCCCTCATCTACACGCTTCTTTGATGTCGTTTCTCACACTTCAAGAAGCCGCTGCTGGCGCCGCCGGCGAAGCGGGTGACGCGGTCGCGCAGTCCTTCGCAGGGTTCGATATCAGTGATGGCATTGACCTCGCGAAGACCCATGGCCCGAAGGTCATCGGTGCGATCATCGCGCTCTTCGTGGGCTGGATCATCGCCGGCTGGGTTGGACGAATGGTCCGCAAGGGCCTCGAGAAGAAGAACTTCGACGCCACGTTGACGCGCTTCTTCGCACAGGTCGCTCGCTACCTCGTGCTCATCGGCGTCGTGCTCGGTGTCTTGGGGGTCTTCGGGATCCAGACCTCCAGCTTCGCGGCGATTATCGGTGCCGCAGGTCTGGCCGTCGGTCTCGCGTTCCAGGGCACGCTCGGGAACTTCGCGTCCGGCATAATGCTTCTTGTGTTCCGCCCCTTCGGCGTTGGCGATCTCGTCAGCACCGCGGGCATCCTCGGGATCTGCGAGGACATCGGGCTCTTCACCTGTACGTTCAAGACGCTCGACAACCGCCGCATCATCGTCCCGAACGGGAAGGTCGCGGGCGAGGTGATCGAGAACATCGGTGCCGAAGATCTGCGCCGCGTCGACATCGACGTGGGCACGGACTACGGCGCGGACATCGACGAGACCCGGAAGCTCCTCGAAGGCGCGATCAAGACCATCCAGGGTGGTCTTAGCGATCCGGCTCCGCAGGTCTTCTGTGCTTCGCTTGGCGCTTCCTCTGTCGACTGGCAGATGCGCGTCTGGTGCAAGACCGAGGACTACTGGGACGTCTGGCAGGACACGATCCGCGTGACCAAGAAGACGCTCGACGACAATGGGATCGGGATTCCGTTCCCGCAGATGGACGTCCATCTTGATGGAAAGATAGGTCAGTGATGATCGACGCAGACACGATTCTGAATAAGCTCAAAGAGGTCGGGATCCCCGACGAGTACGCGCAGAAAGCGGCCGACGCGATCGCGGGACTCATCAAGGACAAACTTGGTGACGTGACCGGTGGCGTGACGGAGAACCTCGGCGGCCTCAAGGGGCTCGCCGGTGGGCTCCTCGGCGGCAAAGACGACTGACTCGATTCGTTCGATGAGGGACTATGGCGGGCGGCATCCTTTGTGTAGGGTGACGCCCGTTCCCTTTTTGGGGGAGCCGTTCGTGGAGAGCGGTTGCAGGGAAACAGGACGTTGGGGGGAGCAGACGTTGAAGAAGAGAGGCCATCGGATATGAGGTTCCTGGAATTTCGCCCCCACACGGCGGCTCGTGTGCTCGCGATGATCATCGGCGCGATGGTCGTGGTCGGCGCTCCCAGCTCAGCAAGCGCTGAGTCGGGGGTGATCAACCTTCACCTCGACGTGGGCTTCGGCGCACCGCTGACCGATCCGATTCGGCCACGTTCTCCCAAGATCATCGGCGAGAGCAACTCGGCTTTCGGCGGCGTCGCATGGTTGAGCGGCGACTGGCAGTTCAGCGCGCCCCTGGCTCTCGAGCTCATCGTGGGCGGCGGCGGCTTCGCGCGACGGATGGATCAGATCGACACGGGCACAAGTTACGGCACGGTCGGCATCGGGCTTCGCTGGCGCATCATCGACGACGAGGGCGGCTACCTGAACCTCCCCACCGGCAACTTCCACGGGAACCTCTGGGCGTCTGCGCACATTGGCTTTCACAGCTTCGACAGTCAGCAGTTCGGTTTTGACGTCGCGGTGGGCTACGAAGCGTCGGTGTTCCGGCCGCTCCAGGTGGGCGTGTTCGTTCGCGCGGTCATGACGTTCGGCGGCGAGAACCAGAGCAGCATCGACTCCTTCTTGGTTGCTGGTATCTCGCTCTCGCTCGATGTGATGGGCGAAGCGGGTCCGGCGGACAGCGACGGTGACGGTTTGACCGATCAGCGCGAAGCCGAGCTCGGTCTGGATCCGAACTCACCGGACAGCGACCGCGACGGCATCCCCGACGGCATCGAGGTCGACGCGGGTTACGACCCGCTTCAGCGCGATTCCGACTCGGATGGCCTGAACGACAACGACGAAGATGAAAACGGAAACGGAGTGCTCGACGCAGGCGAGACCGATCCAACTCGTGGCGACACCGATGGTGGCGGCATCCCGGATCTCGATGAGGTCCGCGACCCGATGCAGGATCCGCGTGACCCGGCCGACGATGATGGTGACGGCGACGGCGTCGCGAACAACCTCGACTCGTGTCCGAACTCGTCGAGCGGGGAGCAAGTGGGCGCGACGGGGTGCGCGGCGCTCAGCGGAACGCTTCAGCTCGAAGGCGTCGAGTTCGCGACGGGAAGCGCTGACATCCTCCCGTCCTCAGAGTCGACCCTCAACGAAGCGCTCGGTGTGCTTCGCGGAGCACCAAACGCACGGGTCGAGATCGCTGGCCACACCGATGACCGCGGCAACGCGGCGAACAACCGACGGCTCTCCCAGCGCCGCGCCGAATCTGTCCTGGAGTGGCTCGTCGAGCACGGGCTCGGCCGGGACCGTTTCACGACGCGCGGCTACGGGCCGAGTGAGCCCATCGACACCAACGACACCTCGGAAGGGCGTCAGCGGAACCGCCGGATTGAGTTCCGTCGTCTCGACTAATCTTTGGCAGACCTTGCGACTGCTTCTCAAACGAACTTTGAATGAAACACGCACCGCGTCGTCTAGGCGGGTGTTAGATGCTGCGACAGCGGCGGAGAGAGAATACGAATGTTGAAAAATGGTTCACGTGGTGATGACGTGCGGGCGCTTCAGACTCAGCTCAATGAGATGGGCTTTGGCCTCGAGGTCGATGGGATCTTCGGCTCCGGTACCGACGCCGCGGTCAAGCAGCTCCAGACGATGTTTGGTTACACGGTCGACGGGATCGTTGGGCCTGGCACGATGAAGCTTATTGATGTGCAGAAGGGTCTCGGCTGGAACGTCTCGCACGACGATGCAGAGAAGAAGGCGCTTCAGGCGCAGGGCAAGTGGGTCGAGCCGGCCAAGGGCGCGATCGCTGAGAAGGGCGGACCTCCCGGCACCAAGGGCGGCGCCAAGAAGAAGTGAACTGACGCAAGAGGTCGTTGACAGCAAGCGACGTGGTGACGCGACGAGATCGGCAAAGCGACCGGTCGAGGAGCGTCGCGCACTTCGCCCGCAGCAGAGCGGAGCGAACGTTTGGGTGAATGAAGAGCGAGGGATTTTCCTTCGCTCTTTCTCTTTTGGTCTCACATCAAACGCAGGGTCTGACCCACGCTTTAGCCCAAGGTGTGGGGACGTACCTGCCATCCCACTTGGCGCGCTTGATACGCGCGCCAGTCAAGCGTCCCACACTCGCCGTTTTTGGCATCAATGAAGGCTTCACGTGGTGGTCTGGGGTTTGCAACATCGCCTCGCCAGTGAAGTCCCCACACGCAGCGGCGTTGATGGCCAACCTCACTCGTTCGAGTTCGAATAGACGACTCGACCGATGGCTAGCGTCTGCTGCCGATCGCGCGCGCGCCCCAATGGCGTACGTAGGGGTGTTAACGCAGAACCTTGAGATCATTTGCGCCATGGTCGGGATGCCGCGCGCTTTCGCGATCTCGCGTGCTTGCCCGAGGCGTGGTTCTCTTTCCGAGTTCGTGGCGACCTCTGGTGTGACGCAGATCTTGTCGGATGTGCACGATGCCGAGATTCCGGACCAAGTGCGTGATCGCTTTCGGGTCATTCGCGCGCGCTCCATGGTCGCCGCTCCACTGCGCATCGACGGAGAGATCGTTGGCGCGGTGAACGTTCTCGACGCCCGGCCGCGCGACTTTGAACCCGCGCTCGCGGCGTGGATCGATCTCCAAGGGGACAAGGCGGCGCAACACGTCGCAGAGTGGTCTGACTCCATCGTCACGACCAAGGCGGTCGAGGACGAGGACGTCGCCATCGAGCAGCTGGTGGATCGCGTGGAGCACGGAGTCGCTGAGCTCGCGCCGCTCATCCGCTTGCTTGAGCTCGCGGGTGACGTGCCGCCGGACGCGTGGCTCGAGGGCCTGGAGTCACTTGGGCCACCGGGACGATCGTACGACGCGCTCCGTCAGGACCTCGACGAGCTCATCCGAAGATGGCGCAAGCCGTAGCGTGTAGGCAAGCAGACGTAGCCACGCGCGCAGCTGAGCAGCCGTAGCCACGCGAGCAGGCGAGCAGCCGCAGCCACTACGTCAGCGACTATCGAAGGTCGTGGCGTCGGAGCAGGTGGAAGAGGTGCGAGCGGTCCATCCGCGCTTCACGCGCTGCCTTCGCGACGTTTCCATCCGCTTGGTTGAGCCAGTGCTTCAGGTACCGCGCCTCAAACTCGTGGAGCACGCTCGCCCGCGCTTCCTTGTAGGCGAGCGGAAGGAGCGGGCGAACACGGATGACGTCTTCGCTGTCTTCGACTCCATGGTCCATCCCGAGGTCGTGCGGGATCGTGGCCTCGCCCATCGCGATGGTGGCCTCGACCAGGTTCCGGAGCTCTCGGACGTTGCCAGGCCAGTGGTGTGAGCGGAGCGCGTCGAGGACGGCGCGCGGGAAGAGCTCGTCGATCGCGGAGTCATCTCCACACTCGCGCATGAAGTGCTCGATCAAGAGCGGAATGTCCGCCTCGCGCTTGCGCAGCGGGACGACCTTCAGCATCACGACCGCGAGACGGTAGTAGAGGTCGAGGCGGAACCGCCCGGCGTTGACCTCCGCGCGAAGGTCGCGGTTGGTCGCCGCGACGATGCGAACGTCCACGTCGATATCAGAGCGACCGCCGACCCGACGGAAGCGCTTGCGCTCGAGCGCGCCCAAGAGGTTGGGCTGAAGCTCGGGGGGGAGCTCGCCGATCTCATCCAGAAAGAGCGTCCCGCCGTTCGCCCGTTCGAAGGCGCCGATGTGTTGGCGGTCGGCGCTGGTGAAGGCGCCGCGCTCATGTCCGAAGAGCTCGCTCGCCACGAGGTTGGGCGCCATCGCGCCGCAGTCGACCGTGACAAAGGGTTTCTGAGCGCGCGGTCCGAGATCATGGACGGCGCGTGCGATGAGCTCCTTACCGGTGCCCGATTCGCCGACGATCAAAACGGCGACCTCAGTGCGCGCGGCCTTCTGAACCTGCGCCATCAAGCGGCGCATCGACTCGGTACGTCCGCGGAGCTCACCGAGCGTGTCGCCCTCGTGCAGCTCGATCTGAACGCGCTCTCCTTCGCCGACGCGAGCCGTCGTTCGGCCGAGGCGAATCATCGTGCCCGCGGGGACCATCGCGCGTTCGATCCGGACCGAGCCCGCTGCGGTTCCGTTCGTCGAGCCGTGGTCGCGGACCAAGATCCCGTCTTGATGGCGCTCAAGCTCGACGTGGTACCGACTCACGGTCGGATCTGTGAGGACAACGTCGTTCCCGTTGGCGGTGCCAATGGTGAGCGTCTCGCTGGTGGCGGTGACCGTCCGACCAGCGTCAGGGCCCTCTGTGATCTCAATCGAGAGCGTGTCTACTGGCACGCTCCCCGAGTCATCATTGTAGGGCAGGGTGCGTTTTTCCCTCGGCACGGGCCGGACGCTACCACAGCGACTCCGTAAAGAGTTCTCCCATTCGGAGGTGGATCCGCCACGAAGTTCAGCATCGTGGAGAGTTCACTCACGCTCGCGGTCCACCCCGATGGGTCGGTCGCGGGCGGTTGTTTGAAGAGATGGACAGAACCTGAGGAAGTTGTCGCGTGGTCTTGTTTCTTCGGGAATAATCAAGCGCGAAATGATCCGCTTCCTTTGCATTCTGAGCTTCGTCCTCCCCTTTCTCGCAGTGGCGAGTCCCTCACTTGCGCAGGATGGGTTCTTGCTCGACCGCTACATGTCGCCTGGCTCCCCAGATGACGGTGCGGTCGTTCAGATGCCCAACACGATCCCTCAAGGTGAGGTCGCGGCGAGGCTGGTCTTCAACTACACACACGATCCGCTCTTGATCGTGTTGCGGAGCGATCGCGGAGTCGAGGTCGACACCATCGTCTCCAACCGTATCTCGGCCCACCTCGCGGCCAGCGTGGGTCTGCACGATCGGATCTCCTTCGTGATGGAGCTCCCGTTCACGCTTTGGCAGACCGGCGAAGCGACCGCGCCCAACCGTATCTTTACCCCAGACACGTGGGACCTCCGGACCGGTGGTGTCAACGACGTGGTGTTGGGTGCCCAGGCGCATCTGGTCGGGGGAGACACGGGGTTTCAGCTCGGCGTCGCGGCCAAACTCGTCCTCCCGACGGGTCGCCCGATTGTCCTCCAAGGTGACGGGCGCGTCGGCGCGCGCTTGATCGGGCGCGTCGGTTACGACAGCGGCAGCTTCGCGGTCGGTCTTCACCTCGGCGTCGCGCTCCGGCCGGAGCAGACCTACTTCTCCTACCAGACCGGCACCGACGCCTTCTTCGCGCTCGGTGTGTTTGGACGCGTCTCCGAGCACGTTCGTCTCGGCGGCGAGATCTTCGGCGCGACCGGGCTCAGCAAGCGCGCCGACGGCACGTCACGTTTCGCGACCCTCGACGACTCCCCGCTGGAGGGGATGGTCAGCGGTTGGTTCTACCCAGGAGGGGAAGACTCGATGTTCTACCTCGGCGTGACCGCCGGACTCGGGATCAACCGCGCGATCGGCGTGCCGACCATTCGAGGGCAGCTGTCCCTCGGGTTCAACTCCGCGCCGACAAGCAGTCAAGATCGCGCAAGCGAATAACGTGACCGAAGCCAAGAACGCGAACAGCGCGGAACCCAAAGCGGAGGACGCGAACGCGAAAGCGAACCGGCCGAGCGTCAACACGCAGGTGCGACGGGCTTCGATTCCCTTCCGCGCCAAGCTGACGGTGATTGGAGCGCTCCTCGCGGTCGTCCCGATCGCGGTCGTTGGCTACGCGCTCCTCGACGTCAATAAGCACGCCGTCACGACGATGAGCAAAGAGTTCCGTCTCGCGGTCGCGAACGATCTCGCCCGGACGATCGAGGGCGAGCTGCAGGAAGGCCAAGACGGTCTCGACGCGGTCGGGAAGATCCTCACCAACGCAGATATCGCCGCGGACTCGACCGAGCAGCTCGCCAACTCGCTCGTCGGATCCAACGAGGCGCTCGATCACGTCGGGGTGTACGGGCTCGACGGACATCTCATCGACGTCTTCCGAGAAGCGGTCGCCGCGGGTGCGCGCATCCGCCCGCCGGAGCAGCTCTCCGATCGCCTTCGAGAAGAGGCGTCCCGCGAGAACGTCGCCACCGGAGATGCGGTCCCTGGGGCCGCGGCTCCTCGCGTCCTGCTCATCGCGCCGCTTCGCGTGGGGGACGACGTGAGCGGATTCGTCGGGAGCCTGGTCTCGCTCGAGGACGTCCAGCTCCGCGTCGAGCGACTCTCGGAAGATCGTTTCGGCGCGTCCGAGACGGTCGATTGGCCGCCCCCGCTCATGGTGGTGGACAACCGACTTCGGATCGTCGCGCACCCCGACCCGGAGCTCGCGGGCGCGCTGACCTCGACGAGCGGTCAGGGTATCTTGGAAGGCGTCGACGCTGGCGCGCTGGCGAACCGAAGCCTCCAGACGTCCGGGGAAGCGATCTACGACGGCCAAGAGGTCGTCGGCACGCTGATTACGCTTCAGACGTTGCCGTGGGGGGTCATCGCGCAGATCCCGCGCCGTCACGCCTACGCTTCGTTCTACACGATGCGGAACATCGTTATCGCGACCATCATCGTGGCGATCTTGCTCGCGCTCCTCGTCGCGTTCCTCGCGGCGAAGCAGATCACGCGACCCATCCAGGAGCTCTCGAGCTTCGCGAACGATCTGGCCGCGCGTCGTTTCGATCGGCGGGTGACGCTCACCACTCGCGATGAGTTCGGGGTCCTATCGGACGTGATGAGCGCCGCGGCAGCCGACCTACAAGCGAGCGAGGAACGGATCGCGGCGGAGGTCGCGATTCGAAGTGATCTCGGGCGCTACCTCCCGGCCGATCTCGTCGACAAGGTCGTCAAGCGTGAACAGGACATGGGTCTGGGCGGCGCCCGTCGCGAGATCTCGGTTCTCTTCGCGGATGTCGTCGCCTTCACGCCGATCTCGGACAAGCTCTCCGCAGAAGAGGTCGTCTCGCTGCTCAACGAGTTCTTCACGATCCTGACCGAAATTGTGTTCCGGCACGGCGGCACCATCGACAAGTTCATCGGCGACTGCGTCATGGCGATCTTCGGCGCGCCGACTCCGCTCGAAGATCACGCGGAGCGAGCGCTCCTCGCTGCAGACGATATGATGCGGTGGCTGGAGGCCGGAAACCTCGGCTGGAAAGAAAAGTACGGCGTGACGATTGAGATCGCGATCGGGGTGAACACGGGCGACGCGGTTGTCGGCAACGTCGGCTCTGAAACCCGGATGGAGTACACCGCGATCGGCGACACCGTGAACGTCGCGGCGCGGCTTGAGTCCATCGCCCGCCCCTCGCAGATCCTCGCTTCGAAGGCCGTCGTCGAGTCTGTCGACGCTTCCCGTTTCGACTTCGTTGAGCTTGGTCCTCGCCAGATGTCTGGACGCGCTGAGCCGGTCCACATCTTCGAGGTACGCGTCTGATGGATGACCTGAAGGCAGGCTCGATCGTCGCGGGTCGCTTCGAGATCATCCGGAAGCTCGGCGAGGGCGGAATGGGCGCGGTTTATCAGGCGACCCAGCTCAACCTCCGCCGTGATGTCGCGCTGAAGGTCATCCTCCCCGAGCACGCCGTTTCCAAGGGCGCTCGGGGACGCTTCGAGCGAGAAGCGCGTGTGGCGTCGGCGCTTCGGCATCCAAACGCGGTCGAGATTTACGACTTCGGCGAGTACGAGGACACGCTCTATTTGGCGATGGAGTTCTTGAACGGCGAGACCCTCCGTGCGTTCGTCGACTACGACAAGCCGCCGCTCGCGCCGCGTCGCGCGATCTCGATCGGCACGCAGGTCGCCGACGTCTTGGTGGCCGCTTCTCAGATCCCGCTCGTTCATCGCGACCTCAAGCCCGAGAACATCATCTTGGATCGCAGCGCCGATGGTGAAGAGCGCGTCGTCGTTGTCGACTTCGGGCTCGCGTTCATCTCGGAGGCGGATGGCGACATGGGCCGACTGACGCGTGAAGGCGTCGTCACCGGCACACCCGACTACATGTCTCCGGAACAAGCGCGAGGCAGCGCGTTGACCACCGCCGCCGACATCTATGCGCTCGGCTGCGTGATGTACGAGACGCTCACGTCCGTGCCGCCGTTTGAAGGGGACCCCGCGATCCTCTTGTCGCGACACCTCTTCGTTTCACCTACTCCGATTCGAGAGGCGCACCCCGACATCCAGATCCCGGGCGCGCTCGACGACCTGCTTATGCAGATGCTCACGAAGGTTCCAGAGGATCGCCCGACCGCGCGAAAGGTGCGTGACCGGCTGATCGAGCTCGACCTCGGCGCACCGCAGCGGATGAGCAGCGCGCACTCGGATGGGCGGATGGTGGGGCGCGCGGCGCGAATGGTTTCGCTTCCGCCGATCACGACGCACGGGAACACCGGCAACCAGCCGACACCGTTGCCACCACCAAACTCGGACATCCGGGTTGGGATCGTGGGTGGGCTTGACGCGGACTTTCAGCTCGGATTGGCGGCGAACGGTCTGCAGTGCGTTGCCTTTGAGTCCGATATCACAGGGCTCAGCGCGGTGTTTGCGCCAGGCGTGACCCCTGAACGTGTGAAAGAGGTGAGCAGTCTCGGGGTTCCGGTGGTCACCGACGCGGAGCCATCGGATCTTGAGCGGCTCTCTGCGCTGCTCCGCTCTGGCGCGGCTGAGGTGGTCATCAAGCCTTGCCAGAGCGATGATGTCGCCCGCAAACTCTGGCGCGCGATTCGCAAAACGGCGCGGCGCGCGAAGTGAAGTTCTTCTGCTCGCGATTCGTCTCGGTGGTGACCGAGACCCACCCGCTTTCCTATGCGATCCCTGACGAGGCTTATGTCTAGCATCGACTCTTCCGAACGAAACGGGCGCCACGCTCGTCCGGTTACGCTCGCCACGATCGTCCTCTTTGTCGGTGCGATGCTGTGCGCATTGACCGCCGGCACGGTGGGGCAGGCGCAGGACGCCGAGCCCGACTACGAGACGTACGAGTACACAATTCAACCGGGCGACACGTGCGCGAAGATCGCGCGGCGAGTGCTCGGAGCGCGTCGCAACTATCGACTCATCCACCGCTACAACCCTGGAATGGGCCCGTCGCCGCACCGCCTCGTGGCGGGACAAAAGCTGACCCTTCCGCACCTCGACCGAATTCGCTCACGCGGTCCTGACGCGCGCGTCACGCAGGTGCGTCGCCGCGTGCGCGCGCGTGAGGCGAGTGAGCCGGCTTGGTCGCCTGCGCAGAGCGGCACTGAGCTGTTCCGAGGTTGGCGGGTGAACACGCTCGAGGAGTCGAACGCCGAGATCACGTTCCGCGACGACTCGGTCGTCCAGATGCGCGAGAACACCTTGGTCATCATCTACGGCGCCGCGTCCAGTCAGTCGCGTCGCCGCCGCACGGGTCAGGCGACGCTTGAGCGCGGCACGTTGCGAAGCCGTCTCGGTGAGCTGCGCATGCAGGTCGACACCCCGACTGGGTCCGCCGCGCTTGAAGGTGGTCAATCCGTCGTGAGCGTGGACGAAACGGGCACCAGCCGTCTGTCGAATCTCGACGGTGGTGAAGCAGAGATGTCGACGTCGAGCGGCGGTCGCGTTCGTGTTCGACCCGGCTTTGGTTCCAAGGTGCGTCGTGGCGAGCGTCGCCCGATGCGTCCTCGTCCGCTCCCGCCCGCGCCGACCTGGGCTGACGGCCCGACGAACTTCCTCGGGGTCATTCAAAACGGCGGGTCGCTCCGCGGTTCGTGGAACTCCGTTCCGGTCGCGCGAAAGTACCGCGTTGAGATCTCAAGCGCGGAAGGCGCGGTCGTCGCGGCCACCGAGGTCGCCGCGGACGTCAACGAGTTCGAGGTTCACCGGTTGCCCGCCGGCGCCTACATCGTGCGGCTCTCGACGATCGACGATGACTTCTTCGAGAGTCGCCCATCTGACGCTCGTGAGATGTCTGTCGACCTCATCGATCTTCGCGCTCCCGGTCAGGACACGCCCAGCGAAGCGGACTTCGATCCGACCGCGGTGCCCGAGACGCCACAGGTCGTCCGCGGCACCACGATCGTCCCGCCCGACGGCGTCGAGTGCCGCGTCGGCGGGGAGGCCACCTCGCACCTGGAGGCCATCGGTGATCAGGTGATGACGTGTACGCGCGGGGATCAGGTCATCGGACAGATGGAGGTCGAGGTCAACGCGCCGCGCTTCGTCATCTCTGGACCGGATGGTCAGCCGCTTTCATCGCTAGAGCTGACCCGCGGCGAAGAGAGCACGATGGTCATCACGCGCAACTTCGAAGGCGAGCTCGCTCCGCTTTCCGTGTTCGCGCCGCCTGGAGTCACCGCGAGCTCCTCGACCGAGGGTTCGCTGATCACGACGCGCGTTCTGCCGTCACTGGAGGCCCCGGAGTCGTTTGAGCTCGCCTTCGCACCGGAAAACGATCCGGAAGCGGTCGTTGGAACGATCCTCATCACCACCGTCGCGCCGGTCGTCGAAGAGGTTCCCGACGTTCCGGTCGTCATCCCCGACCCCGAGCCGCAGCACCTTCACGAAGCGTTTGGTCTCGTTCTCACGCCGCAGGCGGTCGGCCTGCGTGCAGACGGGCGTCGCGGCAGCGGGTTCTTCATCGGCGCGGCGAACATCGGGGACGGTCCGACCGGCTCCCCCCGCTACTGGCGGTCAACGGTTGGTGTCGATGTCGGCATCAAGAACGCGCGGCTGGGCGTCGCGGCGAACACCGACTTCGGCGTAGAGGGCCTCGTCCCGGCGAACCGAGGCGACCGCGACATCATCGCGTCCGTGGGCTACCACCTGGTTCGCGAGCACCACCTGATCGACGAGAACCTGAGCGTCTATCTCGAGCTCGGCGCGTGGTTCCCCTCGGGCCCAGACGGTGACTCAACGGGTCATGTCCTCGCGCTCCCGACGATAGAGCTGTCGTACCTGCTCGCGCATCGCTTCCACTTCCGAACGCGACAGACCGGCATCTTGGATCTGACGACCGATGGTCCGCTTCTGTGGGGCTCAGCGTACGGTCTCGACATTCGCCTCATCGGTCCCCTCGCGATCGGTGCGGAGGTGGACATCTCGCTGGGGTCAGACAACGGAGACTTCGTCGCCGGGGTCGCAGCAGGTGGCGGCATCAGCTTGGTCGGCGAGCCGGTCGCCTTCTCGCTCGGTGCTCGTTATTCGATCACCGACGATATGCAGGCGCGGGTCGGCAAGCTCACGCTCGCCGCGACGCTCCGCTTCTTCTTCCAGTAGACGAGCTGTTCTCGTACACCAGAGGTTAAGATTTTGACCTCTGGTCAGCCGTGAGGGATCCTCGCCCTGGATGAAAGGCGCTATCAAGTTCCTCCTCGTGATCGCGGTTCTGCTTGCGATCGTTGTCGGCATCCTCCGGGCGTTTTTCGTCCGTGAGGTGATCGTCGCGCATGACGGCATGGCCCCGACGATGCTTGCGGGTGAAACCGTTCTCATGTGGAACGGGACCGGCTCTGACCTCGAGATGGGCGATATCGCGCTCTGCCGAAACCCAGCGAACCTCAACGAGACCGTTTTCGGTCGCGTCATCGGACGAACGGGAATGGCGATCCAGACCATGCGAGGGCAGCTCCAGGTCGCGAACTCGATCGTCGACATCGATATCACGGGGCACGAGCGCTTCACGAACATCAACGGCGAGACCGATGAGTACCGGTTCGCGACCGAGAAGCTCGGGAACACCGACTACAACACGATGCAGCCCAAGGACCGCGCGCTGGAGATTCGTCCGTTCACGGTCTCCCGCGGCGTCTACCTGCTCGGCGACAATCGAAACCAGACGACCAGTGACAGCCGAGAGTACGGCCCGGTCGACCCGAACACGTGTATCGGGACGCTCTTCATGCGCCTCAAGCCAGCCGAGGGACGCGACTTCTTCGATCACGGGTGGCTCGACATCCTCGACCCCTGACGCGACGTGTCTCTCGCTTCTTGATCGTGACCGCGCGGGAAAGAACAAAGCGCGGCGCTCGGCGCGACCTCTACGCCCGCGTCTTCGTGGTCGCTTCGTTGGTCGCCGCGGGGCTGCTGGCCTGGTTCGCGTGGCGGGCCCAAGAGGAGCCCCCCGACCGCCACTTGGTCCGCTTCCTCGCGCTCACCAAGGAGTACGAAGACGTGCCGGCGTATCAGCTCACCACGACGCGCTTTCGAGCGTCGGTCCCGCTCGGTGACTTTGTCGAGCGCCTCTCCACGATCGCGGGTCTCCGCACGACCACGCTTGTACGCGTCGAGCAGTACCGCGCGCTCTCCTTCCAGCCGCAGCCATCGGGTGAGGTCGACATCTGCCGGTACCTTGAGGACCCGACCGCGCCTGGCGGGACCCGTCGCGTCCGCGCGCATCTCGTCGAGGAAGACGGGGAGTGGCGTCTCGATGGCCTCGCCGTCGAAGGGGATCAGCTGGACCCAAGCGCGCGCGTGCTCCGCGCGGCGTGTCCTCCTACCTTCTAACGGCTAACGCATGAATTTCCGACGCAGGTAGCCAGACGTCAGGAAGCCCCACGCGCCGCCGACCACGAGACCGACCGCGTGCGCTGTGTTCGCAATGGGTCCGACGATCCCGGTGAAGCAGATCGCGAACCAGGCCATCATCCACATGACGGTTTGCTTGGGCATGCCGAGCCGCGAGGTCGGGTCGAAGCGACCGCGGATCCAGATGAACCCAAACAGCCCAAAGACCACGCCCGACATTCCGCCGAAGAGAAACCCGCCTTCAATGACGTACTGCGCGACGTTCGACGTCACGCCCATGATGAGCACCATCGCGATCAGCACCTTTGAGGAGTGCTCACGCTCGATCGCGGAACCGAGGTCTTTGAGCCACCACCCGTTGAAGCCGATGTGCATGATCCCGAAGTGGATGAAGATCGGGGTGAGCAAGCGCCACCATTGCTGGTCAACGAGGTAGCTCGCCCACCCACGTGGGAGCGCGCGGGTCTCCCCGATGATCTCAAAGCCGACGAACGTAAAGGGGCGGAGCGCGGCGGTGTCATCACCGAGCTTCGTCAGGACCGCGACGATCACGCACGCGGCGATCAACGCCATCGTCACCGGCCCGATGCCGGTCTTCGGCGCGAGCGCTTCACGCGCGCGGGCCTCACGGTGACGAGCTGACTTCGCGCTCTTCTTCGCTTCGCTCCGCATCGCCTTCGCGCGGCTCGCGATCTCCGGCCGCATCTGTGGGTTCTCGCGGATCTGCACGAGCAGGTCGCGGGCAGCGTCCATTTCGTCTTCTTCGTGGACCCAGAGCGAGAACGAGTCGTCCCGTCCTTGCTTCATGGTCGCGGTGATCCCGTGAACAAAGAGGACCTCTACAGCCTCTTGGGCGTCTTGCTCCGCGTCGAAGTTCTCTAACAACCGCATCGGGCGCAGAATAGACCGCAGAGGCGAAGAGGCGACCGGATCTTCTAAGTCGATGGTATCGCGAGGAAATTGAGAGTGATTTCTTACCCAACGTTTCGGGACCCGATGGTGTCAAAGACATAGTGATCCGCGTTTCTGAAAGTGAGCGTCGAAATGACCGTGGTCTTGGCTGGGGCCGTTCGGTGTGGGCGCTGCTCGCGCTTTCCCTGCTCGCGACCGATCCCGTGTCCGAGCGCGACCTCCTGATCGGCGACGAGGTTCCGCCGGACTACAGCAGCACCGTCACCACCGAGTTTCGAGTTACCCACGCGACCGCTTCGAGCGGGTGGGGCAGCTTCGACTTCGCGGCCGCGCCCGAGAGAAACGAGATCCGCGTCGACCTGCTGCTGGGCGCGCCGTTCGAGCGCGCGCGATGGGGCCAGTGCGAAGAGCTTGAGCTGGTCGTGGATGGTCGGAGCGAACCGGTCGCCACGCGCTACGCCGGGGTCCCGATGTCCCGTGGCGTCTTCGACGCGATCGAGGCGAAGCTGACCATCGCGCAGGTTCGAGGGCTCGCCGAAGGGGGCGCAGCGGAAGCTCGACTGTGCGGCGACGTGCTGACCATCGGCGTGGACCAACAACGCGAGCTTCGGCGCTTCGTCGAGGAGTTCGACGAGCGGGCCATCAACATCGCGCCTTCGCTCGAGACCCCTCGCCCAGAGCTCGGGCCGGAGCACGAGTGGGAGGTCGACGTCCCCGATTACCCTGCACCGGTTTAGGTTTCGGGGTTCAGGGTCGGCTCAGAAGCGTTTTGCGTGAATGCCGAAGTCAGAACCGATCACGTGCTCTGCGTCCGCTGAACAACCGCAGCAAGCAAGGACGCAAGGACCCGGAAACCGACGCGCGAGTGAGCGAAAGCGAACGCAGCAAGGAGGGAGCCTGGGTGCGCGCAGAAGCGTTTTGGGTGAATGCCGAAGGCAGAGGGTCTTCAAGAAAAGACCCTGAGCTCCAGCAAGGACCCGGAAACCGACGCGCGAGTGAGCGAAGCGAACGCAGCAAGGAGGGAGCCTGGGTGCGCGCAGAAGCGTTTTGGGTGAATGCCGAAGGCAGAGGGGCTTCAAGAAAAGCCCCTAAGCAATTGCCGCGGGGGCTCGCTTCCCGTACATCCGGCGCATGGCGCACGAATCCGAGCGACGCCGGACGTTCGCGATCATTTCGCACCCGGACGCTGGCAAGACCACGCTAACCGAGAAGCTCTTGCTTTACGGCGGAGCCATTCACGCGGCGGGATCCGTCAAGTCACGGAAGTCGAGCCGCGCGGCGGTCTCCGACTGGATGGCGCTCGAGAAGCAGCGCGGCATCTCGGTCACGAGCTCCGTGTTGCAGTTCGAGTGGGAGGGCCTGCGCTTCAACCTCCTCGACACGCCGGGTCACAACGACTTCTCGGAGGACACCTACCGGACCCTCACCGCGGCGGACTGCGCGATTATGATCGTCGACGCCGCGAAGGGCATCGAGCCGCAGACGAAGAAGCTCTTCCGCGTCTGCGCGATGCGCGGCATCCCGATCGTCACCTTCATCAACAAGCTCGACCGTCCGGCGCGTGAGTCGCTCGATCTCTTGACCCAAGCGGAAGAGGTCTTGGGGATCGCGAGCTGCCCCTTCACGTGGCCGATCGGATCTGGAGATCTCTTTCAGGGCGTCTTCGATCGCCGCAACAACTCCGTCTATCGTTTCGACCGCGAGACGGGTCGGGATCGCGGCGCCAAGCAGACCGCGGTCGAGACCACCGGCATCGAGGACGCGCAGCTGGACGAGATGCTCGGCGAAGAGGCGGTCACCAACTTGCGCGACGAGATCGAGCTGCTCGATGGCGCGGGCGAAGAGTGGGACGAAGCGAGGTTCCTCGCGGGCCAGCTCACCCCGGTCTTCTTCGGAAGCGCGCTCAACAACTTCGGCGTCGAGCGCTTCCTCTCCTACTTCAAGACGCTCTGCCCCGAGCCGGGTCAGCGCAGCGCTGGAGAGACCAAGGTCCAGCCCAAAGACGATCGCTTCAGCGCCTTCATCTTCAAGATCCAAGCGAACATGGATCCCAGTCACCGCGATCGCATCGCGTTCGCGCGGATCTGCAGCGGCAAGTTCGAGGGCGGAATGCGCGTGCACCACTTTCGACTGGGCAAAGAGGTGCGCCTTAACCGAGGCGAGCAGTTCTTCGCGCAAGCACGCGAGACGGTCACCGAGGCCTACGCGGGCGACATCATCGGCCTCTACGATCCCGGCATCTTCCGCATCGGCGACTCGCTCAGCACCAAGGGCCCGCTCTCGTTCGACGAGGTCCCGCGCTTCTCGCCGGAGCACTTCGGACGCCTGCAACTGCTCGACCCGCTCAAGCGCAAGCAGCTTCAGAAAGGCATCGACCAGCTCGCCGAGGAAGGCACCGTGCAGGTGTTTCGTCAGCCGGGACGCGAGAAGGATCCGATCTGCGGGGTCGTCGGTAAGCTCCAGTTCGACGTCTTGTGTTTCCGCATCGAGCACGAGTACGGCGCGAAGATCGCGTTCGATCTCTTGCCGTACTCCGCGGCGCGCTGGGTGGACGGCGTGAGCTCGGCGCAAGACCTCACCGATCGTTACGTCCCGCTCGCCGTGCTCGATCGCGACGATCGCCCGGTCGCGCTCTTCCGCGACAGCTGGGAGGTCGACCGCGCCAAGATGGACAACGAAGACCTGGCCTTTCACGACACCGCGCCGATCCGCGCCGCGGACGCCTAGGTTCGCGCTACCTGTTGCCCCATCCGCTCGGCGGCGGATGGGTCTCGAAGCACCAGAAGGGATGCTCGGTTCCGTCGAGCGGCGACGTGTCCGGGTTTCGGGTGCGTGGTTCTCCCGCGATCCGGGTATCGGGCGCGAGTGATCGGATAAAGACGGGGTGGTCCTGGAAGTCGCTCGATGCGTCGCGCGTCACGACGTAGCCATGGCAACTGCTGGGAAGAGTGCAGATCCCCTGGTCGCACTCGGCGTCGCAGTCTTCGAGGGTCTCGAGCACTTGGGGGTAGGCGGGCCCGAGAACGAACCCTTGTTCCGGGGTCAGCACGATTCCGCGTCGCTCTGCCCACGCTTCAAGCGCGCCGTCTGGCACGGTCGCGTCCGCGTTGAGGAGTCGCGGGTGAACGACCCACGTGTGCTCGGTCAGCGTCGGCTCCAGAACGTCGGAGGTGACCGAGAGCAACGTGATGGGGGCAGGGTCACCTAGCGACACAGAGCCGCCAGCGGTGCAGCCCAGGGTGCAGCCAATGGCGACCACGAGAGAAGAGAGGAGAGGTTGTTTCATGACCTCAAGGCTCTCCCCCGCGCCGATCGGACGGTCGCCAAAAATGGAAGCCGGCGGTCGAAACACGTCCGCGCGGAGTCCAAAGACGCGATGGGGTAGGCGCGTTTTCTTTTGCTCGTCGAGTTGATAGACCGGCGCCATGAAGAAGGTCCCCTTCGCGCTCTTGTGCTTGTCGCTCCTCGCCGCCGCTTGCGGTCCCGCCCAGCGACCCATCTCGGTTCCGCCCGCGGAGCCAGTCGCCGAAGCGGGACCTCCCATGGGCATGTTGTCCGATGCGGTGGTGCCGACCGGCTACAACATCGCGCTCACCACGATCCCGAGCGAGGACAACTTCTCAGGTCAGGTGCGCATCGCGGTCAACGTCAATCGGGCGACCGACACTATTTACCTCCACGGCGATGAGCTGGAGGTCAGCGCGGTCACGATCGAGCGCGAGGGTGAAGCGCCGATCACCGCGACCTACGAGCAGGTGGACGACACCGGCGTCGCGAAGCTCACCTTGGCGCAGGCGGTCCCTGAAGGTCCCGCGACGATTGCCTTTGTCTACACCGCGCCGTTCAAC
The DNA here is from genome assembly GCA_938024995.1 of uncultured bacterium. Taxonomy (GTDB): domain Bacteria; phylum Myxococcota_A; class Polyangia; order Polyangiales; family Houyiibacteriaceae; genus CALJDU01. Next base: position 101,526 of record CALJDU010000020.1, read on the forward strand.
CGCGCGCTTCGCGGGCTCTACCGCGTGGACGTGGACGGCGAGAGCTACGCCTTCACGCAGTTCGAGTCGACCTCCGCGCGCCTCTGCTTCCCGAGCTTCGACGAGCCGCGCTTCAAGGTTCCTTTCGACCTCACCCTGACCATCCGCGCCGATCACGAGGCGGCCGCCAACACGCCGATCGAGGACACCCAAGAGCTCCCCGATGGAATGAAGCGCGTGCGCTTCGCGACGAGCCGCCCGATGCCGACGTACTTGGTCGCGATGACGATGGGCCCGCTCGATGTCGTGACGCACGCCCCGATTCAGGCCAACGACCACCGGAGCGTTCCGCTCCCTCTCCGCGGTCTCGCGGTCAAGGGCAAGGGCGCGCAGCTCGCCTACGCGCTGGAGAACACCGAGCGGCTCTTGCGTGAGCTCGAGGCTTACTTCGGTCGACCCTACCCGTACGCCAAGCTCGACATCGTCGCGGTCCCGGACTTCGCGGCGGGCGCGATGGAGAACGTGGGGCTCGTCACCTTCCGAGAGACGCTGCTGTTGGTCGCGCCGGACGCTCCCGAACGTCAGCGCCGCGCCTACGCCTACGTCATGGCGCACGAGCTCGCGCACATGTGGTTCGGCAACCTCGTCACGATGGTCTGGTGGGACGACATTTGGCTCAACGAGGCTTTCGCGACCTGGATGGGCTACAAGGCGACCGAAGCAGCGTTCCCGACGTACCACGCGGACCAGATGATCCTCTCGTCGGTCATCGGCGCGATGGGTCAAGACAGCTTGGTGACGGCGCGCCAGATCCGTCAGCCGATCGAGTCCAACCACGACATCCGGAACGCCTTCGACTCCATCACGTACCGCAAGGGCGGCGGCGTGCTCGCGATGTTCGAGCGCTACCTCGGCGAGGAGACCTTCCGGGACGGCATCCGCCTCTACATGCAACAGAACGAGTGGGGCAACGCGACCTTTGAAGGCTTGCTCTCCGCGCTGAGCGAGGCGAGCGGCCGTGACGTCGCCACCCCGTTCCGGACGTTCTTGTTCCAGCCGGGCCTCCCGTTCTTGAACGTCACCACCAGCTGTGAAGACGGCCAAGGCGCGCTCGCGATCGCGCAGTCGCGTTACCTCCCGGTCGGCAGCACCGGTAGCACCGATTCGACCTGGCAGGTCCCGATGTGCGCGCGTTACGGCGTCGGCGACGAGGTGAAAGAGACCTGCGTGCTGATCACGGAGCAGACGCAGAGCGTCGCGCTTGAGGGATGCGCGAGCTGGGTCATGCCGAACGCGAACGGCGCGGGCTACTTCCGCTTCGCGTTGGACGCGGAAGGCATGGCCGGCCTCCGCGGGGCCTGGTCGCAGCTTACCCCGCGCGAGAAGATGATCGTCGCCGACAGCATCGCGGCCGCGTTCGACAATGCCTCCACGTCGGCCAGTGACCTCTTCGACTCGCTCGATCTGTTGGCGAGCGACGAGATCCGGAGCGTCGCTGAGGCGCCGATGTCGCTCCTTGAGTTCGCGCGGGAGCGTCTCGCGCAGAACGACGAAGAGCGCGCCAAGATCGAGGCGCTCTCGCGTCGGCTCTACCAGCCCGTGCTCGAGCAGCTCGGATGGGAGCCAGGCGCCCGGGAGAGCGGCGATACGATGTTGCTCCGCGCGTCTGTCATCGCGCACCTCGCGATGGTCGGTCGTGATCCCGCCGTCCGTGCAGAAGCCGCGCGTCGCGGAACCGCCTACCTCGGGCACGGGGGCGACGAAGAGATCCACCCCGACGCGGTCGACAGCAACTTGGTCGGCACCTGCATCGCGATCGCCGTGCAAGACGGGGAGGAAGCGATCTTTGAGCACGTCATGGAGCGCGCGCTCAGCGTGGACGACGCGCTCCTTCGCGGACATCTGCTCAGCGCGCTCGGACATGTGGACGACCCCGCGCACAGCCAACGCGCGATGGCGCTCGCGCTCGACGAACGCGTTCCGCTCGGCGAGGTGTGGCGCGTGATCTTCACGCCCTTCACGATCGCCGAGACCCGCGCGGGCGCGTGGAACTTCCTGACGACGCGCTTCGATGATCTGAAGACGCGCATGGACGATGGAGTCGCGTGGCTCCCGCGCTTGACGGCTGCGTTCTGTTCAGAGGGGGAGCGTCAACAAGCGGAGACCTTCTTCACGCCTCGCGTCGAAGAGCTCCCTGGGGCGCCGCGCAACCTGGCGAACGGGCTCGAGCGGAGCCAGCTCTGCATCGCCAAGGTCGCCGCGCATCGCGAGAGCGCGGACGCGTTCTTCGCGCGTTAGCAGCTCGTTCTGGACAGCGCGCACGAGATGAAGAAGACGGTCGGGCGTTGGCACGCGCTCGACGCGCTTCGCTTTCTCGCCGTGCTGATGATGGTGCAAGGGCACCTCTTCTATGCGCTCCTCCACGATGCATCGCGCGCGGCCTCTTGGTACGACGCGCACAGCTACGCCCACGGCTTCACCGCGCCGCTCTTTCTCTTTGTGTCGGGCGCGGCGTTCGGGCTGACCACGTTTCGGCGCCACTCCCTGCACCTCTCGCTTTCCCCGGCGGTCAAGAGGCGGCTCGAGCGTTACGTGACGCTGGTCGGGATCGGCTACTTCATGCACTTCGAGCTGCCGTCGCTCAGCTGGCTTCAAAGCCTGAGCGAGGAACGGCTCGCCGAAGCGCTCCGGGTCGACGCGCTTCAGCACATCGGCGTGACGCTGTTGGTGCTCCAAGCGTTGATCGCGATCACGACGCGGGCGCGCTTCTTTGTTTTGACGACCGCGGGCCTTTCGGTCGTGGCGGTGCTCGCGGCGCCTTGGCTCTGGCGACAAGACGTGACCTCGCTCCCGGTGATCCTGGCGGGCTACGTAAACGCCTACGGTGGATCCTATTTCCCGCTCGCGCCGTGGTGCGCGTTCATCGGGCTGGGCGTGGGAGCGGCGTACGCAGTGGAGCGAGGGGTCTCTGCCGGTCGGCTGATCGTGACCGGCGTAGCCGCGTTGGTGCTCGGCGTCATCGGGACTGAGCTGGACTGGGGCGCCGCGTTCGGACCGCACCGCTACTACAAGACCAACCCGTGGTTCTTCTCGCTCCGCGCCGGCGTCCTGGTGATCGGGACGGGGCTCGCGTCACAGATCCTGAACCGTCCCTTGCCGCGCTTCGTCAGCCGGGTCAGCCGAGAGACACTGGCGGTGTACGTCGCTCATCTCGCGGTGCTCTATGTCCCGGGGGTCGGGCTCGCGCATGTCTACCCGAGGACGCTCTCTCTTCCTCAGGCGACTGTCGCCGCGATCGGGCTCATCGCAGCGATGATCGCGTTCGGTCTCGGTTGGGCGCGCTTCAAAGACTGGGCAGGAGACGGTTTTGTGTCGCTGCGACGCGCGCTCGTGGTGCTCGCGGTCCTGCTCTTCTTTGGGATCCGCTACGGTTGAGCGGCATGCCTGACTCGCCTGACCGCCTCGACCTGATGCTTCAAGAGATCCGCGCCTTCGTCGCGGAGCGAGAGTGGGAGCCCTTTCATGACCCGAAGAACCTCGCGATGGCGATCGCGTCGGAAGCGGGAGAGCTGTTGAGCGAGCTTCGCTGGATCGAGGGCGCGGCGTCCGATGCCCACTGTCGCTCCGAGGAACATCGCGAAGCGATCGAAGACGAGGTCGCGGACGTCCTCGTGACGCTGCTCATGTTCGCCGATCGCGTCGGGATCGATCTCTTGTCCGTGGTGCAGAAGAAGATGAAGAAGAACGCCGCGAAGTACCCAGCGGAAGAGTGGCGCGGACGCTAGTTAGTCGCCGATGTAGCGCGCGCGAGGTCGAACCAGAGGCTGACCGCGCTGTTCCAACACATGCGCGACGTACCCCGCGGTGCGGCCGACCGCGAAGATCGCGAGCGCGGCACCGGGGACGAGCGAGAGCGAGCGGGCGAGGGCGGCGAGCGCGAGGTCCACCGTGGGGGCTTCTCCTCCCGCGAGCGCGACCGCGTCTCTCAAGGTGAGGGCGACGCTCGCTCCTTTGGTCTTCTTAGGGAGGTTGTCGAGCACGACGCGCGCGCGTGGGTCACCGTCCGGGTAGAGCGGGTGTCCGAAACCCGGGAGCGCTTCGCCCCGCTGCGCGCGATCGCGCGCCACTTCGATCGCGCGCCGCGGCGATCCGATCTCGTCGAGGAGCGCTTCGACGCGATCGCTCATCCCGCCGTGTTTGCTCCCAGAGAGGGTCGCGAGAGCGGCGCTGACGCAGGCGTAGAGATCCGCGCCCGCCGATGCGGTGACGCGCGCGGTGAAACTGGAGGGGTTGAGCTCGTGGTCCGCGATCACGATCAGCGCGCGCTCCATCGCGCGGACGTGCGAGCGAATGGGTTTGCCTCCGAGCGCGACCAAGAGCGAGGAGGCGATCGTCGACTGGGCGTCGGCGCCCGGATCCAACGCGCGCACCAGCTGCGTCAGCAGCCGCTCCGCCGTGAGGCGCTCCGCGCGGAGCCCGCGATCCGGATCACGATGCGCGATAGCCGGAACGAGCCGCGGCAGGATCTGGAACGGTCGCGCGGCCGTGATTCGCGGAACGGAGACGCGCGGTGGGTTCGCGAAGGCGTCCGCCGACTCCCACAAGATCCCGCAGACCTCCTCGAAGCGCGCGTGACCGCTCAGCTCCACTGCGGAGTAACCTCGATAGTGTGGACCGCCCGGACGGATGTCGGTGATCGCGGAGTCCAAGATTGGCTCACCAAAGCGGAGCGCCCCAGCCGCGACCGCGCCGTGTCCTTTGCGAGCGTCGCTTCGGGTCCGTAACCGCAGAACATCGTCGCGGTGATAGCGGCGACCGCGCGCGCCCGGCACGACATGGCTCCGAACCTGACCGCGGCTCACGTAGGCGTAGAGCGTTGCGCGTTTGACGCCGAGGATCTCCGCCGCGCGGGTCGCGTCGAGCCAGACGTCGGACGAAGAGAGAGACGAATCCATGACATTGATTATGCAATCAATGTTGATCAAGTCACGCGCCGCGCCCAGCTTGAAAGCGAGCGCGGGGCCCGTGTTGGACGTTCGCGCTCGAGGAGGTGCCGATGTCTGGACTCGAGAACGTAGTGGTCGCTGAGACCGAGATGAGCATGGTCGACGGAGCGAAGGGGGCGCTCTGGTTGCGCGGAGTCCCCGTGGCGGAGCTTGCGCCATCCGTCGAAACCGCGCTCTCGCTCTTTGGCCTCTCTGGCGACCTCGAGAGCGCGCGCGTCTCCGCACAGGCGCACCCCCAAACCGTTGTGACCGGACCGCCGATCGATTCGGTTCGCGCGACCGTGGCCTCGCTCCCGAGCGATGCGTCGCCCGCCACCCTTATCGCGACCGTTGCGCTCGCGACCGCTCGTTCGGTTCGGGCCTCGGCGGAGTTCGGTGGTCAAACCGAGCACGCCGCTGCGTTGCTGCGCGCGATTCGTCGGTCCGAGGTCACGACTGCAGAAGCGCGGGCGTTCGCGCGTTACCTCGTCACCGTCGCGGACCACGGGATGAACGCCTCCACCTTCGCCGCGCGCGTCGTCGCGTCGACAGGATCTGACCTCGTGTCCGCCGTGACCGCCGCGCTCGGCGCGCTCAAGGGTCCGCTCCACGGCGGCGCGCCCGGACCTGTGCTCGACATGCTCGACGCCATCGCAGAATCCGGCGACGCGATCGGTTACCTCGAGGCCAAGCTCGCGCGCAAAGAGCGCATCATGGGAATGGGTCACCGCGTGTATCGGGTCCGCGACCCACGCGCCGCGGTACTATCGGGCGCCCTGGAAGAGCTCGCGGCGGGAGCGCCCTCACCTCGCCTCGCGCTCGCTCGCGAAGTCGAACAAGTGGCCGAGCGTCTCCTCGCTGCGCGTTACCCGGAGCGCTCACTACGCGCGAACGTCGAGTTCTACACCGCGATCCTGCTCGAGGCGCTCCAGATCCCTCGTGAGCTCTTCACGTGCGTGTTCGCGTGCGGACGCGTGATCGGCTGGTGCGCGCACTTCGAAGAACAACAGCGAACGGGACGCTTGCTTCGGCCGCGCGCCAAGTACGTCGGTGCTGTTCCGACTCGCGAGTTCTCTTGCGCGGCGGACGGAGAGTGAGAGATGGGGATGGGGGGCGTGAGCCAACCGCGCCGCGAGCCCGAGTAGAACAGAAACATCCTCGCGAACGTCGCCCTGCGCGGCGGAAGCTGGCGCGCCCCTTCTGCCATCCGGAGCATGAGCCAACTCAAGAACGACAGAGCCAACTCGATCGATCGCGAAGGGACCGATGACGATGAAGACGACGCGAGGACCGCGGTCCCCTCTCAAAAGAAAAGCAGCGCGTTCAACACCCGAGCGGCGAACTCTCGTTGAAACGCGGAGGATGGGCGGGTGGGGTCAGAAGCTTCCTCGAGGAACTCACGCAACGCGACGGAAGCTGGCGCGCCCCATCTGCCATCCGCAGCATGAGCCAACTCAAGAACGACAGAGCCACTCGATCGATCAAGGACTCTCGAACGCGCTGCGACCTAACGCTCGAACCCGTCCTCGGTGACCGAGCCCGGCGCCGGATCGCGGAACTGGATGATGGCCGCGATCCCCACCGAGATGAAGTAGAGCACCACAAGCGGCACCAGCATCATCATCTGCGACGCCACGTCGGGTGGCGTGAGGAACGCGGCCAAGAACGTCGCGCACAGGATCCACCAGCGACCGAACGCCGCCAGCTGCTTCCAGTGCACGATGCGCGCGACCGCCAAGAACGTCACCACGACCGGGACCTCGAAGACCACGCCGAACGCGAGCAAGAGGCGCGTCGAGAACGAGAGGTACTCCGTGATCATCAACGTGGGTCGCAGGTTGATGTTCTCGCTCGGCATCATCCCTGCGAAGTCCAGGAACGTCTCGAAGCCCAGAGGGAAGACGATGATGTAGCCAAAGGCCGCGCCGCCGAGGAAACAACCGGTCGACGCGATGACGAAGGGGATCGCCATTAGCTTCTCGCGCCGATAGAGCCCCGGTGAGATGAACGCCCACAGTTGATAGAAGAGCCACGGCGCGCAGAGCATCGCGCCCGCGACTACCGCGATCTTCAGGTACGCGACGAAGGGATCGATCGGGTTCGCGAAGTGAATCTCGGGCTGACCGAGCCCCAACGAGTTGTAGGCCGTGACGAGCGGCGCGAGGAGCAGGTCGAGCAGCTCCTCTTTGAAGATCCAACCGACCACGACGCCGGGGAGGATCCCGATGATCGAGAGCACCAAGCGCTTCCGGAGTTCGCGCAGGTGATCAAAGAACGACATCTCAACGTCGTCTTCGGGAACCTCCGGGTTGCCAAAGCCAGCCTCGGCGTTGCTCAAGCGGGTTCTCCCGCGAGGTCATCGCTGACGTGGTCTTCGCTCAGGCGTCGCTCCACGAGGTCGAGGTCTACGCCCTTCGCGGGCGACTCCTCGGCAAAGTCCGCGGCGGTCATGCGTCGCTTGACCGGCTCTTGGATCGACTGGTTGACCGTCTTCTTGATGTCGCGGCCCATCGTGCGGAGCTCACGGACGGTGTCGTCGCGGAGCAGCTCGTCGAGCCCCGCTTGCCGCTTCAGTTCATCGGACGCAGCGCGAAGGTCGCGGAGACCCTTGGCCACGGTCTTCATGAACTTCGGCATCTTGTCCGGTCCAACCGCGAGCAAGAGCACGATCGCGACCACGATAAATTCGCCCGCACCAATGCCGAACACGGACGCAGCATGGTTCCCCGCGGACCGATCGCGCAAGCACCCATGCTTTCGCTCTTCACGTTCGGCGTGATCGTACGCTTCTTTCAGTGCGGACGGATTCGCAATGAGCAACCTGACCGACCGGCCGGTTTGTAATTGAAGCGCCATTCATTCGCTTCGACCAGCCCCATGATTAGGCCTATGTTCCGCCCCATGACCGACTCCCTGAGCGAACTACGAGACGAACTCCGCGAGATCGAAGACCTGAGCTCGATTGATCAGCTCATGGAATGGGACCAGCAGACGCAGATGCCGGAAGGCGGCGCGGTCGCGCGGGGTCGCCAGATGGCGCTCATCGGGAAGCTCGTTCATCAGCGCCGCACCTCGACGCGTCTTGGGGATCTCCTCGGCAGCCTTCGCTCCGTTCAGGACGAGGACAGCGCGGACGGAGCGTTGGTCCGCCGCGCGACCAGAGACTTCATGCGCGCGCGTCGCCTCCCGACTGATTTCGTCACCGAGCTCAAGGAGCACACCGCGGCGTCTTACGTCGCGTGGACCAAAGCGAAGCCGAACAACGACTTCGCGTCGATCGCGCCGGTGCTCGAGAAGACGGTCGAGCTCAGTCGCCGCTTGGCGGGCTTCTTCCCGGACCAAGACCACGTGGCGGATCCGCTCATCGACGAGCACGACCCTGGAATGACGGTCGCGTCGATCCAGTCGGTCTTCTCCGGTCTTCGCAAGGAGCTGGTCCCGCTGGCGAACGCGATCTTTGACAAGCAAGGGCCGCGTCGCGACTTCCTCTCGCGGAGCTTCCCGATCCCGAAGCAGTACGCCTTCAACCGCGAAGTGATCGAGGCGCTCGGCTACGATTTCTCGCGCGGACGGATCGATGAGGCCGCGCACCCGTTCATGATTCGCTTCGCCGCGGGCGACATCCGCATCACGACCCGCGCGCAAGAGCACGACCCAACGGATTCGCTCTACTCGACGATCCACGAGGCCGGGCACGCGCTCTACGAGCAGAACATCGCGGCGGCCCTGGACGGCACGCCGCTCGGTCACGGCACCTCAACCGGTGTTCACGAGAGCCAGTCGCGGCTCTGGGAGAACCGCGTCGGTCGGAGCCGCGCGTTCTGGGATCGCTTCTTCCCACGCTTTCAAGAGACCTTCCCGGAGGCGCTCAAGGATGTGGACGCCGAGGCGATGTACCGCGCGATCAACACAGTGGAGCGCTCGCTCATCCGCGTGGACGCAGACGAGGTGACGTACAATCTGCACGTCATGCTTCGCTTCGACCTCGAGCTTCAGCTGCTCACGGGCGAGCTCAAGGTCCGTGACCTTCCGGAGGCCTGGAACGCGCGCATGAAGAGCGACCTCGGCGTCGTCCCGGAGACCGACACGGTCGGTGTCCTCCAAGACATTCACTGGTACTGCACCACGGTCGGCGGCACGTTCCAGGGCTACGCCTTGGGCAACATCATGAGCGCGCAGTTCTACGACGCAGCGCTCAAGTCGTCTGAGACGATCGAGCGGGACGTCGCCCGCGGTGACTTCACGCAGCTTCGCGGTTGGCTTGTCGAGAACGTCTACCAACACGGCGGTCGCTACCTCCCGGACGCGCTCATCCAGAACGCGACCGGCGCGCCGCTCACGCACGCCCCGTTCATGCGTTACCTCGAGACGAAGTTCGGCGAGCTCTACGACCTCTGACGGCGTCTGCTATCGACGGGATCCGCGTGGTCGCGGTGAGCTGAGCGATCGCGCGTCTTCGTGACGCACGCGAAGCCACGGCTTGAGGGCAGCAGCAGAGACCACTCTGGGCGGACCTTCCGACCATGGCATCAAGCGCGCGTGCTCCGGTGAGAGGACCGCGCGTAGGAGATCGAGGCAGGTCGTCTGGATCGAGCGTCCGCGCGGAACCACGTCTGACGTGTTCCGACCGCCGACGTGTGCCGCGAAGTGCACTCGTTCACCAGAGATGACGATGCTGGCGAGCACGTCTTGGGCTCCGACGGGACGCGAGAGTTCGTTCACCGCGATCACCAGACGCCCGAGCTGTTCGGCCAAGGCGGCGCGAAGTGCGCGCGTGTCCACGTCGCCCTCGACGCTCAAGACCACGACGCCGCGCGGTTCAGCCACAGGCGCCGATCGTTGCGCGCTCACATCGGGCCCCACAAGCAATGTGAAGAGCGCGACGAGAGCGTTGACGCAGAAGCGACCGTGAGGAGTCCGCACGGCCACAGTGTTTCCCGTTTCCCGAGCGAACGTCAAAGCGGTCCACAAGGGTCGCCGCTCAAGCCGCGAGGGCGAACCGATCGCTCACGATCGGTTCACGCTCTCTCTCGAGTTATCAGGGGGCCGTGATCGTCACCTTGCAGAGCACCGTGTTGTCGCGCTCCAGGTCCGGTCCCCAGATCAGCTCGGCTTCGCTGTCCCAGCTGATCTCGTCGTAGCCGAGCTTCGGGTCGACATCGGCAGCGGAGTGAACGGTGGTCGAGACCCAGCCACTGGTGTCGTAGTCCGCCGCCAGCCATCCGTCCGGCTCGCCGAGATCAGTGAAATCGCAAGGCGCGGTTCCCGCGACGGGATCCGCTTCGCTCTCGCAGGCGGTGTCGAGAGGAGCGGTGTGAATCACGGTGCAGGTGAAGCTCTCGTCGGAGACGCCGACGACTTGTCCTGTCGCGGTGTCGGTGATCTGCATGATGAAGCCACCGTCGCCCATCTGTTGGTTGCTCTCGCCGATGTACTCAAGCCCGGTGTCGTTCTCTTTGTAGTCCTTGAGAATGAAGTTGAGCTCGAGCGGATAGTCCCCGGTGAAGACGATGCTCTCCGCGTTGAACGAACGCTCCGTGTTGATCGAGACGCTGTCCTCGAGGACGAGCTCTTCCCCGACGTACAACGCGAACCAGTTGTCGGCCCAACCCTCAAAGCGAAACTCGGTGTCACCACCAAGGTCAGTGACCGTTTCTGGATCATCACCACAGCCCGCCGTCGACAGGACGAAGAGCGAAAGAAGGAGGTGAGGAAGGGATCGCATAATGTGTGCTCCGCGCCCGAGGGCGACCTCGGGCAAATGTCTAAAACGACAACCTAGGGAGCGGTCTGCGCGATTGATGTCGCGGCTTTGTATCGCGGTGTGTCTTTTGGCCCGAAAACAGTGATCTGGAGTGGGGTTTGTGGGCCGCGGCGGTCGAGCGGTATCAGCTTGGATCGCGGGCTCCTTCTGTATAGGATTCCGCGCCTCCTGTGAGCGCTGCGTGCGTTCCGGTTGGCGCTTTTTCTGTGGCCTGAGCTGGGCCCTAATTAATAGGTAAGACCTCGATGACCGAGATGACCGATCTCCTCCGCGGAGAGCTTGAGCGACTGTTCGAACTGGACGAGCTCAACATCATGACGAGCGAGCTCCTGGGCTACGACCCGGAAGAGCTCGGCAGCGATCAAGGCAAGGGCGCGTTCGCCCGCGCGATCGTGTCTCAGTGTGAACGGCACGACGCCTTGGAAGCGCTCGCCGACGCGATCGTCCTCTCTGGCAAACGCACCAAGGCGCTCGGCGCGCTCTTCGAGGGTCGCCAGGGACGCGATCTGAAGCCCGGCCGCGATCTCGAAGACCTGCGCGTCATCAAGAAGATCTCATCGGACGGAAGCCTCGGCACGGTGTTCCTCGCGGAGCGCAAGAACGAGGGTGACGCGAAGCCGAGCCGCTTCGCGGTCAAGGTCATCCGCTCCAGCCTCTCGCGTGATCGTTCGGCGGTCTCACGCTACCTCACGAACCAACGCGCCATTGCGCGGGCGGGCATCGAGAACGTGGCGGGCATCGACCGCTGCGGTGTCCTCGCCGATGGTCGGCCTTGGGTCGCGACCGACTACGTTGAAGGTCAGACCCTGTCCGCGCGGATCGATCGTGTTGGACCTGTGCACATCAACGAGGCGAAGCCGATCTTGCGCGGCGTCTTGCTCGCGCTCGCGGAGCTTCACGACCGCGGGCTCACTCACGGCGACGTGAAAGCCAGCAACGTGTTCATCGTTCGCCAGACCCGCGAGGACGGAACCCGCTCTGAGCCGAGCGGTGTTCTCGTGGACGGCGGTGCGCATCGCCTCCTCGCCGGTGGCGCGCCCCACGCTGACGCGGTCGGTACGCTTCGCGTGTTCGGCAAGGCCAAGGCCATCGCGCCCGAGATGGCGCTCGGTAAGCCGGTCGGTGCCTCGGCCGATCTCTACGCGGTCGGGGTCATGATCTACGAGATCGTCTCTGGACGCGCGCCGTTCACCGCGGACACGGCGTTCGAGGTGATCGCGAAGCACATCGCGGCGCAGCCCGAGCCGCCGAGCGCCCACGGCCCCAAGGGCTGGGTCCCAAAGGATCTCGACGAGGTGGTGCTCAAGGCGCTCTCGAAAGACCCCAAGGACCGCTTCCCGTCAGCGCGCTCGTTCCTCGACGCGATCGAGAACGTTGGCCGTCGCGCCGAGAAGCTCGAAGACCTCGACACGAAGGCGTTCGGCAAAGCGAAGAAGAAGCTCCTCGAGAAGCCAAAGAACGAGGAGCGCGCGGACAACCTCGAGGCCATCGCGGCGCCGGCGGGGGCTTGGGACAAGGCCATCGAAGTGTTCGGCGAAGCGGGCGAGAAGCTCGACGGGAAAGAGAAGGTCGCACTCTTGTTGCGCGTCGCGCGCATTCAGAAAGCGGAGCTGCGCGACAATGACGCCGCGCTCGCGACCTACCAATCGCTCCTCGAGCACGACGCTGAGAACACCCTCGCGCGCGCAGGCGTCGAAGAGATCCTTCGCAGCAAGGAAGACCCCGAAGCGCTGGCCGAGCACTTGCTCGAGCGGGCCGAGGCCGAGACCGACGCCAACGCGCGCGCGGCCATCTTCCGCGAGATCGCTGAGATCTACGACGAGAAGCTCGACTCCCAAGAGAACGCCTTCGTGCTCTGGGTGCAGGCGCTGACCGACGACCCGAGCGACGAGCGAACCGCGCGCGAGATCGAGCGCATCGCGGGGAACTCGCCGGACATGTGGAACGAGGCGATGACAGCGCTCTCGGAAGCGGTCCAGAGCGAGGACAGTGACGCGAGCGACAAGGTGCGGCTCTACACGTTGATGGGCGGCTGGTACGGCAACCGCCTCTCGCGCCCGGACTTCGCGGTCTCTTGTTACGGCCAGGCCATCGCGCTCGACCCGACCAACGACGCCGCCTACGAGGGCTCCGCGGAGCTCTATCGCAAGGCGCAGTCGTGGAACGAGTACGTGCAGGTCTTGGTGTCGCGCGCCGACGCCTCTGGCAACCCGGCGCACGCCCGTGACTTCCGCGCGCAGGCCGCCGACACCGTGCTCCGCAAGATGGGCAACGCCGACGCGGCGATGGAGATGTTCAACAAGGTCCTCGGAGACGATCCCGGGCACCCGCTCGCGCTCGACGGTCTGCAGACCATCTACACCGATCAGAAGGAGTGGGCGAAGGTCGGCGACCTTCTGAACACCCGAACCCAGAAGGCGACCGGTGACGACAAGATCACCGCGCTGCTGAAGCTCGCCGAGTTCCAAGAGGATCGCCTCGACGATCTCGACAAGGCGCAGGTCAGCTACGAGTCCGCGCTCGCGCATGACGGGATGAACATGGGCGCGCTCAAGGGGCTCGAGCGCCTCTACGCGCGTCGTGGTCGCTTCGAGGATCTCCTCGGGGTGCTGAACAAGCAGCTCGACTCCTCCGCGACGCCCCGTCAGCGGATCGCGCTCTTTGAGCACATCGGCGCGATTCACGAAGAAGAGTTCGTAGACCACGAGAAGGCGATCGAAGCCTTCGAGCGCATCGTCGACATCGAGCCCGGCAACGACAACGCAAACGTCGCGCTCGCCCGTCTTTACCGTCCGGTGCAGCGCTTCGACGATCTGGTCGACACGCTCGACCGCCACGCCAACGCGGTCACGGACAGCAAGCGCAAGGTGGACCTCTTGCTCCAGGGAGCGAAGACGCTCTTCACGGATGTCGGCGCGCCAGACCGCGCGGGCGGGTTCTGTGAGCGGGTCCTCGCGATCGACCCGGACAACAACGAGGCGCTCGACCTCTCAGCGCGGATTCAGGCGAGCTCGGGCGACGCCGCGGGCGCGGTGACCGCGGTCGAGACCATGGCGGAGCGTGAGTCCGACGGAAAGAAGAAGGCTCAGCTCTGGGTTCGCGCTGGTCGTCTCCTGGCCGATTCCGGTGACAAGGACCGCGCGATCGATCGCTTCAAGCGCGCGCTCGACGCGGACGCCAAGTCCACCGACGCGACCGCTGCCTTGCGCGGTATCTACGCGGAGCGCGGGGACGCGCATGGCGCCGCGGAGATCTTGCGTCGCGAGATCGACATGACTGATGGCAACAGCCGTCGCGCAGAGCTCTACGCAGAGCTGGGCAACCTTTACCGTGAGCGTCTCGAAGACGACCGGGAAGCGCTGTCGGCGTACAACGAGGCGCTCTCGCTTGACGGAACCTGCACCCCGGCGGCGCGCGGTCTCGGCGACCTGGCGTACGCGAGCGCCGACTTCGCCGCGGCCGTGAAGCACTACGAACCGCTCTTGTCTCGCACCTCCGACATGGAGCAGGGCGTCGCGCGTGACGTGTGCGTCCAGTGTGGTGACGCCTTCCGCAAGCTGGACCAGTTCGACAAGGCGCAGCGCGCGTACCTCAACGCCAAGGCCTTCGCGCCCAACGATCGCGAGGTGCTCGAGCGGCTCGCGGAGGTGACGTTCGAGTCGGGCGCGGCGGACGAAGCGGCGGAGCTTTACCGCGACCTCCAAGAGAAGTTCGACGGTGACCTCAGCGGCGCCGAGCGTGGACGAGTGCTCTACCGTCGCGGTGAAGCCGCGCGTCGCTCCGGCGCGCACAAGGAAGCGATCCCGCTCCTCGACGAAGCGGCCGGTTTGCTTCCCGAGGAGCCAGGTCCCCTCGACTCGCTGCGTCAGGCCTACGAGGCCCAGGGCAAGTGGGACGACGCGCTCAAGACGATCGACCGTCGCCTGATGAACGCCAGCGACAACGAGTGCTTCGATCTCTTCGTTTGTGCGGGCGACATCCTGATGGACAAGAAGTCCGATCGCACGGAAGCCGGGAAGCGCTACGTGCAGGCGCTCGAGATCACGCCCGACGACCGGAACCTGCTCACCAAGCTGATGGGCGTCTACTCGGGCACGAAGGACTGGTCGCGCTTGGTCGAGGTCATCCTGCGTATCGCCGAGCTGGTCGATGATCCGCGCCAGCTGACGAAGTACTACGCGACCGCGGGCTCCATCGCGCATCGCGAGCTGAAGCGTCATGACGAGGCCGCCGACTACTACGAGCAAGCCCTCGAGAACGACGGCAACAACGCGAAGGCCTTCGAGGGTCTCGTGAAGTGCCTGAAGGACGCCGAGGACTGGCACAAGCTCTCGCTCGTCTACCGCGACCAGCTCGGACGTTTGGGCTCAAACGGAGACGCCGGGGTGCGCGCAGGTCTGTGGGACGCGCTCGGCGAGCTCAACAAGGACAAGCTCGACGACCCCGCGGACGCCTACGCGGCGTACGAAGAGGCGCAGAAGCTGGAGCCGGAGAACCAGAAGCGTCTCAAGATGTTGGCAGACAGCTACGCTGGCGACCCCCGCCTCTACTTCAAGGAAGCGGTCGAGGCGCATCACCAGCTCCTCCGCTTGAGCCCGTACCGCGTTGAGTCGTACCAGGCGCTGCGTCAGCTCTACACCGACATGAAGCGCGCCGACGAGTCGTGGTGCATGTGCCAGACGCTCCGCGTGCTCAACATGGCCGGCGCGGAAGAGAAGTCCTTCTTCAAGAAGCACCGCTCACGTCACCCGGCCGAAGCGCAGGACTTCTTCAACGAAGAGATCTGGTTCAACAACGTCATTCACCACGAGCAGGATCCCTTGCTCACGGGGATCTTCGCCACCATCACGCCGGCGGTCGCCGCCTCGCGGAGTCAGCCGCTCAGCGCGTTCAGCGTGAGCGAGAGTGATCGTCGAGACGCGGAGAACGACGACGCGGTGATGGCGCAGACGCTCCACTACGTCGCGGGCGTGACCAAGCTTGAGCTGCCGCCGATCTACGCGCGGACCGCTGACCCAGGCGGGCTCAGCGTTCTCTTCACCAGCCCTCCGGCCATCGGCCTGGGCAAGGGCGCGCTCGCCGGCGGTCCTGATCAAGCGCTCGCGTTCGTCGCGGGACGTCACGTCAGCTTCTACCGCGCGGGTCACTACCTTCGTCACTTGGTCCCGACCGGTGGCGGTCTCCGCGCGTGGCTCATCGCCGCGATCAAGAGCGCGACGCCGGAGTTCCCGGTGCCGCCCAAGATGCAGGCGACGGTCGGAGCTCATCTCCAGGCGCTCCAGCAGCACATCTCCGCGGGCGATCGACGGACCCTCAACGGGCTCGTCCAGAAGCTCTTGGCGGCCGCGCCGGAGCTCGACATGAAGCGCTGGGTCGCCGCGATCGACTACACCGCGGATCGCGTCGGGTTCATCATGAGCAACGACCTCCAGATCAGCGCGACGCTCATCAACGCGAGCGGTGAGGATCAGGCGATTCAAAAGAACCGACTCAAGGAGCTCTACCTGTACAGCGTCTCGAGCGCGTACTTCGAGCTTCGCGAAAAGCTCGGCATCGCGATCGCGTAGCGGCCACGCCACCAACGGAGAGCGCCCCCGGTTTCGCCGCGGGCGCTTTCTCTTTGGTCGACGTCCGCGTGCCATCTCGGGGAACGGGATAGGACGTTGCGTTATCCGCAACAGGGTCACGACATCCGGTTCAACACGTGACTAGAATCTGACACACCGTGGCGCGTCTGGAGGGCGTTTCGCGGCGAGTCATCGCTGGATGGACGTTGGTACAGGCGTTGCTCAGGTGAGAGATATGAACTTCGCGAAACGACTTCTCCCGGCGCTCCTCGCCATTCCGTTTTTGGTCGGCTGCTACAACAGCGGCGGTGCTCCCTTCGAGGACGCAGGCGGAGCGGACACGAGCGCGCCAGACGCGGCCTCCGACGCCGGTACTGATTCCGCGGCGCCCGACGCGACGCTCCCGACCACGATCGTGATCACCAGCGCGGACGAGCCGAACTTTACGCGGCTCTGTGAACCCACCCGAAGCGTCTTCACCTACCCGCTCGGCGACGTGGACGGCTGCGATACGGACGGCGACTACCTGGAGGTCACGATCCCGTCGAGCGGCGGCTTCGCCGAAGAGCGTCGTTACTTCACGGTGGGCGAAGACGATATTCAAGCGCGGCTGTGTCGCGCGGACGAATGTACCTCGGCGACCGAGGGGCGCTTTGTTCTCTCGTTCCTCGCGGTCGGGGAGACCGCGTCGCTCTCGGGAGCGCTTTCCTTCGGCGACCAGCGCGTCGAGATCGAGTCGGGGAGCGTGCCCAACTGGTGTTGGGACTTCACGCCTTGCGAAGGCGTGGGCGCTCAGCCGCCGGCGCGTGGATACAGCCGCGCGGCGTGCGGTCCCGACGACGGCCCCGCGTGGGAGATCATTCTGCCCGTTTATCCAGAAGGCGCGATCCGGTTCTGCGATGTCCCAGAAGAGCTCTATGTGCGCGTGACGCTTTACGCGGACGCGCTCGAGGTCGGCGGTCGATATGATCTCACAGACCCTGCCGTCGGCTACGCGGCCATCTGCGACCCCGAAGGGGACTGTTCAGAGTTTCTCGCGGGGACGCTCGACGTGGACGCGCTCCCGGATGAGACCGGCCTCCTCGATGGACAGATTCGAGACGGCTTCGCTTCGCCAGGGATCTCGGTCAACTACGAATTCATCACGTCGGTGTGCCGTGAGGACGCTGTGCTCTGCGGCTAGCGCTGTGCTCTGGGGCTAGCGCTGTGCTCTGCGGCTGGCGCTGTGCTCTGCGGCTGGCGCCGTGCTCTGCGGCTGGCGCTGCGCTCTGCGGCTAGGGCGCTGCGGCTAGGGCGTTCCTTTTGAAGACGTCGCAGTCGAGTTCAGCGCGGCTCTTCCATCGGGAGCATCGGGTCCGGCGAGGGGTCGCCCTTGACGTGATCGAGGTCGAGGTTGAGGAGCTGCGCTTCTTGCTCGAGGATCTCCCAGGTGTCGACGCAGAGCGCGATGCCTTCGTGAAGGATGACGCCCAGTGACTCTTCGCCTTCCGCTCGGGCGAAGACGATCTCGCCGGGCAAGGTGTCACGGGACAAGAGGTCGGCGAGCGCACCGTCGCAGCCGCTCTCCAGCTCCGACCAAACCGAGTAGTCGACGTAGCGAACAGTGGGGACGAACGCGAGCTCGATCTCGTGAGAAGAGCCCTCAAGATCAGCGAGGCACCCGCCCAGGCCGAGGGACGCGAGCGCGATGACGACGCACACGCGGAGGTGCTTGAGAGTGGAGTGGATCTTCATGTCGGTTCTCGTTCTTTCAACCCATGCTCTTTGACGAGCTGGGAAAGCCTCGGGCGTTTCATTCCGAGGAGGGCGGCGGCGCGCGTAATGTTGCCGTCCGTCTGAGCGAGCGCGTGTGCGATGCAATCGCGCTCGAGGATCTTTTTGATCTCGCGGAGCGAGTTCTCGCCGGACATCAGCGTACCGATGTAATCGACGGGCGGCTCGCGATCGGAGCCGGCTTCTTGTACGGCCGGGCTCTCTGTTGCCGCGGGCGTGAGCCCGAGATCGTCGACCGAGATCGTGTCGCCTTCGGCGAAGATCGATGCGGACTTCATCACGTTCTTCAGCTGTCGAACGTTGCCTGGCCAGCCGTGCCGACGGAGGGCGTCGCGCGCCGCTTCGTCGAGCCGGCGACCTTTCGCGTCTGCCGCGAGGAAGGCCTCGGCGAGCGGGACGATCTCTTCCACGCGCTCACGAAGCGGCGGAACCAAGAGCGTGACCGCGTTGAGCCGATAGAAGAGGTCTCTGCGGAAGGTGCCCGCCTCGACCATGGCGGGGAGGTCGCGATTGGTGGCCGCGATGATGCGAACGTCCACCTTGATGGAGTTGCGCCCGCCGACGCGCTCGAAGGTCCGCTCCTGCAGAACACGGAGCAGCGCGGCCTGGACGCGCGGCGCGATCTCGCCGACCTCGTCTAAGAAGATGGTGCCACGGTCGGCCGCTTCGAAGCGTCCGCGCTTGCGCGCGATAGCGCCGGTGAAAGCGCCTCGTTCATGACCGAAGAGCTCGCTCATCAAGAGGGACTCGACGAGGGCGGCGCAGTTGACGCGCACCATCTCTCCGGTGCGCCCGCTCGCGAGGTGAATCCGCTCCGCGATCAGCTCTTTGCCAACACCGCTCTCGCCGAGGACCAGCACGGAGCAAGGGCTCGGCCCGACGCGCTCGACGGTTGAGAGCAGTCGCCGGCTCTTCTCGCACGCGACAACGAAAGAGGAGGAGGGCTTCTTCGACGAGACGCGCGCGCGAGGGCGCGCGAGCGCGCGCGCGAGGTCGGTCTGATCGAACTCGGCCTTGAGGCTGGCGGGAACCGTTTCGCGGATGCGCGCGAAGCAGGCGTGGGCCTCTGCGCGGGTGGTACCGCAGTCGCTGATCTGCAGACGCGTGAGTCGCGCTTTGAGCTGCCGACGTAGATCTCGGGGAAGGGTGTCGGCGAGAGCGACCGCGTCGAGCGCAGCGGCAAGGTCGTCTGTTGCGCGAGCCGCGATGATCGCGTGGTCGACTTCATGCGCGCGGGTCGAAGGGGTCTCTGATTGAGAGAGCGTCAAGGCGAGGTTCGCGTCGCCACCGGCGAGGGCGACGCGGCAGAGCTCGACCAACGCCGCTTCCGCGCGAACCGGGTCGTGCGCCTTGAGCAGATCCCGGGCGTTCGTGAGCGAGAGCTCTGCGTCATCGAGGCGACCCTCGGCCAGCGCGATGCGGCCGAGCAGGAGGAGCGCGCCGCCACGTGGTCGCGGGTTGTCTGACGCGCCGGCGAGCGCGCTTAGCGCCAAGGTCTGCGCGCGAGCGGTCCCGCCCATCGACTCATAGAGCTCGCCGAGGTTGAGGGAGCACCAGGCGATAGAGATCGCGTGTCCCGTCACCTTGAGGTGCTGAAGGCCTTCTTCGTACAGCTCGCGCGCGCGGGAGTAGTCGTGCTCTCGGTGGGCGAGCACCGCGAGGTTGATGCAGGAGAGCGCGAGCGCCTTCTCCGCGCGATGCTCCGTCGCGAGCCGGTGCGCTTGCGTGAGGAGCGCGCGCGCGCGCCGTGGTTCCCCTTTACGAAGGGCGGCGACCCCGCGACCACCGACCGCGAGCGCGACGTGCTCGGTCGCGACGCCTTCGTCGGGGAACGCACGCGCGGCGGTCTCGTAGGCGCGGTAGGCCGCGTCCGCAGAACCCGGTTTGAGATAAAGGGAGACCTTCGCGAGCGTCTGAAACGCGTCGAGCTGTGCGTCGGAGGAGGTGAGCGTCTCCGCGATCGCGGCTGCCATCGCGTAGTTGCCCATCTGAAAACTGAGCTCCGCGCGCTGAGCGAGGAGCGACGGGTCGGCGCTGTCCAGGGGGATGGTGGAGAGCGCGTCGGCGAAGCGCCCGAGCTGCGTGTAGACGCGGACGAGACGGGCCAAGCCGCGCGGTCGGTGCTGTGTCGCGAGGGCATGGGGGAGCGCTTCGCGATAGCTCCCGAGGTTGACCAAGGTGTCGGCGAGCGCCTCGGTGACGCGGAGGTCGCCGAGCGCCGCGCCGCGCCGGAGTACATCCGCGGCGCGAACGCGGGCACCATTGGCCGCGTGAATCTCAGCCGCCGCCAGGCACATGTCCGCCGTCGCAGAAGACGAGGCGAGGGCGTGGTGGAACCGCTTCACCGGGTCGTCGGCGAAGAACTGCTCCGCGCGAGCGTGGAGCGAGTTGGCCGTCGCGGCGGAGAGCTCGCGGGGGCGCGTCGCTATCGCGTCGGGAGTGCCGAGCACTTCGCCGGTCGCGAGCAACGCCTCCGCGCTGAGATCGAGGCCGAGAAAAAGGGAGAGCGTGTCCACGGAACAAGGGCCGACCACGCTCAAGGCGTCCAGCACGGAGGTCTCGACGTTCGTGTTTTGGTGGGTCAGCCATTGCTCAAGGCGACGGAGCGAACCCGCGGTGCGCGTGCGTAGTTCTTGAACGACCTCTTCGTCTTGGAGCAACGCGCGGAGCTGCGCGTTCGTGAGCGGGGCGCACTGTATCTCGTGCGCGGTGCCGGGGAGAGAGAGGCCAGGGGCGTCCGCGGTGACGAAGATCAAGGTGTGCTGTGGCGCGGGCCCGGTGAGGACGTCGGCGATCGCTAGCCGCGTTTCTGGATCGAGCAGGATCGCGTCGCGAATGACGATCACGGTCGTCTCTTCACTGGCGGCGTTCACGAGCAGCTTTCGCGCGTCCTTTGTCGCGCGCGGATCGATCGGTGCACGGGAAGGCCGCGCCTGGTTGAGCGCCGCTGCGATGCGCGCGAAGGTCGCGAAAACGCCATCGCCCGCGTGGACGATCACGACTTGGGAGAAGGCTCCCATGCTCTTGGCGATCCCAGAGAGGGCCTGCTCGGCTTCCCTCCCTTTCACCATGATGTGAAGCGCGCCTCGTGCCTCCGCCGCGCGTCGCAAGACGGCGACCGTCTCAGCCGACGGCGGGCGAAGCAAAGGCATGCAAGCAGTGTAACGCGGAAGGGCCGCGAGTCGAACGGTCGCCCGTGTCGTTTGCGCCTCGCCGCGGGGACGCATGTGGTAGGACGCCGGCCATGCGGCTCTCCCCGGACGTTCCGTTTTCGCCGCGCAGGGTGCCGTTCTTCTATGGGTGGGTGATCGTCGCGGCCAGCACGATCGGGGTGATCATGAGCGTGCCGGGTCAAACCGTCGGGGTGAGCGTCTTTACCGACGACCTGATCGAGGCGACGGGCCTCACCCGCCTCTCGCTCTCGACCGCATATTTGGTCGGCACCTTAATGAGCGCCTTCCTCTTGCCCCTGGGCGGCAAAGTCTTCGACCGTTTCGGAGCGCGGCTGACCGCGATGGGGGCGACCCTCTTGCTCGCCTCGACGCTCTTCTACTTGAGCGCGGTCGACCGGGTCGGCGCGGCGCTCGGCGGCGGTTCGATGATGTTCGTGGCGATCGTTGGCGGGTTCGTCTGCCTGCGTTTCAGCGGGCAGGGGATGCTCACGATGGTGAGCCGGGGGATGCTCGGGAAGTGGTTCAACACGCGGCGCGGATTGGCGACCGGGGTGTCGGGTCTCTTCGTTTCGTTTGGCTTTGCGTCAGCGCCACTGGTCTTCTCGGCGTGGATCACGCGCGCGGGCTTCCGGGGGGCTTGGCGAGAGATGGCGATCGCCGCCCTCGTGATCATGGGGACGGTGGCGTTTCTACTCTTTCGAGACAACCCGGAGCTGTGCGGGTTGGTCATGGATGGCCAAGAGAAGAAGCGAGACGCGGGAGCCGCGCAGGAGGCGATCGAGTTCACGCGATCTCGCGCCGTTCGGACACGCGCTTTCTGGGCGGGGACACTCGCGCTCGCGTTTCAAGGGCTCGTGATCACCGGCGTCACGTTTCACATTGTCGACATCGGCGCGCACGTCCAGATGGACAAGGCCGAGGTCGTGGCGATCTTCTTGCCCACCGCGGTGGTCTCGACCGTGGTGGGTCTCGTCGCGGGCGTCGTCATGGATCGCGTGCGCGTTCACTACGTGATCATCGTGATGATGATCGGGCAGGCGATGGCGCTCTACGCGATCGCGAACCTCGCGTCGCTCTACTGGCTCGCGGTCGTCGGGATGGGGATCAGCGGTGGCTGCTTCTCACCGATCTCGACGGTCGCTTTTCCGCGCTGGTTCGGACGCGAGCACCTCGGCGCGATCATGGGGTTCATGATGATGTGGATCGTCGCAGGGAGCGCGCTCGGGCCGAGCCTCTTCGCCGCCTCAGAGCGCGCGTTTGGGAGCTACGAAGCGGCGCTCTACTGCAGCTTGGTGTTTCCCGCGATCGTGATCGTGCTTTCGCAGGCGCTCCAGAACCCGCAGGACGCGGCCGCTTCCTAGCAGGCTAGCGCACGTAAAAGCGGCGCCCGCGACCTTCGACGTACCACTTCATCGTGAGCGGGATCTTCAGGATCCACTCATGAAGCGTTGGGCGGAGCGCGCTGATGGCGAGCCCGGAGCCGATGTCGATCTTCGCGCCGAATGAGATCAGCGAGCGATTGCCCGCGTGGGGGCGCACCTTGAAGAACCCCCAAGCGGCGCGAAGCGGACCGGGGTGCGCGGGATCAAGCTGGAAGGTGATCTGGTGATTCTCCTCGTCGTAGCGAAACCGGATGCGATAGGTCGCGCTGATCGGTCCGTAGCGATGGGAGAACTCAATCGTCGCGGTCGTCGGTGTCTGGGAGATGACCCGCGACGATTCGACCTGCGGGAGCATGTGACGGAGCCGTCGCTTGTCTTTGACCGCGCGCCAGGCTTGTTCCGGCGTGAGCCGAATGACCTGCCAGCTGGTGCCGCCGAAGAGGTGCAGGTTGCCGCGTCGCTCTTCTGTGGGTCGCGTGACCAAGTCACCGCGGTTGAGCATCGCGCGCTCGCTCGCGCTGAGGCGTTGGGCAGACGCGTCGCTCGTCGACAAGAGCGTGGTCGCGATCAGGCCAAAGCTGAGCATGAGCAAGGTCAAGCGCATCGGTCGCTGACCATAGCGCTCTCGAGCCAAAGCGGACGCACGAAAAAGCGGCACGCCGGGTTGGACGTACCGCACATCAAAGTATTCGCTCAGCGCCGGAGCAGACGCACTCAGGCGCACTCAGAGTCGACTGAGGATCGGCGCGTCCTTGGACGGGTTCGGGCTGCCGAAGAGTCGCGTGACCTCGTCCGCCATCTTCCCGCGGAGCGCGAGCCCGAGCATCTTGAAGTCACCACGAAGGGACCAGAGCGGGTTACCGAAGGTCGCCGGACGGTTCTTCTCAATGCCGAAGTGGCCGATCCAAGCGAAGCCGTAGCCGAGGATGGGCGCGGCGAGGAACGCCAACGGGTTCAGCGTGACGACCGAGTAGGTCGCGGCGCCAATGGCGAGCGCGGTGCCAACGTAGTGAATCGCGCGACACCGCGGGTCACGGTGCGCTCCCACGTAGTGCGGCCAAAACTCTTCGAACGACGTCGGCGTGTCGAGCTCTTCCACCGCACGGGGCGTGAAGGACATGTCGAGCGTCTGAAAAACGCTGGCTTCGGCGTGGGCGGTGGTCATCCCGGATGTTGTGACAGGACCCGAATATGACGTCAAGTTCAACTTTCGTGGTCTTGTGGGTGATCTCTCAGGAAAGTGGCCCTGCGCCGCGGAGCAACGCGATGGCCAACGACATACACTGCCGAGGTGATTCTGCTTCCGCTGATGCCCGTTCTCCTGGGCATATCGATGATGGTGAGCGCGCGGCGGTTCGCGCGGTTTCGCGGTCGTTTTGCGCGCACGCAGCACGCGATCGATCCCTACGCCTACGCGCTCATTGTCGTCACGGCGATCGCCTCGCTCTTTTTGCTTCGGGTCGGATGGGGCGTCTTGGGTGTCGTCGCGAGCGCGCTCGTGTTGGGAGAGTGTTTCGCCTCTGGTCGTCTTCGGAGCATCGCGCCGAGGATCCGTCGCGAGGTCGCTGACGGTGGATGGTTCTTAACGGAACCGACGGTCGTGGACGGTCATGCCTTCGCTGCCGGGACGCGATTGGTCTTGGCGCGCGGAGCGATCGTCGGTGGCACGTTGACGGAGCCGATGGAGATTCAAGGGGTCCGCGTCGTCGGCGCGTTCGAGGCGAACGAGGCCGGGGCGCTCTCGCGTTATCGCCCCACCGAAGACGTGCCGCTCTTTGGTTTCAAGGGACAGTCGATCGTCGCCGCAGCCGACACAGAAGTGCGCTCCAATCCCCTTCGCTGCGTCGTCGCGCGTCCCCTCTCCTTCACACGCGTCGAGGTCCCGGTCCGCGCGCGAGTGGAGCTCCGCGATGGCAGCTTGTTCGTGACGAGCGACGACGTGATCAGCGTTGACGGAGAGGAGCTGCCCTTGGACGCCGAGGTCTCGCTCTCGCGACAATGGTTCTCATCCGAGGTTCAGGTCGACGTTCCGCGACGCGGTTATCGCGAGTCGCAGAAGAAGTAGCCAACCGAAGTGGTCCTCGTCGCGGGAGTCGAACCCGCTCTTTCCCAACGCGATGCCAGGGATGAGCGCCTTTGCGGCGGTCGGTCGAGGCGGGACGTGAGGCGCTCACCGGTGAGCTTCACGAGGAGAGGCGCGCACAGTGATCACGACGCCCGGCGCTGTCAACGCGGTCATCTTGATTGTCTTGACCTCGCGTCGAGATGAGCCTCTGCTCATGACGTGACCGACGCGCGTTTCGAGTTTTTTCGGAAGTGGCTCGTCGTCGCGAACGTCATCGCGGTCTGCGTGGGGCTGCTGGTCGCGTTCGCGAGCGAGAGCATCGTCTTCGACGTCTACAACCACTACACCCGTGAGGTGTACTTCGCGGGTGTGGAGGCGAGCGCCGACACCGCGCGCATGATGCGTTGGCTCTTCGGCGTGATCGGCGGAACGATCGTGGGCTTCCACGTCATTATGATCTTCCTCGCGGTTTCCCCTTTTCGTCGTCGGGAGCGCTGGGCGCATCGAGCGATGGTCGCAGGGATGCTCGCGTGGTTCGTGATCGACTCGGCGCTCTCGCTTCGCGAAGGCGCGCTGCACAACGTGTTGCTGATCAACATCCCGGCGCTCGTCATGATCGGGATCCCGCTCGTCGCGACCTGGCGCGAATTCAAGACCGCGAACGAGCGACTCGAGACGCCCGTCTAGCCCGACACCCAGCGACTCTTTCAGCAGCCGGCTTAGAGACGATCGAGCCGCGAGAGGTCGCGGGTCATGTTCTTTTGATGCGCTTCGATCGTGCCGCCGCCGATCTCGAGCAGCTTCGCGTCGCGCCATAGCCGCTCGACGCGATACTCGCCGACATAGCCGTATCCGCCGAGCACTTGAATCGCGCGGTCGGCGACCTGCTTGCCCATGGTGGAGCAGAAGAGCTTGACGCCGTCGGAGTCGAGGCGCTGCCCGGGCTTGTTGATGTCCATCGCGCCGGCCATCCAATATGTATATGTCCGGCCCGCCATGAACTCCGCGTAGCTCTCCGCGATGTGACGCTGGATCTGGCCGTAGCGATTGAGCGGCTGCCCGAAGCTCTTTCGATCGCGACCATAGGCGTTCATGATCTCGATCGAGCGCCGCGCGATCCCGAGGCTCATCGCGGCCAGCGTGAGGCGCTCGACCTCAAGGTTCTTCATCATGTGAAGGGCCGCGCTTCCCTCGGGCCCGACGCGGTTCTCCTCAGGGACCTCGCAGTCCTCGAACACCAGTTCCGCCGTCGTCGACGCGCGCATGCCGAGCTTGCCGTGGATCTTTTGGCCCAAGGAGAACCCCTTGAACCCTTTCTCGACGATGAACATCGTGAGCTCTTTGCGGGCGGCGCCCTCCATCCGTGCGTACACCAAGAAGGTGTCGCCGAGCTCCGTGTCGGAGACCGCGCCGTTCGTGATCCACATCTTCGCGCCGTTCAGGACGTAGCGGTCGCCGACCTTCTTCGCGGTCGTCCGCATCCCGAGAACATCCGTACCTGCGTCCGGTTCGCTCATGCACATTCCGCAGATCGCGCTTCCGTCGCACGCCGCCGGGAGGTAGCGCTGGCGCTGCTCATCGCTCCCGTTCTGGTTGAGGTTGTTCGCGAAGAGCATGGAGTGCGCGAGGTAGGCGAGGGTGAACCCTGGATCGACCGCGGCGAGCTCCTCATGCGCGATGACGGCGGCCGCGGCGTCCATCCCGGAACCACCAAAGCGATCGTCGACCGTGATCCCGAGGAGCCCAAGCTCACCCAGCTGACGGAAGAGCGGCACGTTGAAGCGTTCGGTCCGGTCGTACTCCTCGGCTTGGGGCTCAACGCTCCGCGTGGCGAAGTCGCGAACCATCTTTCGCAGCTCGAAGTGGTCGTCGGTGGGGTTGAAGAGATCTCCGGCCATACCCTGCGGTAGCACGGGAGATTCGCGGGAAATGTGCCTTCTCGCACCGTGTGGAGCGTCATCACGGCTGGGGGTGAGATCCGGTTTTGTCATCCCAGCGGTTGATCATGACGTAGCCGAGGTTACTGTGTAGATGTAAGATTATGTCTGCACGGAAGTTATTAGTAATTCTTGCTGTCGCCCTGATGGGTTGCGAACCGGCCCCGGACGTTCCGCCGCCTCCCCCTATAGATGCCAGAGATTCAGGCCGTGATGCCGCGGACGCGGGAACGGACGCCGCGGACGCCGCGGACGCCGCCGATGCTGAGGTTGACGCGACCGACGCCGGAGACGCTCAAGAGGTCGCGTGTGCGATTGAGACGATGGAGCTCTCGTCCGACCCGATCACCCGGTCCCGAGGGGTTCGCGTCGCCGCGACACCTCGCGGATTCATGTTCGGTTGGAGCGAGACGCGGAGCGCGCGGGAGCAAGTTCGCGTCGCGGATCTGGCCGAGGGCGCGAGCGAACCGATGTGGCAGCAGCTCACCGACGACGACAACTCCGCGCGCGAGGTGCAGGTGAGCGACGGTTTCGCGATTTGGATTGATGACCTCGCCACAGGTGAGCACTTCGTGATTCGCGGAGGCAACACGACCTCGACCGACCCGGGCCTCACGACGCTCTCCGCCGTGGCGGGACGTCACCACTCCCCTCGTCTCTTCCGCACAGAGACAGGCTGGCTCGCGTTCTGGATGCGCGAAGAGGCTTCTGGTTTCTCGCTCCAGTATCGCGCGTTCGATCGAGAGACCGCCGCCAACCGCGCCGACGTTGAGACGCTCCCGATGACGTTCGCGACGACCGAATACGCGGTGAGCTTCAGCGACGGTCAGGTGTTCCTCTCGTGGGTGGACGGCGGCGATGTGCGCTTGGTCGGTTTCGCTCCTGGGGAAGCTCCCGGCGCGCCGATCACGGTCGGCGAGAACGGAACGGGAGAGGTCGCGCTCGCGTTCGACCAAGGCGCGGGCGCGGTGGTGTTCGCGACCCGAGTCGCTGGAGTTCGAGAAGAGCTTCGCCTTCGTCTCCTTGACGAAGACGGCGCGCCCGTGCGCGGAGAGCAGGTCGTCTCGCGCGCGCCCAGCACCGGTCGTCGACCCGCCTTGGTCGCGTATGCCCGTGGATATGCGGTGGCGTACCGCGCGCGGGAAGACGGAGCAGAGACGGTGCGGCTCGCTTTCCTGCACGGTACCGACGGAACGGTCGTCGCGAGCTATGAGCTCGCCGAGAGCGAGATGACGGGCGGCGACATCGGCATCGCGGTCCTCTCCGACGGAAGCCTCGGCCTCGGCTGGGCCTCGACGGTTCCCTCGGACCTTGGACCGAAGACGGTCGTGTTCGCGACCCGGGCGGGCTGCGACGAGGCCTGGCTTCGGTGCGGAGCGATGTACACCGAATCGGAGACGCCATGAGAGAGCGAGCCAGTACGCGAGTCATCACCTTGGGTCTCTTCGCCGCGCTGGCTTTCGGCGCGGGCTGCAATGACGACCCGGTGCCCCCTCCGCCTCCGACAGACGTAGGCGTCGACACCGCGACATCCGCGGACGCCAACGATGGCGGAACCGATGCCGGAGCAGACGCGAGCGATGCCGGCACGGGCGACGCGGGAGCCGATGCTGGAGCCGATGCGGGCACCGACGCTGGATCTGACGTGGGAGCGCCCGACGTCGACCTTCCCGACATGGGCTCCGGTGAGCCGGTCATCGTGTGCGGCGAGGAAGACCCTGACGATCCGGTTCCGCCGCCGACCTGCGGAGACGGCTGCGCGCCAGGCTTTGTCTGCGTGGACGCGTTCTGCGGCGGCGAGGAGTGCCTCCCTGGTCGTCCGTGCGGAGACGACGATGACTGCGGGAGCGGCGCGTGCATCGGCGAACCCGACAGCCCCGGCATCTGTGAAGCGGGTGACGGCTCGTGCGCTGCAGACGACGACTGTGTGTATGGGTTCGCGTGCGAGTCCGGTGAGTGTGTCGACCGACGGATCCCTTGCGGGTTCCACGAGACGAACTGCCCGCGCGGCTACACCTGCTCGTTCGCGGTCTTTGAGGGGCTCCCGATCTGTGTCCCGGCGAGCGTTCGTTGCGACACAGGTGCGCAGTGCGAACTCGGCGCCAGCTGCGTTGACGTGGACGGCGATGGAATGACCGAGTGTCTCCTCGCCGGCCGCTGCGAGACCAATGAAGATTGCGAAACCGGAACGTCGTGTGGGGTCGACCCCGCGACGTCCCAAGCGTCATGTGAGCCCGACGGCGCGTGCCGGATGGGCGAGTGCGCGGACGGCTACATGTGCGCCGACACCGGTAGCGGGGTTCCCCGATGTGTCGCGATGGGTGGTTCTTGCGCGACGAACACCGACTGCCCGGTCGGTTCCATCTGTGGCGCGATCGCCGCGGCGGATCCCCTGCGATGCCTGACCTACGACGAGGACGCGGAGTGATGTCGCACACAAACACGAACACAGCCTGGCCTCTCGCGCTTGTGATGATGGGCTTCCTCTCGGGTTGCTCTCTGCTTGGGCTCGACGACGAAGAGGCGAGCGCGCCCACCGAAGCGCCCGCAACGACGTGCGCGGATCGTGAAGAGGGCTGCGCCTGCGAGCACGATGGGCAAGAGCTCCCCTGCTACGCCGACGCGGAGATCGAGGCGACCGAGCTGGTGTGCAACGTCGGAAAGCAGACGTGTCGCGCCGGGCGATGGTCGACGTGCGAGGCGATGACGGAGCACCGACGCGACATCACCGCTGACCTCATCGGAGAGCCGACGGTCTGTAACCCGTGCAACCCCAGCTGCTTCGAAGCCGGCGACGAGTCCATCGAAGACGACGAGCTGACCGACGAGAACAGCGACAACGTTCTCTATGACCCCGTTCGCGGAGGTGTTGTCTCTGAGAGCGTGACCACCGAAGACGAAGAGAGCGTCGGCGTCGGGAGCGATTCTCCCTTCGATCCGGACGAGCCTGAGACGGAGGCCGAGGGCGTAGAGCTCGACCCGGAAGGCGCGATCGTGCTCACCAACGACACCGACATCAGCGACAGCATCTGGATCGCGAACACGGGCGAGGGAACCGTCTCTCGCTTCGATACCAACACGATGCTCGAGGTCGCGCGCTATTGGGTCGGTCCTTTCGGACGGAACAACGACCCTTCGCGGACGTCGATCAACACCGCGGGGGACGCCTTTGTCGCGGGTCGGCGCGGCGCCTTCATCACGAAGATCTCGGGGGCCAAGGACTCGTGTCCTGACCAGAACGGCGACGGCGTCATCACGACCTCCAACAGCCCGACCCCGCTGCCCTGGGGCACAGACGAGTGCGTGATCTGGACGACCGATCTCCGCGGCGTCATGCCCAACGGTTACATCCGCGCGGTCGCGGCCCAAGACATCATCGACCCGGTCACAGGAGATGTGCGTGAGTACGTGTGGGTCGGTGGCTATAGCGACCGGCGGATCTCGCTCATCGACGGTACGACCGGCGCGATCTTGATGACGACCTACGTACAATACCGACCGTACGGATTCGCGCTCGATGGGTCGGGGAACCTCTGGATGTCGACGCTCTACGATGGCCGCTTGGTCCGGATCGATACGACGCGATGCAACGAGGACTACTGCCCGTGGAACGCGGTCTGCAGCGAGAGCGCCTACAACCGCGACGCCTGCGATGGCGCGATCAAGCAAGCGATCCCGTTGCCCGCGAACGGCCGACCCTACGGCGTGACCG
This sequence comes from uncultured bacterium, assembly GCA_938024995.1. Lineage (GTDB taxonomy): Bacteria > Myxococcota_A > Polyangia > Polyangiales > Houyiibacteriaceae > CALJDU01. The sequence goes on from CALJDU010000020.1 coordinate 131,863, forward strand.
TGGACGCGGCGCAGCGGGTCTGGCTTGGCGGTAATGTGGACGTAATGCGCTACGACCGCTCGCGTCCGCGCTGGAGCCGCTGGACTCGTTCGTACATCGGTACCACCGGCGGTTGGAAAGCGGGCATCGCGGTCGACGGTTCGGGCAACGCGTGGACGACCGGCAGCGGCGGCACGTGGCGCATCAACACCGAGAACCCGACACAGTGGCACCGCATGACGTCGCTTCGCGGATGGGGAGTCGCGATCGCCGCGGATGATCGCGCGTGGGTGATCGGTCGCTGGGACAACAAGGCGTGGGTGGTCGAGCCGGGCGCCGCGCTTAACTCGAACACCGTGAACGAGACCGCCCGTACCTTGGTGACTCCGTACACCTACTCGGACATGACCGGTCAGCAGCTCCGCTTGGCGGCGACCCCGCGCGGTACCTACCTCGCGACCTTCGAAGGGTGCGGGACCAACACGCGCTGGGAGAACCTGGTCTTTGATGTCGATACCCCTCCCAACACGACGGTGGGCTTCCGTGTCCGCACCGCCGCGACCCGCGCGGGTCTCTCGACCGCTTCCTGGTACGGCGTCGGCGTCGCTCCAACCGCGGCCTCGCCTCTCTCGGTCGCTTCTGTTCTCGACCTCGCCGGAGTGCCGCACGGCGCGTTCGCCCAGCTCGAGATCGCGCTCGGCTCGTCGATTCTCGACCCGACCATGTTCGTCACGCCTCGTGTGCGATCGGTTCAGCTCGAGCACACCTGTAGCATCGCAGAAGAGGGCTCGTACGAGCGGACCTACGACGCGACCGTGACCTGCGAAATCCCGCCAGATCGACCGTACTGGAACGAGCTCCAGTACGCCGTGGACACCCCGACTGACTCGAAGGTCGAGATCATCGTTCGCACCAGTGACGACCTCGCGACGCTCCCCACGAGCGCTCCCGTCATGGTCTCGGTCCCGTTGCTCGAGGACACCGGCACGATCGATCTGCAGGCGCTCCTCTCTGGCGCAGGCATGCAGACGAGCGGGATCTACCTCAACGTCAAGATGCGCCTGCTGCCGTCCAGCGAGGGGATCTCGGCGGCGCTCTATCAACTGAAGACGCGATGGGAGTGCACGCCGTCCGAGTGACGTCCGATCGCCAGCGCTCCGTGGCGCTTAGACCATCATCTTGAAGCGGCGCACCTTGGGCTCGTCGAGCGGTTCGCGTTCCCCGCGTTCCGCTTGGCGCATGAGCTTACCGATCGCTGGCCCGAGCGCGTCGATCTCGGTTGAGTGATACCGCTCGCCGCCGAATCGCTTCACGGTCTCCGTCTGCCGTTTCAGCATCGCGACATCCTGCTTTACGATTCGAAGCGCGAGCGGCTTGAGCGCGCTCGCGATCAGCCCGCCGGGGATCGGCATGCGGAAGCTGACCGACGCGAACATTCGCGTGAGGTGGTCTTCGACCGGCGTGAGCATGGTGGTCGCGACGACGTGACTCTCGGCGCCCAGTCGGTACTCGACCTGCGCGATCGACGGCAGCATGAAACGATCGAAGTGCTCCACGGTTCCGCCGCTCGGTGAGAGCAGCTTCCCGATCAGTCCTTCCGGTCGCGGTTCACCAATGTACTGCGCCTCGACGCGATCGTGATGCCGGGTGACGACCACCTCGATCTCGTTCCGATCGGCGTCGCCGCGAAAGAGCCCCTTGTGCAGGAACGCGGTGTGCGGAACGTCGAGCGCGTTCTCGGCGGTCGCGTGCACGGTGCCCTCGAAGTCGACGACGTGGCGGATCGTGGTGTAGCGACGATCACTCGCGTGCGGGACGACGTACGCCTCGCGGACGGGCTCTTCGTCGGGCGTGGCGTAGACCCAGACGAACCCGGCGTGCACGCGGGTCGCGAACGACTCCACCCGTCGCGCTTTGTCAGACGCGCTCCCGCACAAGCCCGGCACTCCGGTGCATCGCCCCTCGCGGTTGAAGCGCCACCCGTGATAACCGCACTGAAGGTCCTCGCCTTCCACTCGTCCGAGCGAGAGCGGGACGTTCCGGTGCGGACAACGATCAAGGAGCGCGCCGACCTCTCCCCGGGAGTCTCGAAACACGACGATGGGGGTGCCCAAGAGCGTCCGCGCGATCGGCTTCGAACGAAGCGCGCTCTCTTCGCAGACGACGTACCAATCGTCTCGGATGCTTGCGACAGACGTCGTCGGCTTGGTAGTGAGAGGAACCAGCAGTCGATCCACGAGGTGAGCCTAATCGATCACCTCACAAAGCGAGCGACGCCTGACTGCGCGAAGAGAGCTGCCCGGAGCGTTCTCACAAAACGGCTCGCGTCGGGGGTGATCCGTTGATAGTGTTATCAACGAAATGTCTGCTGCGAAATCCGGGTCCCGTAAAGCCAACAAAGAGCGCACTCGTCAGAAGCTGATCCAGGCGACTCTGACCGTGCTTCATAAGCAAGGCGCGTCTGCGCTGACGACGGGGCGGATCGCTGCGGAGGCCGGCGTCGCGCAGCCGACGTTCTATGTGCACTTCAACGGGATGGACGACGCGCTGAGCCAGACGGCCGCGCAGGTCGCCGAAGAATCGCTTCAGAACCTCGTGGGCTTTCGCTCTGCGGTGGGTGTCGGCAGCCCGATCGAGATGATCCGCTACGCCTTCGCGTCGTCGATCGACAACCTCATGGAGCAGCCAGAGCTGACCGAGCTCTACCTTCGCCATCGTTTGGACGTGGACTCCCCGCTCGGTCGCGGATGGACCGAGATCACGAACAAGGCGCGCGCGGACCTCGCCGAAGATCTCAAGCGGATGTCGATCCCCGAGTCGACGCTCTTCTCCGAGCTGATCGTCGCGCAGGTGATCGGCACCGTAGAGGGGTTGCTCCACAAGCGGATCGTCGACAAGGACGCCGCGGTCGAGATGATGGTGCTGCAGACGGTGCTGACGGTGAACCACTACCTCGTGAAGCGTGAGCCGCAGTCGGCGGTGATCGCGCTCGACTAGCAGCGGGTGCGAAGCGGCGCGGGAAAGCGGTTAGCGCCCTCCAGCGCTGTCGAAAGTTCGGCCGCCGTTCTGAATCGTGCGACCGTCGCGCATGCTTCGTGACGCGCTTGTTGTACTGCTCTGCTCCTTCACTCTCATCGCGTGCGGCGATGACGACTCCGGGTCCGACACGGGTTCCGACACGGGTTCCGAAGCGGGAACGGACAGCGGATTCGATGCGGCCGACGCCGCGGTCGATACAAACACCGAAGACGCCAGCGCGGATGTCGGCGAAGACGCTGGTTCGGACGCAAGCGAGGATTCAAGCGTCGATGCTGACGCCGGCTCGGACGCCGATGTGTGCGCATCCGCCGCTCTCGGAGAGGCCTGCCCAGAAGATGGTGTGAGCTGCGGCGGCCCCTGCACCGATGAGTGCAGCTTCTGCAACGTGATCTTCTGCCGGGACGGAACCTGGCAACGACTTGAGGCGCCCCCGCTCCCGTGCTTCTCGTGCGGGGACTCGCTCCGCTGCCCCATCGGCGACAGCTTCTGCGCGCAAACGATCTCGGACGTGGTTGGGGAGCCGGACGACTTTCGGTGCGTTGACACTCCAGCGGACTGCGTCGGAGGCGCGGACTGCGCCTGCCTCGCGGCGAGCGTCATCTTCTCGATGTGCGAAGAGGTCGAGGGCGGCATCGTGGTGACGATCCCCGGTGGATGACCTCGCTTCGAGCGTGATTCAAAATGTTTGAGGCGTGATCCGGTGTTGGCCGTGTTGAGGTGGCGACCTCGAGTCACGCCGTTGCAGGCTAGCGCGGCGTGTCTTTCTTCGTCGCCTTCTTCTTGGAAGCGGTCTTCTTCTTGGAAGCGGTCTTCTTCTTGGAAGCGGTCTTCTTCTTGGAAGCGGTCTTCTTCTTGGAAGCGGTCTTCTTCTTGGAAGCGGTCTTCGCAGAGGACTTCTTCTGCACTGCGTCGGCAGGTCCCGCGACCAGATCAAGACGCTCCTCGATCGCCTTCGCGCTCATCACGCCCTTGTAGACATAGAGCGCGCCGGGCACGTCATCGCCCAGCACCGCTTCGCTGACGCGCAGCCGCGACGAGACCGCGAACACAATCGGGACGTCGAGCCCGGCCTCCATGAGCTCGACGCGCTTCCACACCGCCGCGCGGCTCCAGAAGCCGAGCACCTCGAGATAAGCGCGCTGCTCTCCTCGCGAGAACACGAGATCTGGGACGCAGACCCCAACGCCGGGGAGCGACAAGATCGCGTCGCTGATCTCGCCGGTCCAGCCGCTCTTGCGTTCGCCGATCTTCGTGAGGACCGCGGCGACCTCGCTCGGGACCGCTTCCTCAATTGGGATCGCGACACCTTTGCCGGCGTGTTCGAAGTGCGCGCGCTTCTTGTCCTTGCCCCAGCGCACGGTCGCGTCGACGGAGTAGCGATCGCACGCGCGGATGTACGGCCAGACCAGCGCGAGCTGAAGCCCGTACTTGGTGGTCGAGCGGAGCATGCTGAAGGGGCCGTCCACCTCGATGCGGTATCCGTCGGCCTCGCGCTCGATCGTAAAGAGCAAGCGGTGGAACTTGAGCTTGCGAAAAAGATCGCGGTAACGAGCCGCTGCGTTGCACGACACCCGGAACGTGACGCGCTCTGCCTTGAGCAGGACGGCCTGGATCTGTCCGAGGTCGTAGTCACGGACCAAGAGCTCTGCGCTGGTGGACGCGAACGCGGAGAGCCGATGCGCTTGCTTGAGATCGGAGTAGAGCAAGCCCTCGATCGCGTCGGGATCGATCTCGCGGCGGGCGGCGACCCTCGCGAGGACCTGCTCACGATCAAACGCGCCGTCTCGCCGGGCTTGCGCCGCCATCGTGAAGACCTCGGCGCGTAGCTCGACCGGAGGCGTCGCCCCCCCAGCGTCAAAGTCGCAGCGATCCAGGATGAGCTTCTTGAGGCCATCCGCGAGTTTTCGATCGCGGGCCGGGACGTCCACCGTGCCGAGCGACGCGAGCAGCTCGCCGCGGTTCGCGTTCCCCGCCGCGGCTTCCGCGATCGTAAGGTATCGCCCCGCGATCTCGGCGGCGCGTTCCTTGGCGTCGCCGCGCCACTTGGTGACCTTGAGCTCGCCGTTGCGAACGTAGCCGCGCACCAGGTCAGCGGTAAGCACTGTGCTCTCGCCTCCGCGCGCTGGTGTAGGTCTCGGTCGTGTCGGCGGTGACCAGCTCGTACAGGATCGCTTGCTTGCCTTCGCGTTTTCGAAGCACGCGCCCGAGCCGCTGGACATGCTCGCGAACGCTCCCGCTCCCGCTCACGATGATGGCGACGTTCGCGTCTGGAACGTCGACGCCCTCGTTGAGCACCTTGGACGTCACCACCGCTCGGTACTGACCGCTCGCGAGCCGGCTGAGGATCTCGCTGCGCTCCAACACCTTGGTCTGGTGCGTGATGGCCGGAATGAGAAAGCGGCGGCTGATCGCGTACGCGGTCGCGTTGTCCTGGGTGAAGAGAATGGCGCGGTCGTTCGCGTGTTGCTCGAGGAGCAGCTCGACGTAACCGAGCTTCGCGGGCGCCGCGAACGCGAGGTTCCTCTGCTCTTGATAGGCCGCCATCGCGCGCCGCCCGGCGTCGCTCCGCGCGGAGCGCTGGATGAACTCCGACCAGCCGGTCTTGCTCCCCATCCGGATCCCTTGCGAAGCGATGAACGCTTTGTAGACGCCGCGGAGCTCTTCATAGCGCGCGCGATCTTCTGCGGAGAGGTGAACGATGATGCGCTCGGTCTCGTAGTCCGAGAGGTAATCGCCTGACATCTCGACAATGTCGCGTCGGTAGACCTCGGGTCCGATCAGGCCGTCGAGCGCCTCTTCTCGTCCGTCCGCGCGTTCGGGAGTCGCGGTGAGCCCGAGACGAAACGGCGCGAGGCACATGCGCGCTCCGAGCGAGTAGGTCTCGCCCGGGAGATGGTGAACCTCGTCGAAGATCACCAAGCCGAAACGCGCGCCGAGGTGCTCCATGTGAATGTGCGCGGAGTCGTAGGTCGTCACGGTGAGCGGCGCGACCTGATGGGATCCGCCGCCGACGATGCCGACCTCACAATCGAAGCTCGTCCGGAGCAGGTCATACCACTGGCGGACGAGGTCGAGGGTCGGCGCGACCACCAGCGCGCTTCGCTTCCGGTCCGCGATCGCCATGACCGCGACGTGACTCTTGCCAGCTCCAGTGGGCAGAATGACGACCCCGCGATAGCGATGCTTACGCCACGCCGCGAGCGACTCGCGTTGATAGGGGCGCGGCTCACGCTGAATCATCAGCGCTCCGGACATCTCTTCGTAGGCGCGGGCCTCATCTTTGTACGCGACGCCGTTTTCGCGAAGGTGCATCACGATCGGCGCGTAGTCCTTCGCGGCGGCGCGATGACAGCGCGTTCGCTTGTCCCAGTGAACCGACGCGGGCAGCCGAGGGTCTTCGCGCTCCAAGCCGTGAAGCGAGACGGTTCCGGCGTGAAACCGGATCACGGTCTCTTCGTTGTCGTTCGTTGAGTCGGTCATCGCTTCGTGGTGTCGGCCGTTCGGCCCGTCGGACCCTAGTCCGAACGTTGGAGCGCGGGACTCAGCCCCTGCGGAACGAGCATTAACACATTCTCGAGGATCTGAGCGCCACTCTCGTCCGTGGGTGCGCGCGTTACTCGCTCAGCAGGTGCTTGAGGAAGAGCTCGGGCGCGTTCAAGAAATCGCGGGTGACCGTGACGTGCTCGAGGTCCTGGTATTCGCGCGGCGTGATTCCGTCTTCGCCGACCCAGTAGATCTGCGCGTCGGGGTAAGCGAGCAAGATGGGTGAGTGAGTCGCGACGATGAGCTGGCAGCCCACCTGCAGAAGGTCGTGCATCATCGCCAAGAAGGTCAGCTGGCGTTTGGGCGAGAGCGCGGCCTCGGGCTCGTCGAGGATCAAGAGGTTGTCGCGGCCGAAGCGGTTCTCGACCAACGCGATAAACGACTCGCCGTGCGAACGATGGTGGAGCGACCGATCGCCGTAGCCCGCCACGCCCAGGCGATCGACCTCGCTCACGACGTTGAAGAAGCTCTCGGCGCGCAGGAAGAAGCCGCCGCGCTCGCGTTTCGCGCCACGGATCAGCTTGAGGTGCGCGGAGAGCCCCGAGGCGCCGGGCTCATCGTCCAGCATGAAGGACTTGGTCCCGCCTTGCGCGGCGAAGCCGGCGAGGTCCGCGACCGCTTCCAGGAGCGTGGACTTGCCGCTGCCGTTCTCGCCCGCGAAGAGCGTGAGCTTGGGATGAAACGAAAGCGTCCGGAGATGCTCTACTGCGGGGATCGTGAAAGGAAAGCCGCGCTCGCGGTCGTCGGCTCGGGGGGCTTCACGTCGCTCGATACGTCGGACGAATTGGTAGAGCTCCTCCAACGCAGTGTCTTCCGCTTGCTTCAGCGCGGGGAGTCGACCGGGTCTTCGTCAGCAGCAGGAGCTTCGGTCGCGGGAGCGTCTGTTGCGGGAGCGTCTGTTGCGGCGTCTGTTGCGGCGTCAGTCGGCGTCGCTTCCGGCGCCACGGGGCTCGGCGCGGGCTCTGTCGTCGGGAGCGGCGCGAGACCGAGGACCGCGCGGCCGTCTTGTTCTACACGCGCCGCGGCGGTGTGCGGCAGCTTCACCCACGCATGCGTCGCGCCCGACCGTGCGTAGTACGAAGCGCTCTCGCCTTCGCCGAGTCGGATGATGCTCACCACATCGAGCGTCTCGCCAGCCTCGTCTTGGTAGGTCAGCTGCATGACGGCGTGGCGCGCGGCGCTCTGCTCCAGCTCGTCACCCGGCTCTTGTCCTTCATCGAGGTAGCGCGAGATGCGCGCACCACGAAGCGCGCGGTGCCAGTTGCCGAAGAGCTCATTGCGCCGGTCTGGCTCATCGGCGTCGACCCACTGCGCGGTGTGTGGGTTCTGTCGGTCGCGCTGCTTCAAACGACGCGTGCGCCCTGCGCCCGAGACGACCAAGATCTCGGCGTCGCGCATCGAGAACGCGGTCAGGTCGCGCTGCATCAGCTCGAATTCGGCGGACTCCAAGTCGCGCATGGTGGTGGCCGCGATCAAGTGCACCGGACCGCCTTCCACGCGGGCGTAACGATCGCCCGAACCATAGGCGCTCCCGCCAAGGAGCAACGTCGTGTCGCGCCCCGCGCAGCTCAACACCAGTCGATCGCTCGGGTCGTCCAGACCGATCTCGGCGAGGGTAGCGTCGTCGAGGGAGCCGAGCGTTCGGAGCGCGCGAAGCGGTGCGAACTTCTCGAGGTACTCCGCGGTGTCCTTGTTGGCCGAGAACGTCTGGTCCTCTTGTGGGGGAACGGCCTCGTTCGCTTCGGCCTCGGTCTCGCGCTCGTCGAGGATCCGCACCGTCACGATCGTGCGTTCGTCCCCGACCGTGACGACCGTCTCTTTGCGCGCAGTGGTGAGCGTGACGCGCTCGACCTGGTCGCACGTGACCACAGATTCGCCGACCGGACCGTCCGCGACGTCGTCCGAGGTCCACGCGAAGTACGCGAGCGCCAGGCCGACGATGGCCAGGGTGCCGTGAAGCGCGAGCGCTTTCATTCTTCTTCCTCCCGACGACGGGCGGTCTCACTGCTTAGGGACTCACCGGTGGGGGCAGGGGGCTCGCTCGGGGCCTGTCGGTCACGCTTGACGCCGGCGCGCTTTCCTCGTCGCGCCGCGACAAAGAAACCCATCGCCAAGATCGGGAGGGGCGCGCCGAAGCTCGTTCCGTAAAACCAGAGCTTGTCTTCATCTCGCGTGTGCTCGATGCGGATGTCTTGTTCCGAGGTCTCGTCGCTCACGATCTGTTCTTCGCCGAGCAGCCACTGAAAGACGTCAGCCGCGACGTAGCCGTTGCCCGGGTTGCCGAGGACCTGGTCACTCACGAAGTCCGCGTCGCTGATGATCGCGGCCCGACCCTCGTCGCCAGATTCGTTTCGGACCGTGACCGCGGCCATCAAGTAGGCCTCCTCGTAAGGCTCGTCGTCGCCGCGCGCAAAGTCGCCATCCAGATCACGCCAGACGTCGCGGCCGGTCCGGATCGGGAAGTCGATGTTCACGCCTTCTGGGGCGCCCGTCGGCCGACGCTTCAGCGCGCCGCCGCCGACCACCACCGTGGCCAAGCGCGAGTGGTTGCTGTTCGCGGTCGTGACGGTCGGGTGCGCGCTGTACCGGTTCGTGAAGACGAGCTGCCGATCAGCCTGCGTGTGCGTGCGCCGGAGGTGACTGCGCTCGCTCGCGAGCTGTCCTTCGAGAAGCACGAGCCCCAGCGCGTCCAGGAGCGGCCCGAGCCCGTGGTCTTCATCGGGATCGAGAAGCACGAAGAGACGACCTCCGCTTTTGACGTACTCGACGAGCGCGGCGCACTCCTCGGGCAAGAGCGCGTCGCGTGGACCAATCACCGCGACCGCGGGCGCCCCTTCTGGGACGCGGTTCGCGAGGCCGTGCGCCATCCCGAGCGGTCGCGTGGTGATGTTGCTTCGACGCAGCGCGGTCATAAAGTCCGACAGGCGCAGCTCACGGTCGTCCCCGGTGTCGCCGCTCGCGCTCCGCTCACGGTGCCCCGTCGTCAGATGAATCTCGCGCCGCACCTTCGTCAGACGCGTGAACGATTCGCGGAAGCGACCGTCCAGCGTACGCAGCCGGCTCCGGGCAGCTGCGAGCTCCATGCCGATCTCCATCGACTCGGCTTGTTGCGACTCGCCCTCTCCCTTGAGCAACACGATGAAGCCGTTCCCGCGGATGCGGTGCTGCTGCGCGAGCGTCGGCGAGAGCGCGTGGTCTCGTTCGGTCAGGGTCAGCTGGTCCGACGCCGCCGCGATCTCTTGGAAGTACGGCAGCAGCTGCGATTTTACTTCGTTGACCTCGGGGTAGACCAAGACGACCTCGACCGGTTCGCCCAGCGCCGCGACCATTTGCTGCGTGCCTTCGCTCGGCTCGGTGGTCTTGAAGTAGGAGAGGTCCCGCTTGGCGTCGCGTTGATGCGCCGCGAAGTTGAGGCTCACGCAGAAGACCGCTGCCAAGGCGAGGCTCGCGCCGGAGCTGGCGGCGTTGCGGATCCGGCGCTGGTCGGCAGCGTCGGTGTGGAGCATCCGTTGCCACGCGGTCTCCGTGAACAAGAGCGTGGCGAGCGCGACCGCCAGGACCGCCGGCCACAGGACCGAGAGCATCGGGCGGAGCCGCTCGTTGTCGCTCCCGAGCAAAGCGAACCCGGCGTCGGTGGAGAACGCGTAGAGCACCAGGGCGAGGAGCGCGCCGACATGCGCCCCGAGCACGACCCGCTCAATCTTCTGCGCAGGTCCAGACTTTTGTGAGCCGATAAAGGCGCGGGCGGCGGTCGCGAGCGTGGCGAGACCAGCGCCGCCATGCGCGAAGAACTTCTGCGCGGCGCCTTCCCCGATGACGCGCTCACCGACGAAGACCATGACGAGCCCGAGGATGAAGATGACGCTCGTGACGATGCCGCGGACGTCGCCGGTTTGGGGACGCGCGTTGCGGGTGCTACCGGGTGTCATCGCCATCGCTGACCTCGAAGGACACGAACCGCTGCGAGCAGGGTGAAGTAGGTGAGCGTGACGAAGTAGGTGACGTCACTGAGCTGCAGGAGGCCCTTGCGGAAGCTCTGGTAGTGGTTCCACACCGGTGAGGCCCAGGCGATGACGGTCTTCAGCGGCGGGTCGGTGATCTTCGCGACGAACCACGAGAGCTCAAGGCCGCTCACGATCACCGCCGTCAGGAGGACCGCGATGAACGGGTGCGGGGAGAACGAAGAAGCGAGCATGCCGATGCCCAGGACCGCGGAGGCCAGCAAGACCATCCCGACATAGCCCGCGAAGATGTGACCGAGGGAGACCTTGCCGTTGACGAAAATCAGCGCCGGCAGGTAACCGCTCAAGACGATCACGACGCTTAAGAAGATGAGGGCGGCGAGGTACTTCCCGAGGACGATCTCGTGTTCTTTGATCGGCGAGGTGAAGAGCAGGGTCTGCGCGCCGCTGCTCCGCTCTTCTGCCAGCATGCGCATCGAGAAGATGGCGGCGGCGGCCTCGATCACGAACGCGCCGTTGAAGAGGAAGAGCTCGAGCACCTCACTCGACAGTCGTCGCCCTTCGCCGACCGCGATCGCGTTGAACTGCAGCGCGTTCAAGAGGAGCGCGATGGCGGCGATCAGATATCCGCTCGGGGTACGTACGTACGCGGAGAGCTCTCTCCGCGTGAGCAGCCAAACCGCCTTCATGAACCGGCTCCCGCGCGGCTGAGGTTGAGGAAGACCTGTTCGAGATCGCTCTGCTTCTCGCCGAGCCCGAGCAGCTCCAGGTTTGCACCTACGATCGCCCGCGCGATCTCGCCCCGTGCGTCTTCGTGCGCGGTCACGATCGCCTCGATGATATCGCCGCTCGGGTTCTCCGCGATGCGCACCTCGTCGACCGTCTCGACGTCTTTTAGCGCTTTGTTGAGCGTCGCGTGGTCCCCACGAACGATCACCTTCACGACGCTCGCGCGCGTCTCTCCCGAGAGCTCGGCCTCCGTTCCTTCCGCCGCGATGATGCCCTCGTGCAACATCAAGACGCGATCGCAGGTCTGGCGGATCTCGGAGAGGATGTGCGTGCTGAGCAAGATGGTGTGTTTGCCGCGGAGCTCGCGGATCAACGCCCGCATCTCAACGATCTGCACCGGGTCGAGCCCTTGAATCGGCTCATCCAAGATCAAGAGCGCGGGCTCGTGGACGATCGCTTGTGCGATCCCGACGCGCTGCTTGTAGCCGTGGGAGAGCGAGCTGATCGGAGCATCCGCGACCGCGTGAAGACCCACCACGTCGAAGACCTCAGGGAGACGTCGGTCGATGGCGCCGCGATCCATCTGGCGAAGTTGTCCCGCGAAGCGCAAGTACTCCGAGACCGTCATCTCGTTGTAGACCGGCGGACGATCGGGGAGGAAGCCGATGAATTTTCGGATCTCGTGGGGCTGCGCCTCGGCGTCGATCCCGCGGATCGTGATCCGGCCTGAGGTTGGCAAGAGCAAGCAGCTCAGCAAGCGAAGCGTGGTCGTCTTGCCAGCGCCGTTGAGACCAAGGAACCCGGCGCATTGTCCTTCGGCGATCTCAAAAGAGAGGTCGCGAACGGCTGCGTGGGCTCCGTAATACTTGGTGACCTGATCGACGAGGATCATCTGGGCGGATCTACCAGGTTGCGGAAAAACTCGCTCTCGATTTACGAAGCGGTGCGTTACTCGTTTGAGAACTCGGAGTCGTCGAACTCCTCGAGCTCAATGTCGATCGACTCACAGCCATCCAGGCGGCAGGTCTGTTCTGCTCCGCAGGTGACGTCACGGCAGTCACGCGCGAGCTGGACCCGAAGGACGCGGCGCTCATCGCGCACGAAAGTGAAGCGCGACTCGCTCTCGATCACGATGCGTCCCGTCTTGCGGGCAGTGACCGACGCCACGTACGGCCCCAGGGTCTCGCCGTCCTGCACCAGCGTGAGCGTGCGCGGGAAGTCGGGTTGGTCACCGGAGAACCACGCCGCAGCGTTTGTCGTTTCGCCGCCTGGGCTCGTGATGATGACGTCGAGGCGATCGATGTCTTCGGTCGCGATCTCCGACTCCACGACCAAGACGACCTCGGTGTAGAGCTCGGCGCACGAGACAGAGAAGAAGGAGAGCGCGCTGAGCAACGCGGCGAGCGCGACGCGGTGTGACTGATGCGTACTCACGGGACCACCACCTGTCCGGGAACGAAGTCGCCTTGGAAAGGTTCGTTCGAGTCAATCTGGGTCGCCGCGAAGATGATCCCGCCGGTGACCGCGAGGAGCGCGATCGTGACGCCGATCCAAACGCCCTTGCGTGATGAGGTCGTCGTCTCGTTGCCGCAGTTCTCCGTGCAGGGGAGCGCTGGGTTCTCGGTTGGCGTCTCCAGATGCTGTTGCGCAACCTCCGCTGGAGTCGGCGCGATCTGGAGCGTGACGGTTTCCGCTCCACCGCGACCCACCACGACTGACTCCCGCGCGATCTCTTGGTCGCCGCGCTCGGCGGCAACCGTGTGCCGACCAGGGCGAACGTGGATCGTCGTCGCGAGACGCTCCGGCGTGAGTTCGCGTTCGTTGAGCGTGACAAAGACTCCGTTGGGATCACCGTTCACCCGAATGGCGATCGTGCCCGCATCTGAGCGGATGCTCGTGAGGACGCGATTGGCGTCCGTCACCAGATCGCCAGCCTCGGGATCGTCGACCACGAGCTGCAAAAGCTCTTCCGCCTCAGAGAACTCTCCGAGCTCCTTCAGGTTGTAAGCGAGGTTGTAGCGGACCGCCGCGGTGTCTCGAATTCGCCGAACTCGACGGAAACGGTCGACCGCTTCACGCCAAGAGTTGCGGTCTGAGAGCTCTAAGCCCTCAGTAAACCACTCTCTCGCTTGCTGAACCTCAGCTGCGGTGGGCTCCCGCACGCTACTGGATTCGTTAGCGTTTTGTGCTACTCCAGTCGCCGGAGTGGCTAGAAAGCCACCCAAGGCCATCGACAGGAGGAGAGTCTTAGAGATGATCCGAATGGAAGGAAGATGACCGAACATCGCGAGCATCCTACAATGAGCCGGCATGACTGCACACCTTGAGGATCAATACGCCCTCCGAATCCCTCTCGGGAGCAGTGCGGTAGGGACCGTTTGGCGTGCTGAGGAGAAGACCACGGGAAGCCCCGCTGCAGTTGCAGTGTTGGATTCCACTAATCCCGCAGCCACCGAGATGCGTCCACGCTTCGTTGACGACTCCCGTGCGCTTCTCGATTTAGACCACCCAAATGTGGTCCGAGTCTTGGACGTTGGGGTTAACGACGAAGACGAGCCGTTCATGGCGATGGAGATGTTGGAAGGGCAGACCCTTTCAGAACGTCTTCAGGAACAGCCTCCGCTGACCATCCAAGAGTTGGTTCGCGTGATCATGGGCGCGCTGGATGGACTTCGCGCGACGCACCGGATTGGTGTCGTCCACGGCGATCTCGATCCGGGGAACATCTACCTCCTAAAAGGTGCGCGGACGAAGCTGATCGGATTCGGCGTGAACCGCGCGGCGGCCCGTTCTGGAAAAGACAACTGGGACACGACGTCGGTTTTGATTCCGTCGTTTGGCTACATGTCTCCAGAGCAGGCGCGCGGAGAAGAGCTCTCTCCCCGCGACGACCTCTACGCCATCGGCGTCATACTCTACGAAGCCATCTGCGGCATCTTGCCCCGTCAGGGCGAAGACATCGGTGGTCTCCGCGAAGAGATCGCGTCCAACATCGCGCCGCCTTCTCTCGCGAGTCGTCGACCCGAGATTGACGGAGCGCTCAGCCGAGTTGTGGACCGCGCCATCGCGGTGGACCCCAACGAGCGCTTTGGAGACGCCTCCCGTATGCGCCTCGCGCTGATGTCTGCGCTCATCGCGGCGCCCGACATCGGCAAGCTCTCCCTCCCCATGGCGGATCGCGGAACAAGCGTCGTGCCCACGCCTCCGCCCGAGCCGCTCGTCGCCCCCGCGGTTGGCGTTCCGGTTGAAGGAGAGCAGACCAAGCCGCGCGCCCGTGCGCTTCAGCCGAACTCTTCGTTCAAAAAGATCGAGCTCGATCGGCCCCCGAAGCCGGTGTCGAGTAAGGAGACGGCGCGAAAGATCCGCGAGCGCCCGGCGCCTCCGCCCCGTGCGGACGCGACCAAGAAGATCACGCGACGGTCGCGAAGCGTGGCGCCGCCCAAGCCGGTTCCGCCGCCCACGCCGACGGACCAAGAAGAGATCGATCGGCTCTCGCTCTCCGACATCGTGACCGAAGAGGTCTCCGCGCCTCCTCCCCCCTCGACGTCGATGTTGCTCGGGAAGCCGTCGCGACAGGACGCGACCCCCACGCCCGTGCACCGATCCTCGCGACCGAAGGTCCGCGGCGGCACCTCGTCGAACCCGCCGCCTCGACGCCCGACGCCCAGTCATTCGCGAACCGTGAAGACGCCGCCTCGCCCGACGCCGACGAGCTCTCCTGTCGTGCGACCGGCCGAGCCCGAGTCCACCTGGCAGACCTACGTTCCGTACATCCTCTGTGCCTTGATCGCGTTCTTCGTCGGTTGGTTCGTTCGAGAGACCGCCGATGACCGCGTTCCAACCAACACCGTAGCGAGCGCTCCGGCCACCTCCGCCACCGCGATGGGGAGCGGGCCGAGCGTGACGTCCGTAACGGGCGGCGCAGTTGAAACCGCAATGGGCGGAACCGCGGCGACCGCAACGAGCGGAACCGGGACGAGTGGAACCGAGATGGGCGGAACGGTTGGCGCATCGCCCGCTCCGACGGAGATGGGCGCGGGGAGCCCCGCCAGCGCAGAGACCGACGTGCCGACCGGCGCCGAGGTTCCGGGCATCGACGAACCCGAACCCCTTCGCGTCGCGTTGCTTGGGTTGCCGCGCGGAGCGGACGTCTTGTTGGACGGCGAGAGCGCTCGGACTCCGCTCTCCATTCCGGATGATGGTGAGCGCCACACGCTCGTCGTGACCGCCGATGGTTATCAGCGTTGGCAGCGGACCCAGCGGTTCCGTCGCTCGACCGACCTCCGCGTGGACATGCAGCGAGAGGTCTCGACCCAAGCGCTCGCGAGCTCTCGTCCCAGCGAGATCCCGACGATGACGACGCGCCCGACGCCAATGACGACCCGGCGTACGCCGACGACAACGCGAACCACGATGACGACGCGTCGGACGACGATGCGCCGCCGCACGACGACCTTGATGACGTCCGAGATGACGCCTCAGCTCGCGCGCGATCCTGGATTCTGAGCGACTCGGTGGGGAGCCGCGTCCACTTCCGAACCTGTTCCCTGTGTGAGGCGATGTGTGGCCTCAAGATCGAGCTCTCCGAAGGCCGCGTGACATCGGTCCGTGGCGATGAAGACGACCCGCTTAGCCGCGGTCACATTTGCCCCAAAGCGCCCGCGCTCGCGGAGCTCCACACAGACCCCGATCGAATCCGCGTTCCGCTTCTGAAGCGAGAAGATGGAACGCATGAAGAGATCTCGTGGGAACGCGCGCTCACGATCGCGGCAACACGACTGCACGATATTCAACAAGCGCATGGGCGCGACGCGCTCGCCGCGTACATCGGGAACCCCAACGTCCATAACCTCGGCGCGTTGATGTTCGGACCGAACTTCTTGAGGACGCTCCGGACCAAGAACCGTTTCAGCGCGACCTCGGTCGACCAGCTGCCGCACATGCTCACCTCGCAGCAGATGTTCGGGCATCAACTGCTGCTGCCGGTGCCCGACATCGATCGAACCCAGCTGATGATTATGGTTGGCGCGAACCCGCTCGCGAGCAACGGGAGCTTGATGACCGCGCCTGGGATCCGTCGGCGTCTCCGCGAAATCAAAGAGCGCGGGGGGCGCGTGGTCGTGATCGATCCCCGCGTCACTGAGACCGCGCGCGTCGCGTCCGAACATCTCTTCGTCCGCCCGGGGACAGACTCCTTTGTCTTGCTTCGAATGCTCGCGAGGATGTTTGAGCGGGGCGCGAAGGTCGGCCGCCTCGCGGAGGTGACCGAGGGTCTCGCTCAGGTCGAGTCGCTCGTGAAGGAGCTCGCGTCAGCGGACCTCTGTACACGAACCGGCATTGACGAAGACACCATCGTACGGCTCGCAGATGAGCTCTACGACGTCGAGGGCGGCGCGCTCTACGGCCGCATGGGCACCGCGACGGTTCGTTTCGGCGCGCTCAACCAGTGGCTCATCAACCTGATCAACCTCACCAGCGGGAACCTTGATCGCGAAGGCGGCGTGATGTTCTCGACCCCGGCGCTCGACGGCTTAGCCGAGGCGGGCGGGCTCGGCGTGGGGCGCGGCGCGTTTGACCGCTTTCGGAGCCGCGTTCGCAAGCTGCCCGAGTTCGGCGGTGAGCTCCCGGTCGCTGTGCTCGCAGAAGAGATCGAGACCGGCGGCGAGGGTCAGATCCGGGCGCTCGTGACGGTCGCGGGGAACCCGGTTCTCTCGACACCCAACGCCGAGCGAATGGACCGCGCGTTGAGTCGGCTCGACTTCATGGTGAGCGTCGACATCTATCTCAACGAGACCACCCGGCACGCGGATCTGATCTTGCCGCCCGTGTCTCCGCTTGAGCGACCGCATTACGACGTCGCGCTTCACCTGCTCGCGGTGCGCAACACCGCGAAGTTCAGCGAGCCGCTTTTCCCGGCGCCCGCGAACGCAAAGCATGACTGGCAGATCCTGAGCGAGCTGACGATGCGCTTGCTCCGTCTACGTGGCTCGCGGCGGCGCTATCTACGCGCGAAGATGCTCCACACACTGGGCCCGACGGGGTTGCTTGATCTGGGTCTCCGCGCGGGTCCCTACGGTCCGCGCGCGGGGGTCTTCGGGAGCGGGCTCACGCTCAAAAAACTCAAGCAGCGACCGCACGGGATCGACTTCGGACCGCTGGAGCCGCGCTTCCCGGAGCGTTTGCCGACCGGCCGCATCCAGGCCGCGCCCGATCGCTTCCTAGAAGATCTTGAGCGGCTCAAGCGCGAGCCGGAGCGCGAGGGGCTCCTCTTGATCGGTCGCCGACACGTGCGCTCCAACAACTCGTGGATGCACAACGTGCCGTCGCTGATGAAGGGGAAGGCGCGGTCGGCGCTCTTGATGCACCCGAACGACGCGGCGCTCCGCGGGCTGACAGGCGCGCGCCGCGTTATCGTGAAGTCGCGCGTCGGTGAGGTCGAGACCGAGGTGGTGTTGAGCGTCGACATGATGCCTGGTGTGGTCTCGCTCCCTCATGGTTTCGGGCAGTCCAAGAAGGGGACACAGCAATCGGTCGCGGTCGCGCGCGACAGCGCCAACGCGAACGTGCTGACCGATGAAGCGGACGTTGATCTCTTGTCGGGGAACGCGGTGCTGAACGGGGTCCCGGTCGAGGTGCTCGCGGTGACTGGTTCGAGCACACCCGAAGCGCGGTGACGCGATGCTGATCGAGGCCGGCGTGATCGCCGCGGTCGGCGCGGCCTGGATCGGGAAGCGGACGCTCACGGTCGACGCCACCACTCGGAGACTGCTGCGCCGCGAACCGGCCTGCCCAATCGTCGATCTCGCGGACACGACGCGCGCGAAGATCACCGGCGTCGCGAGCAAGGTCGAACGGCTCTATCCGGCGCCCTTTCTTGAGACGGACTGCCTCGCGTGGGTCCTGTCGATCCACGGCAACATCGGCGGCCGGTACAGGGAGATCGTGAAGCTCCGCTCGGTGCCCGCCTTCCAGGTCGAAGACGAGACAGGAGTCGCGCGCGTGGACGGGCGGGTCGAGGCCTTGGCGATCAAACCGAAGAAGTTCACCTACTCAAAGCGCTCGGATCGCTCGGCGCTCACCAAGCTGACCGCGAGCCTCCAGCTCAAGGGCCGCGATCTCGATCGCGACATCGAGCAAGCGTTGATCAAACCGTTCTCGATCGTGTCGGTTCGCGTTGGCGTCCTGAACGAAGGCGACCAGGTCGCGGTCCACGGGCTGGTCGCGCTCTCGGTCGACAAGGACCCGAGCGGCGCGTATCGCGAGCGAAAGCTGAAGGCGACGCTCAAAGAGAACCGCGCGACCGGGCTCACCATCGCGAAGCTCTAAGCGGACGACGCGACGAGAGAGAAACCCTCAGACGATAGCCGCGGCGAAGGCCGCCGGGCTTTGTGTCGGAAACGAAAGGGACCTGAGGCGAAGCAGAAGGGACCTCGTTTTCGACGTTCGGAGAGCGCAGCGAACGATGGGGTGAATCGGCGAAGCCGAGAGCAACTGTCTTTAACTGGCTGGCTTTCCCTGCCAATTGACGTTGTCGCGCGCCATCGCGTTGAGCATGGTCAGCAGCTTGCGGCATACCGCGATCATCGCGACCTTGGGGCTTCCCCGCACTGATGAGACGATTGTAGAACGCCTTCAACGGCGGGTTCGTATTTCGGTCCTTTCGCACCGCTGATAACGCGCACACGTAAAGAAGCGAACGGACCTCGGCGCGTCCTCCGCGAATGTGGCGCTGT
>CALJDU010000021.1 GCA_938024995.1 uncultured bacterium
AGCGGAGGATGGGCGGGTGGGGTCAGAAGCTTCCTCGCGAACCTCCCGCAACGCGGCTGAAGCTGGCGCGCCCCATCTGCCATCCGCAGCATGCGCGACCCCAAGAACGAACGATCCAACCCGCTCGCAAACAAACACGAACGTCCACCCAAGAACACAAACGGAACGCGCAACCCTCTCCCAATAAAGCAGCGCGTGAACCGCCTCAAGCGGCGAAGCCTCGTCGAACGCGGAGGATGGGCGGGTGGGGTCAGAAGCTTCCTCGTGGTGAAAGCGCAACGCGGCGGAAGCTGGCGCGCCCCATCTGCCATCCGCAGCATGCGCAGAACAAGAACGAACGAAACAACCCGATCGCTCAAGACAGCCCACGTCCAACCACGAACACAAACGGAACGCGCAACCCTCTCCCAACAAAGCAGCGCGTGAACCACTCAAGCGGCGAACCCTCGTCGAACGCGGAGGATGGGCGGGTGGGGTCAGAAGCTCCATCGCGAAACTCAAGTCACGCGTGGGAGCTGGCGCGCCCCATCTGCCATCCGCAGCATGCGCAGAACAAGAACGAACGAGACAACCCGATCGCTCAAGACAGCCCACGTCCAACCACGAACACAAACGGACCGCGCAACCCTCTTCCAACAAAGCAGCACGTGAACCACTCAAGCGGCGAACCCTCGTCGAACGCGGAGGATGGGCGGGTGGGGTCAGAAGCTTCCTCGCGAACCTCCCGCAACGCGGCGGAAGCTGGCGCGCCCCATCTGCCATCCGCAGCATGAGCAGAAAGAGAACAACCAAGCCAACCCGATCAACCGCACACACTCACGAACACTCACGAACGAACACTCGAGCACTCGAGCACTCCGAACACGAACACTCAAGAAAGAGCGCTCACCCCACAAAGCCGAACAACGCGTTCAGCTCCGCCTCCTTCGCGCGTGACCTCTTCGTCATCGCGATCAACGAAGTGACCGCGGGAGCCGGGACGCGCCGAATCAAGATCACGCCGTTCGGGGCCTCGAAGACCTGCAGTCCTCGCGCCCGGACCGCGGCGGGATCCACCTCAAGCATCACGTCGACCGCGCTCCGCTTCCCCACACGGGAATCCATCTGCGCGGCGAGGTGCACGTGCGTCCGCTGCTGCGGCACCAAGCCGCTCTTCGCGATCGACTTCAGCGCCCGGATCTGAGTCCCATGGAACACGCTCGCGCTGCTCGTCCGGATGGTCCAGCTCGCCTCAAGCGCCGCGAGCGTCACCGGGACACCGTGACTGTGACCTTGGCACGCACGCACCCGACCGCAGTCGAGCTGGAGCCGCTGCTTTTCGTTGGTCGCGACGAGCTCTTCCAGCGTGTCACGTGTCAGCCTCAGCTTCGACAACACGTCCTCTACGGCGACCCAACCCGCCGCGTCCATCGTGAGCGCGGCCTCCGTCGCCCCGTGACGTAAAAGCCACGAGAGCTCTTTGCTCTTTCGGACCAATGACTTCGATTGCTTGTTCATGGTCGCAAGGTGGGGCTGCGGATCGTCATGTACACTGATGTTTCGGGATAGTGTATCACGTTACGTGATATGCAAATCGCACCGCACCCGGACTGGTTGCGATCGTTCGCGAAGGTCGCGGAGCGAGGCGGCTTCACGGCGGCCGCGGAGTCGCTCTCGCTCTCACAGCCCGCCGTTCACGCCCATGTCAAAAAGCTAAGCGAAGCCCTCGGGGTCACGCTCTACAAGCGGAACGGCTCCGCGATCGTTCTCACCGAGAGCGGTCGCGTCGTGGCCGCGTATGCCAACGATCAAGAGCAGCGAACATCCGCGCTACGTGCGCAGCTCGCCGAGCGGGTCGAGCACGAGCCGGTCGTGTTGGCGACTGGAGAAGGCGCGCTGCTCTATCTGCTCGGTCCCGCGCTCAAGCGCTTCGACGGTCGCGTCCGCCTGCTGCTGCGGAACGCGGAGGGTTGTCGGGACGCGCTCCAGACCGGTGCAGCGCACCTCGCTGTTTATCCAGAGCGAAGACGACCAGGTCTAACCCGCCGACGCCTCACCGCGACGCGACCCGTTCTCGCGATGCGCCGCGAGCATCCCTTCGCGAACCGCGAGCGGATTCGACTGGAGACGCTCGGCGACGAAGCCTTCATTGTGCCCACGCGTGGTCCCCTGCGCGCGCAGCTCGACGCGCGCCTCACGCCGCGAGTCCGCGTCGAAGCGAGTGGTTGGCCGACGATTCTCCACCTCGTCTCGCTCGGACTCGGCGTGGCGGTCGTGAACGACTTCTGCCGGATGCCGCGCGGAGTCATCGCGCGACCCATCATCGGGCTGCCGGCCGTGGAGTACTCGCTGGTTCGGCGAAGCGGTGCTCCAACGCACGGCGAGACGCTCGCGGAAAAAATCGTCTCTCAGGTCAGCGACCCCCTCGACTGATCTTCGCTCGAAGGTACGAGCGACAGGTCTACGGAGCGGCTTCAGCGGCGGGGTCGGCCGCGCCTTCACCTTCGGGCGCCGCGACTTCATCGCCGCTCGCTTCATCCGCACCGGCCTCCGCTCCAGCCTCTGCGCTGTCATCAAGCCCGATCTCAATCGGGCCCAGATCCATCGGAACCGGCTCTTCGGCTTCGGCTTCCGCTTCGACTTCCGCTTCGGTGCCCGCGGTACCGTCAGTGCCAGCGGCGACGGTCGGAGTCGGAGCCGGATCGGGAGCGATCATCTGCCCGATCGCGACCGCGGCAGCGATCGCGAGAACGACAACGACCCCACCAATGACGAGCGCGCTCTTACGCTGCTTCTTTTCTTTCGGGAGGAGCGGCGGAGCTGCCTTCGACGGACCGGACTGAACGTACTCTTCGGAGCCTTCCTCTTCCTCTTCGAACTCCTCTACCTCTTTCGAGGTATCGACGAGTTCGAGCTGATCGAGAACAGCATCGATCTGCATCGTCTTCATGAACGCGCGTTTCGGCCTCTCCTCCGACATGGTGGGAATGCTAGCACTCTTTTCGCGAGGCAATTTGAGGTTGGGCATCTTCTCGCCACAGGGGTGGGTATCAAAACACCCACACTCCACAGAAGAGACCGGCGAGACGGTCGTTGCTGGCTTGTGCACCGAGACTTAGGCTCCCTTCCATGACGGCAAAGTTGGTTGGGGGCCGATATGAAATCATCAAGCTCATCGCAGAGGGTGGCATGGGTGCCGTTTATGAGGCGATCCACACGCTGAGTAAAAAGAAGGTCGCGCTCAAGGTCCTCTTTCCTCACATCTGCAAGAACGACGACAGCCGTCAGCGCTTCCTCCGCGAGGTCAGCGCGCCAGCGCAGATCGGGCACGAAGGGATCGTCGAAGTCTACGACGCCGGCATCGACACCTCGGACGGAACGCTCTTCGTCGCGATGGAGCTCCTCATCGGGGAGACCGTCCGCGACTGGATGCTCCGGCCTCATCCGCACGAAGAAGTCCTGACGCTCTTCGCAGAGATCTTGGAGCCGCTCGCCGCCGCGCACGCAAAGGGGATCGTCCACCGCGACCTCAAACCCGAGAACGTGTTTCTGCAGACCCAGAAGGACGGTTCGCAAAAGGTGAAGATCTTGGACTTCGGGATCGCGCGCGACCTCGACCAGAGCGACACCAACTTGACGCAAACCGGCATCGCGATGGGGACGCCTCACTACATGGCGCCAGAGCAAGCGATGAGCGCGCGCGGCGTGACCGCGACCGCCGACGTGTGGGCGCTGGGGGTTATGCTTTTCGAGGCGCTCTCGGGCAGGACGCCCTTCGCGGGAGAGACCGCGAGCGCGATTGTTGTGCACGCCTGCACCCAACCCCATCCACCGCTCGGCTCGATCGCGCCCTCGGTACCGCCGGCCATCGCGGCGCTCGTCGACCAGTGTCTGGCGAAGCAGCCGGAGCAGCGCCCCGCAGACGCCGCCGCGATGCGCGCCGCGATCACGCAATCGGGAGGCGGCGGATCGGCGTGGGGACGCCCGGGCGCGGTGCCCCAGCGCGGCGCGAATCAAACGGGTCCTGCCGGCTTCGGTCAGCCCGCCCAGGCGTTTGGACAACCGACCCCAAAACCCGCGCAGCCATCGTTCGCGCAGACGCCTCAGTCTGGTTTTGGTCAGCCCGCGCAACCCGCGTTCGGTCAGGGGCATGGGCAGGGCCAAGCACAAGGCCAGTTTAGCCAGGCGCAGTCGGGCTTCGGACAGCCCGCGCAACCGACCCCGCCCGGGTATGGCGGGCCCGTCCAAACCGCACACCCTCACCAAGCCACTCCGACCCAAAGCAGCGGCGGCGGGAAGGGTCTGCTGATCATGGGCGTCCTCGGAGTCGGCGCGCTTCTCTTGGGCGGACTCGGCGTCGGCGCGGTCGCGATGTTTAGCGGTTCCGACTCCGGGCACCTTCAGCTCACGACGGACATCACTGGAGGTGAGCTCTTCGTCGATGGCGCTTCGCATGGCCTCGTCTCGACGGGTCAACTCGTCGATGTCCCTCCGGGTACGCATACCGTCGAGATGCGCGTCGGCAACGCGCCGGTTGCGTCCGAAATGGTCTCTGTGACGGAGGGGAACACGACCCAGGTCGCGCTGATCCGACCGGTCGCCACCCCACCTCCTCAGCAACAGCAACAGCAGCAACAACAACAGCAGCAGGGACCATCCGCGCTGGACCAGTACCACGCCTCCCATCCCTTCACGGCCACGCGTCACCGCGAGCGAAGGCGCACAGAGCGTGGGCATCTCGAAGGCGGCGACCGAACGCTCGATAGCGGGGAGTTCGCGGACTACTACACCTACACCTGGACGGCAGGATCGCAGGTCCGGGTCGAGGTTCGATCGAGCGCGCTCGATCCCTACGTCATCGTTCGCACGCCCTCCGGTCCGCAGTACGACAACGACGACATCAGCTCGGACGACCACAACGCCCGATTGGACATTGATGTCCGCGAAACCGGAACGTTCACGGTCATCGCGACGACCTACCGTCCCGGTGAGTCAGGTCGTTACCGAATGACCGTTCGTCCGCGATAGCCCAAAACGTTCGCTTCGCTCATTTGCTCGGCCCGACGCTGTGCGCTCCCCGCTTTCTCGCGCGCGTTGGCAACAGGACGTTACGATCTTGACGGAGCCGCGGCGCGTTTCGGTTTCAGGGTCAATTCACTGCAAACCCATCTGGCCCGCTGCTTGCTTTGTCAGGGGTCATGTTGTCGTCCATCGAATCATCTCAGGAAGGTCGAACGCCGTTCGGTTCGGTAACGGCATTTGCCGGCCTTCTTTCGCTGGTCTTGATCCTCTCCGCCGGGTGCGGTGCGAGCACGGGCCTCAAGGTCGATGAGTCCGACGACGCCGGAGTGGACACCTTTGTCGCTCCCGATGTCGCGCCAGACACCGCACCCGACACCGCTCCGGACGCCGAACCCGACACCGCTCCGGACACCGCGGAAGACACAACCATCGACACGTTCGAGTGTCCCGATCCGATCGTCGTTCGCGGCCGAGACGCGACGGTTCCCATCGACATCATCTGGGTGATCGACAGCTCCGGCAGCATGCTGGATGACCTCGAGCGCATGCGCGCGAACGTCGAGATCTTCTGGGACGCAATGCTGGGCTCCGAAGCTGACTTCCGCGTCGTGTTCATCACCCCTCGCCTCGACGCGCCTCAGCCGCCCCCCGGACTGTTCCGGAGATACCGCGCCATCGACTACAACGTCGGTTCGTGGGAACCGCTCGTCGCGCTGACCTCGAACTTCGACGCCTACGACGACTTCATCCGGCCCGACGCGCGGACGCACTTTATCGCCGTGACCGATGACGACTCGCTCGCCATGGAAGCCGAAGACTTCCGCCGGACGATGACCGAACTTCTAGGCCACGACTTCACGTTCCACGCGGTCGCGAGCGAGCGAACCATGCCGACGCTCTCCAACCCGCTCGGGGTCTGCTTCACGGAGTCGAGCGCCGCCGCCCGACCTGGCCGACGATACTACGAGCTCGCGGACGCGACGGACGGGCTGAAGCTCTCCATCTGCCAAGAAGACTGGTCGATCCTCTACGACCAGCTGACCGAGGTGATCGCGATCCCGATCCCGATCCGGTGCGCGTACATCGTCGGCGACGATCGCGTGGAGGTCGATCCGGAAACGCTTCGCGTCCGCTACACCGACCCCGCTGGCGAAGAGACCTTCCTCCCGCGCACGGAAGAGAGCGAAGACTGCGAGGGCTTCTTCTACCTTGAGGATCGACGCCGCGTGGTGCTCTGTGACCGCACGTGCGACGACATTAACGCGGACCGCGGTCGGATCGATCTCGAGGTTGGCTGCGACGAGTGAAGACCGAGGGGTAAAAACGTGAGGAGTAAGCAGTAAGCTCTTGCTCCACACGCGTGCGAGCAGGCGGCAAGTTTGGGACCCTGCGATAGGTGCGAACTCTCGCGATGACATTGTTGCTCGCGGCTCAGCTCGTGGGGTGCGGCGCCCGCAGCGGGCTCGCGCTGCCTGAAGGCGAAGAAACCGAGACGCCGGAGGACGCTTCCCGAGACCTCAGCGAGCGCGATCCCCGGCCCGGCCCGGCCCGCATCGAGTGCCCCGATCCGATCTTCGTTCGCGCCCGAGAGGCGACCGAACCCATCGACTTGATCTGGGTCATCGACAGCTCCGGCAGCATGCGAGACGACCTCGAGCGAATGCGCGACAACGTCACGACGTTCTGGGAAGCGATGGATCGCTCGGAGGCCGACTTCCGCGTCGTCTTCATCACGCCTCGCTCGGAGGTCCCGCGCCCGCCAACGTCCGTCTTTCCACGATACCGCGCGGTCGACTACCACGTGACCTCGTGGGAACCGCTCTTGGCGCTCAACGATCTCTTTCCCTACTACGACGACTTCGTTCGCCCAGACGCGCAGACGCACTTCATCGCGGTCACCGATGACGACTCCCTCGCGATGGAAGCGGTCGACTTCATCACCGAGATGGAGGCGCGCCTCGGGCACGACTTCACGTTCCACGCGGTCGCGAGTGAACGGGTCCGGCCGACCATCACCAACCCGGACGGCGTCTGCTTTACCTCCTCGAGCGCCGCCGCGCGGGTCGGTCGCCGCTACTACGAGCTCGCCGAGATGACCGGCGGACTTCAGCTCAGCATCTGCCAAGAGGACTGGTCGATCTTGTACGAGCTGCTGACCGAACGGATCGCCGTTCCGATCCCGATCCCGTGCGCCTTCACCGTGGACGACGACGTCGAGCTCGACCCCGCGTCGCTCAGGGTGCGCCACACCGACGGCAGCGGGGACACGCGCTTGTTGGATCTGACGGAGGGCGGCGACTGTGACGGGTTCTTCTTCGTCGCGGAGCGTCGGCAGGTTCAGCTCTGCGACCGAACGTGCGCAGAGATCAATCTCTCGCGCGGGCGCATTGACCTTCAGGTGGGCTGCGAGGAATAGTCCGCCCGCTATGCCGCGCAGCGCCAAGTCCAAAGAGCAACCGAGCCGAGCAGAGGATCGCGCGCGACGAACCGCCGCGCGTTTCGATGAGTCGTACTACGAGCGGCACTATCTCAAGGAAGAGACCCGCGTCTCCTCACCGGTCGAGATCGAAAAGCTCGGCGCGTTCGTTTGCGCGTACGTCGACTTCCTCGACGTGCAGATCGAACGCGTGCTCGACCTGGGGTGCGGGCTCGGGTGGTGGCAGGACGTCATCAAGCGGAACTTCCCTGAGGCCGAATACGTTGGGGTCGAGATCAGTGAGTACGTCTGCAAAGAGCGCGGCTTTGAGCTGGGCTCCGTGGTGGACTACGACGGAGAGCCGGCTGATTTAGTGATCTGCCAGGGCGTGCTTCAATACCTCGATGACGACGACGCCGATCGCGCGATCGCCAACCTCTCCACCCTCGCGACCTCCGCGCTCTACCTCGAGGCGCTCACCCAGCGCGACTGGGACGAGGCCTGCTCCCAAGACGTGACCGACGGCGAGGTGTTCCTGCGCGACGCGGTCTTTTACGAGCGACGGCTCGCGCGAGAGTTCATCAAGTGCGGCGGCGGTCTGTTCGTAAAGCGAGATGCCGGGATCGTGCTCTACGATCTCGAGCGCGCGTGACGACTCAGTGGGGAGCGATCGCGAGCCGCGCAAAGGTGTCGAGGATCGCGCTTCGCATCACGTCGCCGCCACGGACGTAGAACGTGACGTGCCCGCCGGGGACCCACTGCAGCGAGCCACCGAGCAGCGCGTGGAGCCGCTCGACCTCCCGCGCCTCGACGAAGCCATCTCGCCGCGCCGCCACCAACGCGACCGCGGATCCTTGGGCGGGTGGACGAAGGCTCGCCATGCCGCCGTCGAAGATCGCGAACATCCGGTCTCGCGGCGCGTCATGCTCGCGCGCGAGGCGGCGCCAGTCGATCGACCACGAGAGCGCGCTCCGTGTGTAGATCGGTCCCGGTGAGCGCCCGGTCGCGAACGCCGAGAGCGCGAGCGGAAACCGAGTGAACCCCGCGACCATCACGGCCATGTGCCCGCCCATGGAGAACCCGCTCACGCCGAGCGGTGCGCCCTCGCGCTCCTTGAGCCATCGCAGCATCGCGCGCGCTTCGTTGATCGCGGCGTGATTCATCGCGAGCTGATCCGCGACCGTCCGGAGCTGCGCCTTTCGTTGCCCGCGCGGGCGACGCAGTCCGTAGAATGCGTTCTCGAGAAGCACGCAACCGATCCCCGCGGCCACGAGCGGACGCGCGAAGTGCTCCCGGCGCGCGTACCCCTCCTCGCTGCTGGCGGCCAAAAGCAAGCAGGTCCCGCGCGTCTCGCCGGTGGGGGCGAGCCATCGAAAAACCGCCTCCTGCGCTTCGGGAGGCAAGCGCTCGGCGGACGGCGATCGGAAGCGACCTTCGCGCACCACAACCTCGTTCTCGACGCGCGGCTCGGTGAGGTTGACCTCGAGCTCGTCCAGCCCGGTGAAGTTCGCGGGGTCGACCACCTCCGCGAGGAGATCACGATCACCCGCGCCGAAGCCCTCGGTGTAGAACCGGCGAAAGCGGAAGGCGTGTCCGAACGCAAAGTCGAGCGGGTGCATCATGATGAGCAGCGCGGCTAAACCGTCGCGCCGGTCTTGGCCCACTGACCGCGGCGATAGAAGTACATCCCAAGCGCCGCCTTCGCGAAGAAGCTCAGCGGGAAGCCCGCCCAGACCCCGAACGTCCCGAGACCCATCGGGAAGCCGAGGAACCAGGAGAGCGGGATCTGGATCGCCACGGTCCCGATCACGTTCACGAGGAGGCTCGTGTTGGTCGCGCCCGCGCCACGGAACATCCCGATGAAGCCCATGTGGATGCCGACGATCGGCATGCCATAACCCAACAAGCGCATCCACTCCGCGGAGAGCGAGAAGAGCCGCGTCCCTTCGTGAATGTCGAAGAGCGCGAGGAGCGGACGTTCGCCGAGAATGATCGCGGCGCCGAGGGAGAGCATGATCGCGACGCTCATGAAGATCGCCGCGCGGACGACCTCTCGGGCCTTCGCGACGTTCCCCGCCCCGAGCGCGTTCCCTACCATCGCGCCGGTGGCCTGCGAGACGCCGAGACCTGGGACGAACGCGAGCGCTTGAACGCGGAGCCCCACTCCGTGCGCCGCGACCGCGACCTCCTCGAGGCGCCCCAGCATCCCGATGATGGAGAGGAACGCGGCGTTGAGCACGACCATATCGAACGCCGCGGGAACCCCGATGCGAAAGAGACGACGCCCGAGCTCCGCGTCCAGCGCGCGGGGGCGGAGCGGGAAGGTCACGCCCGGTTGAACCCCGCGGCGCAGGAGCGCGATGGTCACGACCACCGCGAACGCATACGAGATCACCGTCGCCCACGCTGCGCCCGCGACGCCGAGCTTGGGCCAGCCGAAGCCTCCGAGGATCAAGCCGTAGTTCAGCACGACGTTGAGCGCGTTGCTCCCAAGCGCGACGAAGAACGGGAGCTTGGTGTTGCCGACCGCGCGCAGCACCGCGCCGAGGAGCATGTTTAGGTAGTAGAAGACGCTGAAGATCAGTAGCGGCCTCAGGTAGGTCACGGCGAGTTGGCTCGCTTCGCCTGAGGCGCCGAGCGCGTCGATGATCGGACCTGCGGTAAACCAGCCGACGACCGCGACGAAGGCGGAGACGAGGAAGGTGAACATCGTCGACTGCGCGACCAGATGGTTCACTTGCTCTTCCTGCTTCGCTCCATGGGCACGCGCGACCAGCGCGACGGTGCCGACGAGCAGCCCGATCATCGCGACCATGAGCAGAAAGACGACCTGGGTAGCGAACCCGAGCGCCTTCAACACGACCTCCGCGTTCTCCAGTCGACCGCACATCGCCGTGTCGACGGCGAGCGTAATTACGCTCAGGACGTTCAACCCGACGATGGGAAGCGCGAGATTGAACAGCTGTCCCGCGATCGATCGTGGCGGTTCGGAGGACGACAAGGCGAGCGCAATGTGCCTCGCGCGAAATACAAGCGCCAGCAGTGTATAGTCGCGCCGTGCGGCACTCTGCGACCAAGACCCTCTTGTCCCTTCTCGCGTGTGTGGCGGCGCTTGGCTGCTTCGCAGAGACGGCCCCGCTCGGCCCGGAAGGGCTCCGCGACACGGGAAGACCAGACGCCAGCGAAGACGTCGGTCGCGACACGGCAGGCGATGTCTTGGTCGATACGTCGGCGCGCGACACGTCCACGCCAGACACGTCGATGCCCGACACGTCGATGCCCGACACCTCGCGACCTGACACGTCGATGCCCGACACCTCGCGACCCGACTCCTCGCGACCCGACTCCTCGCGACCCGACACCTCGCGACCCGACACCTCGATGCCCGACACCTCGCGACCGGATACCTCGCGACCGGACACCGCCGTGATGTGCGATGAAGACCCGTGCCGCTTAGTCGGTCCGCAGTGTGGCTGCGACGATAGCGAAGCGTGCTATCTCGAGAACGCCACGACCCGTGCGTGCCGCTCGGCTGGAACCGTTCCAGAAGGGGGGTCTTGCAGCGACTTCAGCGCTGGTGGGCGATGCGCGCGCGGCAGTAGCTGCTTGGACTTTGGACTCTTCCAAGGATGCAAGCGCTCGTGCGAGACGTCCGCTGATTGCGAAGACGCCGCGCTCTGCGCCTGGACGGCGAGGCCCGCAGGGGACCTGTTCTGTACCTCTCCCTGCAACGTTCTGACGAACGTTGGATGCAGCGGAGATCTCAAGTGCGGCCTCCTCCTGACGCGCGAAGGCGACTGGTACAGCGACTGCTTCGGGACCGGCGCACGCGGCGTTGAGTCCTCATGCGATTTCCACAGTCAGTGCGGCCCTGGGCTTGGCTGCATCCGCGGACAATGCCTGACGTGGTGTTCCACGGACGGCGACTGCAGCGCCATGCGTCGTTGCGACTTGGTGGCGACGGTCGAAGGCGATCGCTTTGGTGGATGCGTACGCCGCTAGCCACGCTCGAGCGCGAAGCGCTTCGTGTCTACGCCCGCTACGTCGAGGAGTTCGTCGAGGCGCATAGCCTCTGCCCCTGGGCGTCACGGGCGCGACTGGAAGGACACGTTAAGCCGCGCGTTGTCATGACGGCGGACGGTTCATTCGATGAAGCCGTGAGCGCGGTTCGCGAGCTGAGCGCGGACGAGAACATCCATGTCGCGCTGCTCATCTTTCCGCGCCTCTCGATCTCTCGCGTGGAGTTCGAGCGCTTCACATCGGCGCTCCGTGAGCTCGACGAAGACAAGAAGATGGCGATGGCGCCGTTTCATCCCGACGCCCAACCCGACCTGAGCTCAGCGGAGCGCTGCGTCGCGTTCGTTCGGCGCAGCCCTGATCCGACCATCCAACTCGTGCGCCTCTCCATCCTCGCGGAGGTGCGGCGGCCGAGCGATGAGGGCACCGCGTTCATGGACCCTAGCGCGATGGATCTCAGGGCCTTTCTCGCGCGACCGCCCAAGCCGCCGCTTCATGAACGCGTCGCGAACGCGAACCTCGCGACCCTTCGCGCGCTTCCGGCCGACCATGCGGTCGAGCTTCTCGATGACATCCGGCGCGATCGCGACGCGGCCTACGCCCGGGTGCTCAACGAAGAGGAGTAAATCGGCTACTCGTTCTCGCTTAGGACACGGGTCGATTCGATACGCGCCTCGAGCGTGAACGCGCCGACCGGTCCGGCCGCGTCATCTCGAATCGAGAGCGCTCCGCTGCTCGTGTCGAGGCGCATCGCGGGATCACCGCCGCCCTCGCCTGACGTGTTGCTGTCCTCGCCGTTGACCCGAAACGGGTCCGACTCGAACTCACACTCGAAGTATCCGTTCGATTCCCGGAAGCCAAAGAGCGTCACGCCGTTGCACACGAGCTTTACGCGGCACGGCAACGTGCTTCGGTCGCGGTGACTGAACTCGACCGTGCAGCTGTCGCCGTCGCTCACCCCGCTGAGCCCGCTCGCGCTGGTGACGCGCGCGGTCAGCTCCGCGCGGGCATCGATGGTCCCTCCACGGATCCCCAAGCCGCCGAAGGAGCCCACCCCTGAGCCCGAGAGCTCACCGAGGATGCTTCCGGGCCCGCCCTGCGACGCGACCCGCTCGCATGTCGGCGCCTGCCGCGGCGTCGCCCAGAGCGAGACATCGCCGTTGAGGAAAAACGATGACTGGTGCGGCCTCAGCCGGATCTGTGAACCGCTGGTCGCGATCTTCACAAAACGAGTCCCAGGCGCCACGGTCCCGATTTGCTCGGAGCGTCCCATCCCGCGCGCCGCGTAGAGCGCAAGCGACTCGCCGGTCTGGCATATCTCTCGCTCGCGTCCACCGCTGCCTATGGCGCCCAGAATGTTCGCGAGCATCTCGTCCTGTTCGGGCGGCGGCGCGATCTGCGACGTCAAAAGATAGCCGGCGGCGAAGACGCCGCTCGACGCTCGCGTTATCACGAACGAGTACTCGCCTTCCTCACGTAAGACGTCGACCCAGCGAGCGAATGTGGACTCGACAAGCTCGACCGCCGCTTCGCCTCCCGCGGTCGCCGCCAGCGTGACCGGCCCGGCGTTGAGCTGACGAAGCTCTCCGTTGGTCTCGTACACGGCGTTGCCGTCGAAGCTCGTTTCATCACAACCGATCACGCTGGGCTGCAGCGGCTCGATGACGCGGAGCCGAGCCCGTTCCAGGCTCTGCGTGCTCGCCGTCACCTGGAGCTGACCGGGACGCGCGTCGACCACCCGCACCTGCGCGTTCACCGTGAGCCCGACCACGGACGAGAGCATCACGTCTCTCCCGATCCG
This sequence comes from uncultured bacterium, assembly GCA_938024995.1. Taxonomy (GTDB): domain Bacteria; phylum Myxococcota_A; class Polyangia; order Polyangiales; family Houyiibacteriaceae; genus CALJDU01. The sequence continues at coordinate 13,236 of CALJDU010000021.1, forward strand.
GAACACGTCATGGCGGGCGAGCGGAATCGCTGTCAGAAGCTGATAGCCGCCGTGACTCACCTCCGCGCGAAAGACGAGACCCGTCGGCAGTCGATCGACGCGTCCACGAATGGACGCGTCGCGCATGGACCCCACGCTGAACCCACCTGCCGCCGCCACGACGGGGACGTTCCCGTTCCCCGCGATCTCGCACAACGCAGCGGGGACCGTCGCCCGCGGGATGACCTGCGCGGACCGCGGCGCAACGGGGGTCACGGGAACGCTCACGCGCGTAGCGCAGCCGAGCGTCGAGAGCGTGAAGATCACGAACAGGAGAAGGAGCGCGGGTCGCATGCCGCTCGAATACACCAACTCCGACGGCACGGCGACCGCCTCGGCATCGATTGAGCTACCCTCGCGAACGTGAGCTCACGACCGACGAGAGACAAGCGGCTCTTGCGTGTACTGCCGGTCGACCGGTGGCCCACGAAGGCGGAGGCAAACGCGATGCGCTGGTTCTCCCCGGCCGCGCTGGGAAGGCTGACCGCGAAGCGCCGAACCTGGATCCCGGCGATGGTCCCGTGGCGCGCCGCTGATGATGGCTTCGTCACCGACGACGTCATTGAGTGGTACGCGCGCTTCGCGGAGGGTCGACCGGGTGTGCTGGTCGTTGAGGCGACCGGCATACGTGACGTACCGAGCGGACCGCTTCTCCGCATCGGCGATGACCGGTTCGTGCCGGGACTAACTCGCCTCGTGGACGCGGTCCGAGAAGCGAGCGGCGGAGAGACGCTCCTCTTCATTCAGTGCATCGACTTCCTCGCCGTCCGGCGACGCCCGCCGAAAGAGAAGTTCTTTCGTCGCTATCTTGAGCTCAACGATCCGCTCCTCGCCACGCTCGCGGCCCAAGGGATCACTGGAGACGAAGAGACGATCCGCACCGCGTTGCTCGCCATGAACGACGAAGCGCTTCGGGCCGTGCTCTCGGCGCGTGACTTCGACAGCTATGCGCGCGGCTATCGCGAGCGCGTCACGGACATTGACCTCCCGCATGTCCGCGAGCTCCCCAACACCCTCCCAGATCTCTTCGCCCGCGCGGCGGTCCGCGCCCAGCGCGCCGGCTTCCATGGGGTCGAGCTTCATTACGCGCACGCCTACACCATGGCCAGCTTCCTGAGCGCCTTGAACACGCGCGGGGACGGCTACGGCGGTCCCCGCGAGTCACGCGCTCGCCTCCCGCTTGAGGTGTTCTCGAAGGTCCGCGCAGCGGTGGGGGACGACTACTGCGTGGGCGCGCGCTTCCTCGGGGACGACGTGATCGAGGGCGGGAGCGACCTTGAGGACGCGACGTACTTCGGTCGCGCGTTCGCGCGCGCCGGCTTCGACTTCTTGAGCATCAGCAAGGGCGGCAAGTTCGAAGACGCCAAGCAGCCACGGGTCGGCGACGCGGTCTACCCGTACACGGGTCCGAGCGGTCACGAGTGCATGCCCACGGTGAAGATCGACGCACGAGGTCCCTTCGGGCGAAATGTGCCGCTGGCCGCGACCATCCGCGCGGCCATTCGCGAAGATGGGCTCACCACACCCATCGTGACCGCCGGCGGAATCGCGAGCCCCTGGCAAGCCGAAGAAATCCTCGAGCGGGGCGACGCCGATTTCGTCGGCGCAGCGCGCCAGAGCCTCTGCGACCCGGACTGGTTCGAGAAGACCCGAACGGGCCGCGGCGACCAGGTCCGCCGGTGCTTCTTCACGAACTACTGTGAGGCCCTCGACCAAAAACACAAAGAGGTGACCTGCCAACGCTGGGACCGCCTCGCGCGCCCGGAAGGCGGAGCGAAGAGCAAAGACGGAAAGCGGTTCTTGCTCGCCCCGCGCTAACGAGTACGCGCGGGGTTCGCGCGAGGTCACCGTTCACGCTATGTAGCGCACCGTGCGCATCCCCTTCCGTCACGCGATTCATCAGCAACGAGTGGTTCGCGCGTTCGTCTCCACGGCGATGTCCAAGCCGCAGCAGGGTCCGCCGAGCGAGCGCGTGGGCGCGAAGCTCACGGCGGTCGCGACCCCGCTCCCCGATCGACTGATCAACGACTACGTGCGGCACGTGGGCGGCACGGGTTACCGGCGGACTGTTCCGCCGCACCTCGCGCCACAGTGGTTCTTCCCGCTCACCTCACGGCTCCTCCAGGGCCTCCCCTATCCGCCGCGCGAGATGCTCAACGGCGGCTGCCGTTTTGAGATCGCCGGGGACCTCCCGCGTGGCGAAGCCTTCACCATCGATGCCGAGCTCGTCGCGGTGGAAGAAAGCGACGCGCGGGTCCTCATCAAGCAGCGCGCGGCCACGCACACCAAGACGCAGCGCGATGCACTCGTGGCGCACTTCACGATCGTCTTCCCGAAGAAGCGCAGCGGCCGGCGTAAAGCGCGCGCCACCGTGCCGACCAGCGCGCGCGAGATCGCGCGGCTCAATATCCCGGCGCGCGCGGGCCGCGACTTCGCGCTCCTCACCGGTGACTTCAACCCGATCCACACCGTGCCCCCGATCGCGCGCGCGATGGGCTTCTCAAACGTGATCAACCACGGCTTCTCGACGCTCGCGCGAACCTACGAGAGCGTGCGCCGCCAGATCTACCGCGGTCAGCCCGCTCCCTTCGCCACGTTTGAGGCGCGCTTCACGAAGCCGCTCATCCTCCCCGCGCGCGTTGGCGTCTTCGCGGACGCGGCGCTCGCTGAACATTCTCACGCTGAGCGACGCGTTTACGTCGCGCGTTCGCTCGGAGCCCCGATGTACCTCGACGGCCGCTTTACCCAAAGGAACACCACGAGATGACCGACTTTCTGCTTGAGCTCTCCCGCAACCCTCGCGCTCGGAGCGTCGTTCGCACTCTCGGCCTCCCGATCCCGATGCCCACCGAGCTCAAGCGAGGTCGCGGCGGAATGCGGGCCCGTCCGCTCGAGGACATGGGCGTCCTGGTTCGAGCGGCTCGCTTCGAGCTTGAACTCGCGGACACCCTCGCCAGCAGCGGCGCGGAGACCTTCCTGGCGGAGGAGAGCGTCTCGTTCACGTCCGCGGGCGAGGCCTATGCGCGACCATCACGAACCATCGCCACGATGGGCGACGCGAGGGCGAACGCGATCGTCTTCGACGCCTCGTTTGTCTCCACGGTCAGCGAGCTGAGCGTGGTCTATGAGTTCTTCCACGCGCACGTCAAGAAGCTCTCGCGGTGCGCGCGCGTGGTGGTGCTCGGGCTGGAGATTGACCCGGACTCGCCGTCCGCGGCCGCCGCGCAGGGGGCGCTCGAAGGCTTTTGCCGGAGCCTCGCGAAGGAGCTCGGGCGCCACGGGACCAGCGTGAACCTGCTCCGCGTGGGGCCCGGAGCAGAGTCCAGCATCAAGCCGGCGCTACGCTTCTTCCTCTCTCCGCGCTCGGCGTTCATCACGGGACAACCAGTCGGCCTGGGTCGCCCCGCGGAGCCCGCGTCCTTCACGCGGCCGCTTGAGGGCAAGGTAGCGCTCGTGACCGGTGGCGCGCGCGGGATCGGGAAAGCGACCGCGGCCCGTCTCGCCGAAGAAGGCGCCACGGTCGTCGTTCTCGATCGCCCCGCCGACGATGAAGCCGCGAGCAAGACCGCTCGCGAGATCGGCGGCGAAGTTCTACTCGCGGACGTCACGGACAAGGACGCGCCCAAGGAGATCCGCGCGGCGCTCTTGGCGCGGCACGGTGGCGTCGACATCGTCGTTCACAACGCCGGTGTGACACGGGACAAGACGATCGCGAAGATGAGCCGCGAGCAGTGGGACATGACGCTCGACGTCAACCTTCACGCCGTCACCAAGATCAACGCCGCGCTGATGGCCGGCTGCCTTCGCGATCGCGGGCGCGTCATCCTCCTCTCCTCGGTCGCGGGGATCGCCGGCAACATGGGTCAGACGAACTACGGCAGCGCGAAAGCGGGTCTGATTCACTACGCGCGCGCCAGCGCGCAAGGGCTCGCGGAGCGGGACATCACCATCAACGCCGTCGCGCCGGGCTTCATCGAGACGCGCATGACCGCGGCGATGCCGGCGATGATCCGAGAAGGCGCGCGGCGGCTCAGCGCGCTCGGCCAGGGCGGACAGCCCATCGACGTCGCCGAAGCCATCACGTTCCTGGCGACACCAGGCGCCGCGGGGATCAGCGGACAGCTTTTACGCGTCTGCGGCGGCGCACTGGTGGGAGCGTAGAGATGGCGACCAAGAAGGCACGTCAGCCGCGCAAGACGACCGCGACGCGGAAGGTCACCAAAAAGGCCCGGAGGTCGAAAGCGGTCCCCGAGACGACCCGCTCTGCGACCGTGAAAAAGAAGTCGACGGTGTCCACGAGCTCCGCCAAAAAGTCCGCCGCGAAGAAGTCAACGAAGAAGTCACGCACCCCAAGGCGCGCGGTGGTCGTCGGCGGGATCCGTACACCCTTCGTGAAGGCGTTCGGGAAGTTGATGACGCTCGACGCGATCGCGCTCGGGGACGCCGCGGTCGGCGGCTTGCTCCGCGCGTTCCCGATAGAGCGCGCCGAGATTGACTCGATCATCTGGGGCGGCGTGATCCTTCCGAGCGGCGCGCCGAACGTCGCGCGCGAGATCGCGCTCGACCTCAGGCTCCCGAGCAGCGTCGAGGGAATGACCGTCACGCGCGCCTGTGCGTCGGGCCTTCAGGCGGTCACGCTCGCCGCGGCCGCGATCGAGCGCGGCGAAGCGGACGTCGTCATCGCGGGTGGCGCGGACTCGACCAGCAACGCCGAGATCAAGCTCCCGCAGCACCTCGTGCACGCGCTCGCGCCGCTAGCGCTCGGAAAGGCGAAGAGCGCGCGCAGCATCTTGAGTGTGCTCTCTCAGCTCACGCCGATCACGGAGCTGCTCCCGCGGAAGCCGGAGATCGCGGAGCGCTCAACCGGACAGGTCATGGGCGAAGCGGCAGAAGAAATGGCGCGCCGAAACGGTGTGCTCCGCGAGGCGCAAGACGCCTTCGCGGCGCGTTCTCATGCGCGCGCGTCCGCCGCGATCGCGAGCGGACGATTTGATCGCGAGATCACGCCGGTCGATTCCGCGGGCGGAACCGCGTTCGTCGACGATATCGTTCGCGGCGACACGAGCGAGGAGAAGCTCGCGCGCTTGCGACCCGTGTTCGCCAAGGACGGCTCGGTCACGGCAGGGAACGCCAGTCCGCTCACGGATGGCGCGGCCGCCGTCCTGCTCATGAGCGAAGAGAAAGCACGCGCCCTCGGGTTCGCGCCGCTCGCGGCCTTCCGGAGCTGGTCCTACGTCGGCGTGGACCCCGCGGACCAGCTCCTCATCGGCCCCGCGCTCGCGATCCCGCGCGCGCTCGATCGCGCGGGCGTCAAGCTGGCGGACTGCGGACTCGTCGACATGCACGAGGCCTTCGCGGCGCAGGTGCTGAGCGTCGAGAAGGCGCTCGGGAGCGACGCCTTCGCGAAGGCGCGGCTGGGGCGCGACGAGGCGGTCGGACAGCTGGACCCAGAACGCTTCAACGTCCACGGAGGGAGCATCGCCATCGGTCATCCCTTCGCCGCGACCGGAGCGCGAATGGTGACGACCATGGCGAACGAGCTTCATGAACGTGACGAAGAGCTCGCGCTCCTGGGGATCTGCGCCGCCGGCGGTATCGGCGCAGCGGCGGTGCTCGAGCGCGTCTAGCCGAGGTCTCCGCGCGACGGCGAAGGCTCAACCCCCAGTAAGGTCATGCGCCCCAACGCGTCGATGACCGCGATCCGATCCGCGCGGGGCCAAGCCACGCTTCGCAGCATCTCGCCCCCGTCCCAGCGCGCCACCATCCTCCCGTTTTGCGTGACCTCAAGCTTCCCGTTTCCGTTGATCCGAGCGGTTCGGTCTTCCCAAGAGGCGACATCGGAGACCTTCGGGTCGTCACGGTAGACGTGTTTGACAGGTTCCAGTTCTCCCGTGGTCAGATCGATCCGAACGCTCTGCGTCAGGCCAGCGACGGTCGCCGTCCCGCCCTCGTCATCCCACCGGATCCGCTTGGTGTGCGCAAAAGGCAAACGGTGGCTCCGCTCTGCAAGCGTGTCCGGGTCAACGACGAGCAAGACGTCTTGATCGTAGGACGTCGAAGACAAGCACGGTCCTGAACCGCGCCGAGCTTGACCTTCGTGAGCGCGCCCGTGACCAGATTGATCCGGACCGCGCTGGTCTGTTCTTTCTCGGAAGAAAACACCTCGACCCTGTCGCCCGACATCCGCAGAATTTCCGCCCAGTAGAGCGCCCCGTCCCACCTCCCTGCGTTTTCGCCGAGGTGCGTCCACGCCGCGATGGTGCCATCGGTACCGGTAGTCACGAGCCGTTGGTCGTCCATCGCGATGGCACGAACGGCGCCTTGATGAGCGCGAAAGCGGTGGCGAACGGTGGCCGTCGGTAGGTCAAAGAACACCACCTCACCGTCGCCCGCGCCCACCACCAACGTCTCGCCAAAGATAGACGCCTGCCGCGTGGATGGGTCGCAAATCTCCGGCCGCTCGGTCACGGAACGAGCCTCCGTGTCGACCACCACTTTCGGTTTGTCGTACCCGAGGTCGCCGAAGATGAAACGCCCATCATCGCTTATCGCTTCAGCGCGTAGCCCCTTGGTCCCATCGATGAACGCAAGGGAGCTTCCCCAAACGTGTGCTCCGCCGGAAACGATGACCGCGTCGCCAACCGGGCTCTCGCGGACCATCGAAAGCGCGTGGGACTCCGGCAGCTGGACCATGCGCCGCACCTCGCCAGTGGTCCCGTCATGCAACGTCGCGAGCCCCTTCGTTGGCTGCACGACGACGACGTGATCTCCGACCGCCCCCATCGACGCCCCATAGCTGTGACCCTCGCGGATCGCCCACAAGCAACCGGAGGCGTTCCAAACCGCGATGTGCCCATCACGGCCAACCTTTCCGATGCGCCCGCCCGATAACGTCACCGTACCGCCCCAGTCGAGATGGTCGGTCGTCAGCGAGAAGCGCTGAAAGTCATTTCCGATCGTGATGATTCGGTGGACCTGCCCGGCCGCCGCGACGACACCTCCCGCCGAGTGGCGCGACGCTGCACTGACAGACCCAAGCCTCGTCGACGCGTCCCACAGTAGCTCGGGCTCTGCGTCACCAGACGTGCCCAAGACCTGCAGTCGCGCGCTTCGCCCAGTTCCTGACGAATCGCCGCTGGCAATGAATCGACCAGCAAGCGTTCGCTCGAACCGCTGCTCCTGATGGTACCGCCACTGCGTTTGTCCAACAGGTGCTCCGTCTTCGGTCGACCACCAGCGCAGCCATCGGGTGCTCGCGTCCCACGTCGCAAACTTGTCTTCGCCGTCCCAACGACCACCGACGAACTCGCCGCAGGGCACCGGCTCGACACCTAGGTCATCGAGCACAAAGCGCCGCAACGCCCCGGTCGTGTCCAAGGTGTGAATGCAGCCGGCCTCGGTCAGCACCGCCGTGAACCCGAGCCCTCGCATCGCGAGGTTCCAGCACTTCCGAACCTTGTTGTAGCCGGCAGATCGGTGTCTCCCGCCGATCCAAGCAGTCGTGCCATTCGGCAAGATGTACGGCTCACCCAACGTACCGTCACCGCTGTTGAGCTCATCGCGCTCACGGGTCGCAGGGTCGTACGACAGCAGCCGCAGCCCGACATAGAGGCACATCTCCTCGTACCTGACGCCGAGCAGGACCCGACCCGCGGCCGGATGCGCACGCAAGAAGTCAGCACCATGAACGTGGTCCGGCGCGAGCTCGGCCAGTGGCCGAGAGGTCACGCCGTCTTCGGTCAGCCAAGCGAGGTTTCCTCTGTCGAGGACCGCTGCGCCGTTGGCCAACATCTCGATGGCCACGACCTCGCTGGGTCGCTTCGCGAGTTCCTCGATCGCGCCTGTCGACCCAACAGAGCCGACCGGCCTCGTTCCCGACGAGGAAGCGATCGCTTCCCGCTCCGATGGCCGTCACCGGCAGCGCGACGAACCTCGTCACCGTGAGGTCGCCTCGTTTCAGCAGCGTGAGACCCTCCGGTCCGCCAACAGCGAGAACCGAGTCGGTCGCCGCGAGCACTGTCAGCGCCCCTCGCTGTAGGTCCTGCTGCTCTACCAACTCCCCATCACACCAGAGACAAAGGACGCCGTCGTCCCCCGCGGTGATGAGCACCTCCGGTGAAAAGCGCAGCAACGCGCGACCGGCACTCGTGTGGCCGCGACCAAGCAGCTGCCCGACTTGCTCTAGGGATTCGTTGACTACCGACAGCACCTGCTCAGTCTAACGACTCTCATCGAACGTTGTCGCGAGCCCAGCTCAGCGCGGGATAACCTCGACCACGAGGTCGGCGTCATCGGGCGGTTCAAGGACAAGGCGAACGGGCGCCTCACGATGGCCGCCGCGTTCGCCGCGTGCCATCACGTGTGCGGCGACCACCCCCGTCACCCGCACGGTCGCGTGAAGCGCGATCGTCTGCTGACTGTGAGCGTGCGAGGGGAGGACCCCACCGCCTCGGTAGATCGCCCGATGCTCACGCCCCACAGCCGAGAAGAACGCGTCGAGCCGAGCCACGCTTCGCGGCCCCGGGCGTCCCATGACGGTCCGCGCACCGAGCAAGCTCGCGCACCCGCGGAACTGAACCGTGAGCTGACCGGTCTCGTCGTCCAGCAGGAACCCGGCCCCGAAGTCGTGCTCGTCCCGAAGCTCGTTACTCGCGAGCGCTGACGCGTTGAACAAGTTAAAAAGGACGTCGCCGACCGCTTGCGACTCCAGCGAAACGAAGCGAACGAACACCGCCTCGGTGTCATCAAAGGGAGCTGGGATCACGACCTCTCCGGGGAGCGGAGCGGACACCGTTCCCTCCACGGTCACGACCTCCCCGTGTGAAAGCGAGCGAATCGCTGACACGGAGGGAGCGGACCGAAAGAGCGACTTAAAGAACTCGAGCACAGCGAGAGCGTAGCGCGCCTCGCGCCTCAGAGGAGCCGCGGGGCGCGAACGTTCGTTAGGCCGCGACCGGCACGAGCGATGGGCGCGTCAGGTCCGCCCGCGTTCGCTCAGCTTCCTCGCGCCAACCACCACGCAGCAAACGCGCCCAGAGGATGCCGGCGCTCACAAAGATCTCGAGACACAGACCCAGCCACCCGCCAAGCGCTCCCAGGCCCGCGAGGGATCCCAAGAGGTACGTCAACGGAGGCGTACACACCCACGCCGTCACCACGCAGATAACCGCGGGGAAACGAACATCGCCGGTCCCGCGGAGCACGCTCCTCGCGACCGCGCAGGCGGCGTCAGCGAGCTGGAAGATCGCGGCGACCCACAACAGACGCTGCGCGGTGACCACGAGCGCCAGGTCTTCGGTGAACGCGCGCGCGATCTCGCCTGAGAGGGTCGCGAGCACGACCGTACAGAACAAGGCGTACGCGCTCGCTAAGCTCACGCCTCGCTTGGCCACCATCAAGACCAATGACTCCCGGCGCGCGCCGATCGCCTGACCCGCCAGCGCAGACGCAGCGTCCGCAAACGCCATGCACGGCAGGAAGGTGAAGTGAATCACTTGAATCGCGATTTGGTGTGCCGCCATTTCACGCTCGCTGATCGACGCCAACATCATCGCGAGGACGGTGAAGGCGCCCGCCTCGATCATGAACTGCAATCCGGTCGGGAGACCGACCCGGAGCACGCTGCGAATGTGCCGGACACTCGCGCGAACGCGAACCGCCGAACGAATCCGCCAGTGGTGCGTCAGCATGAACACGCACTCGGTCGCGTGACTGATCACCGTCGCCCATGCGGCTCCCGCGACGCCCCACCCCATGACCACGATGAATAGGTAGTCGAGCCCGATGTTGAGCCCGTTCCCGATCAGCACCGCGACCATGGAGGTCCGGCTGTCGCCGAAAGCGTATCGCCCTTCCCGAAGCGCGACGTACGTCATCAGGAACGGGGCGCTGACGATGCGGATCCCGAAGTAGGCGCTCGCCGCGTGACCCGCTTCCGCGGTCGCGGAGATCGTGCAAAGCAAGTCTGCGCCGAGCGTCCCGATCACCGCGATCACGCAGCCGGCCGACGCGCCGAGGCACACGCCCGCGATCACGTAGGCGTTCGCTTCACGAGGGCGACCTGCGCCGACAGACTGCGCCGCGACGACCTTCACGCCACGCAACAGGCCGTTTGGCCCCACGACGAATGCGTAGGCGATCGTGCCACCGAGGCCGACCCCAGCGAGCGCGGCCGGGCCCAACTGACTGACGAACAACGTGTCGACCAAGGTCATCACGGCGTACGAGAGCATCGACACCGTGATGGGCCACGCGAGGCGCACCAGCTCCCACGTCGGCGCGCGCTCCCAATCCAATCGCTCTGACTCTTCGCTCGGCTCGCTTAAACGAGCTGACCTGTGTGCTTCTGCGCTCTCTTCGTTATCTGACACGGGCTTGCCTCGCGCGGAGCGACGCGCGCGGCTGTCCTGGTAGACGAAGGCAAAGGAAAGCCGCGGAGCGAAGCGCCGCGGCTTGAGTGGACGCTGGCTAGCGACCTCTCCGCGACGTTCGACCAAGCGAGACCTGACAGTCGCGCTCGATGAACATGGGGGAAAGGGTCGTCTTCATCAGTCGTCTTCCTTTCGACGTTGGCCGCTAACCATCAGCTTCCGGACGTCGAGCCGCCAAGCTAAGTCGGGGCGCTTCGCCGTCAAGGCTTCTTCGAATCGGCATAGGGGGCCCGAGTAATCGACTCGGGCTCCCCTGCCACACCACCCGGCATGCGGGTCCGCACCGGGCGGTTCGATGGGTTGAGGTTATGCGAGCTTGACCAGGTCCAGCTCGTCAAAGAGCTTGTTCGGCAGC
>CALJDU010000022.1 GCA_938024995.1 uncultured bacterium
TGTCCTCCATGGTGGGAGCAGCCTCTCTTCGGCCCTTCCTTGCAGGATGCGCTTTTTCCGGAGCGGGCAACTGTACGGGCTCAACGAGAGGACATGGCTGTCCGCGACCCAGCTCTGACACGGTCTTCTTGACCAAGGGGGCGACGGTACACGGACAGCCAGCTCTCCCCATGTTCTAGCGCGCGACCGAGATACAAGGGGGCGCGACTAGCCCAAGAAAAGAAAGACCCCCCGAAGATTAAAAAGAAAAACGCCCGCGGGTTGTCGCGGGCGTTTTCTCGTGAGGGCGACTACTTCTTGAGCAGGTCGCGAATCTCGGCGAGCAAGACCTCGTTTGCGGGCGGCTCGGCGGGCGCGGCCGCTTCCTGTTCCTTCTCGAACTGCTTCTTCGCGTTGTTGATCATCTTGACCATGATGAAGATGACGAACGCGACGATGAGGAAATCAATCGTGGTCTGCACAAAGGCACCCCACTTGAGCATGGGGATTCCGGCTTCGACAGCAGCGTCGAAGTTGGTGATGGCGGCTTTTTCCGGATCGTCGGCGAGGTTGATGAACAACTTCGAGAAGTTGGTCCCACCAAGCACCTTGCCGATCGGCGGCATCACGATTCCATCGACGAATGCCGAGACGATCTTTCCGAACGCGGCGCCGATGATGATACCGACGGCCATGTCGATGACGTTGCCTTTGATGGCGAACTCTTTGAATTCCTTGAGCATGTCTTTCCACTCCTTGGGTTGAGGCGGCTTCTTGTAACAATCCAGTTCGAACGACGCCAGCGAATTACACCCTTTTGGCCAATCGCCGAGCACGCCATCTCCCCCGAATGGCCTATTTATGAACAATATTGGCTAGTTGAGTTCCCGTGGAGAGGGAAAACTTGAGATCTTCTCTGCTCCCTCAAGGTGGTTCACTTGCAGCGCGGCCGTCCGCCTCCATCTCGTACACTCAGCTCGTGATCGAGGTCGTAGATGTCCGAAAGCGGTTTGCGCGCCCGGTCCTCTCGGGGGTTTCCCTCCGCGTTCCAAAAGGTTGCATCTACGCGCTCATCGGACCCGGCGCGGCCGGCAAAAGCGTTCTCTTCAAGATCCTCGCGGGGCTCATCGCTCCAGACCGAGGCGAGGTCCTCATCGATGGCGACGAGATCACCACGATGACGCCGCTCGAGCTCGCGGAAGCGCGCCGGAAAATCGGGATGCTCTTTCAGAACTACGCGCTCTTCGAGATGAGCGTCGCGGACAACATCGCGTTTCCGCTTCGCCGGCTCTTCGACCTGAGCGAAGAGGAGATCAGCGAGCGCGTCGAGGAGCGTCTCGCGCGGGTCGCCCTCTCCGGATACGGTCACCGCTTTCCGCAAGGTCTCTCCGGGGGTCAGAAGAAACGAGTGGGGGTCGCCCGCGCGACCATCGCGCGACCTCCGCTCGTCCTCTACGACGAACCCACCGCGGGGCTCGACCCGGTCACCAGCCAAAAGATCTACGACTTGATTCAGGACGAACAGCAGAAGAACAAGAGCACCTGCGTCGTCATCTCCAGCGACGTCACGGGCGTGCTCACGATCGCGGATCGCGTCGGGATGCTGCACCGCGGAAAACTGATCTTCGACGGCGCGACCCGCGAAGCCCAAGAGTCCGACATTCCGGAGGTCCGCCAGTTCGTTCACGGGCTCACCGAGGGCCCGCTCTAGTGACCACCCAGGCGCGCTCCCTTCCTCATCGCATCGGCGCCACGGTCCTCTCCGTCGCGGAGCAGCTCGGCGGCACCTCGATCCTCGCGACGCAGATCCTGGCGCGGCTCTCCCCACGCAGCCTGGACCGACACGAGCTCTTTCGTAACCTGAACAAGATGGGCGTGCGATCCGTCCCCATGATCGCGGCGACCGCGGCCTTCACGGGCGCCATCATGGTCATTCAAGCCGCGCCGCTCGTGGAGCAGTTCAACGCGACCGGGTTCATCGGCTGGGGCGCGACTTTCACGACCGTACGCGAGCTCGGCCCGCTCCTCATCGCGCTCATGTTCAATGGTCGCGTCGGCGCGAACAACACCGCGGAGCTGGGCACCATGGTCGTGACCGATCAGGTCGACGCGCTCCGTGCGCTCGCGATCGATCCGATCAGCTACCTCATCGTGCCGCGCGTGATCAGCATCATCAGCATGATGGTCCTGCTCACGGTCATCGGAGACTTGATCGCGATCCTCGGCGCGATGGGAACGGGATGGGCGCTCCTCGGCGTGCACCCACGGGTGTTCATCCAATCGTCGGTCGAGATGCTGACGGTCTGGGACTTCGCGGTCGGCCTCATCAAGTCGGGCCTCTTCGGGATCATGATCGCGATGTCGAGCTGCTACTTCGGTCTCGCGACCCGGGGCGGCGCTCCAGGCGTCGGTCGAGCGGTTAACGCCTCGGTCGTCGCCTCTGCCGCCGGTGTCTTCATCGCGGACTACCTCTCCACCTTCATCCTCGACTAGCGAGCACCTCTACGAATGGCCACCGCGACCACAGCAGAAGAACACGCTGACGACTTAGACATCGTCGCCCCTTCTGCGTTGCGCGCCGCGATTCTCGATCTCCGCGACCTGTGGGGGATGTTCCTGCGCACGCTCTACTACGTCTTCCGCGGCCGCCGCGAACCCGGCGCGATCGCCGAACAGATGCACGCCATTGGGAACCGCTCCCTCCCGTTCATGTGCGTCACGATGGCGTTCATCGGCGCGATCATCTGCTTTCAGTCCGCGCTTCAGTCGCAGCGATTGATCCCCGACCTCACGATGCTCGGGGCGACCTACACGCAGCTGCTCGTTCGCGACATCGCGGCGTCGGTCGGCGCGATGCCCTTCGCCACGAGGGTCGGGGCGGGGATCGCGGCGGAGATCGGGTCGATGGTCGTCACCGAACAGGTCGACGCGCTCCGCATGTGCGCCGCCGATCCGGTCGACTACCTCGTCGTGCCACGCTTCATCGCGTCAGTCGTGATGGGCACCGTGGTCCTGCTCATCTCCGGTTTCGTGGCGTACCTCAGCGGGATGCTCGTCGCGAACGTCGTCTTCGACGTCAACGTGCACACCTTCATCAACTTCTCGATGGTCGGCCTCGCTGATCTCGCCGTTGGGCTCTTCAAGTGCGTGACCTACGGCGCCGCGATCGCGATCGTGAGCGCGCACCGTGGCCTCACGACCTTCGGCGGTTCGGAAGGGGTCGGCTGGGCGACGACGCAAGCGGTCGTCGGCTCATGCTTCGCCATCATCGTCCTGAACCTCGTCATCAGCTCGGTGGCCTACATCGTCCTCTTCTAGTTCGTCAGCGCTCGTCTCGTTTCCATGATCTCGTTTCAGAACATCCACAAAGCCTTCGGCGAAAAGGTCGTGCTCCGCGGCGTCAACCTCGACGTCAAAGCGGGCGAGTGCTTCTTCATCATCGGCGCGTCTGGGGTCGGCAAGAGCGTCCTGATCAAGCACCTGATCGGGATCTTGCGTCCGGACGAGGGCGACATCTACTTAGGCGACCAAGAGGTGTCGCGGCTGTCCGAGAAGGACCTCTATCCAGTGCGAATGAAGTGCGCGATGGTCTTTCAAAACTCGACGCTCTTCGACTCGATGACGTGCGCGGAGAACGTCGCCCTGCCCCTTCGCAAACACCGCGGCCTCAGCATGAAGGACGCGCTCGCCGACGCGAGAGAGCGTCTCGGGAAGGTTCGCATGCAAGAGTTCGCGGAGACCTACCCGCCGGAGCTTGGCGACGGCATGCGCAAGCGCGTCGCCATCGCCCGCGCGCTGACACTAGATCCGGAATACGTCCTCTTCGACGAGCCGACCACCTCGCTGGATCCCGTCAGCGCTCGCCGAACCGACAAGTTGATTCGTGAGCTGTGCGACAGCTTCGGCGTCACGTCGATCGTCGTGAGCCACGACCTCACCTCTATCTTCAGCATCGCGGACCGCATCGCGATGCTGTACAAAGGCACGGTGCGGCTCCTCGGGACGCGAGAAGACTTCAAGAACACCGACGATCCGATCGTGAAGCAGTTCATCTCCGGAGCCGCCGAAGGACCGATGGAAGTATGAGGTCGTCATCATGAAGGGGCTCTCGGTCGAGGTTCGCGTGGGCCTGCTCGTCATCGTCGCCCTCGCGCTACTCGCGGGCTTCGTCTTCGTTCTCGGCGGGGTCGATCTGGGCGAGGGCTACACGCTCTTCGTCGACTTCAAAAACCCTGGCAACGTTCAAGCCGGCGCCCCGGTCAACGTTGGCAGCGTGCGGGTTGGACGCGTGGAAGACGTCGAGTACCGCGGAGGCCGCCTCGATCCCGAGACCGGTCGTCGACCCTTGATTCGGATCCGGGTGCGACTGGATGAAAAGGTCCGGGACACGGTTCACGAGGACGCGATCTTTTACGTCACGTCGACCAGTCTGCTGGGCGAACAGATCCTCGCGATCAATCCGGGCGATCCCGAGCGCCCGGTCCTCCCCGCGGGTTCGATCGTTGAAGGCGTGGATCCGCCACGTCTCGATCTCGCGTTCGCGCTCATGTACGAGCTGCTCGAGAACATCTCCAACTTCATGCGAAACAATCGCGACGAGATCGGGGAAGCCCTCTCGGCGACCGGTCGACTCATCCAAGCGATGGACGGACTCATGACCGAGAACCAGGGTCGCATTGGCCGCATCATCGCGAACGTGGAGACCGCGTCGGAGCAGACCAACGAGCTGCTCTCCAACGCGAACGGGACCCTCAGCGGGGCGCGTACCCAGCGCATCCTCGCGAACCTCGATCGCACGCTCGCGGTCATTCAGCGTGACATTGATCCCATCATGACCGACGTGCGGAGCGCGACGGGCAAGGTCGACGAGGTGCTCGACGTGATGGGGCCCGACGAACGCGCGCAGCTTCGCGAGACGCTGACCAACGTCACGCGCCTGAGCGAACAGGCGAACTCCGCGCTCTCCGACGCGCAAACGATCGTCGCGCATGTTCGACAAGGTCGCGGCACGGTCGGCGCCCTCCTCATGGACGAAGAGATCTACGACGATGTCCAAGAGATGCTCCGCGACCTCAAGCACAACCCATGGAAGCTTTTCTGGCGCGAATAGCCCTTCCCCTCCCACGTGAGCGCCTGAGCGAGGCACGGCAGCTCGTTCCCTGCTTCCTGCGCTGCTGAAAAAAGCGAAGATGCGAGCCAAGGAATGCCCAACCTCGCGGGTCGCTAGTGCGAGGGCAAACGCTCTCGCTCTGTGACCCAAACCCCATGTAAATGTACGAGAAAACGCGAATTACCGCGTTGACAGTGCCTCGCGAAGCTTGGTACTTTTCGCCTCGAAAGACCGCGCAAATTTGGCTTGCGCGTCGATCACCGCTTCGCGTCAATAGCGCGTCCTAGGAGAAGTTCCCCGATGTCGGAAAAGAAGGAATCGTCCGTTCTCTTCAACCTCAAGGAGTTGATGAACCTCGAGGAGGATCGCATCAAAGAGGAGGAAGAGGACGCCAAGGCCCAAGCTGAGGCCGCTGCGGCTGCAAAGGCTGCTGAAGAGGCACGCATCGCGGCTGAAGAAGCCGCTCGCGTCCGCGCCGAAGAAGAAGCCGTTCTCGCCGTCGAGCGTGCGAAGCGTGAAGAGGAAGAGCGGATCGTTCGCGAACGTGAAGAAGCCGCGCTCCGCGTTCGCCTCGAAGAAGAGGCCAAAGCACGTTCCGAGGAGAACGCGCGGCTCATGGAGCACGAGCGCGAGATGGCGTCGCTCCGCGCGAAAGAGAAAAAGGGTGTTCACCCTGGCGTGATCTTCGGCCTCCTCCTCCTCATCGTGGGTGGTGTTGCCGGCGGTTACTTCGGTGTCGTGAAGCCGAACATGGATCGCAAGGCCGAAGAAGCGCGTCTGGCGCAGGAGAACGCGGCGCGCACCGCGCGTGAAGCCGAAGAGGCACGTCAGGCCGCGGCCAACGAGGCGGTCGCCCGCCGTCGAGCCGAAGAGCAGGCTGCCGCGGCGGCGGCCGCAGCGACCGCTGCAGCAGAGGCAACCACGGCCGCAGCTGCGGCTCCCGCAGCGACCTCCATGCGTCGTCGTCGGCGTCGTGCACGCAGCGGCGGAGGCGGCGGAGGAGGCGGCGGCGGAAGCAGCTCGATGCGGATCAGTGACGATCCGTTGGCCGGACTCGATCTCTAAGCGGACACCCAGTCCGACCGAATCGGCGACACGACCCCAGGTAGCCCTGGCGCTCGATGTCGCCGATTTCAATTCTGCGCTTCAATGGGTCGAGACGACACGGGACGTCGTCGATGTCTTCAAGGTGGGTCTAGAGCTCTTCTCCGCGGTCGGTCCGGCGATCGTCGAGCGCATCGTCCAGAGCGGCTCCCCCTGCTTCCTCGATCTCAAGCTCCACGACATTCCAAAGACAATGGAGCGCGCCACCCGGGTCGCGGTCGACGTCGGAGTGAGCGTCATGACGGTTCACGCGGCCGCTGGACCGCGCGCCATCGAGGCCGTCGCGCGCATCGCCGCCCGGAGCGACACGCGGGTCGTCGCGGTCACCGCGTTAACCAGTCTTCGCGCCGACGACCTCCGCGCGCTCGGCCTCAAGAGCGCGTCTGTTGTCGCCGAGCGCTATGCCCGCGTCGCAATGAACAGCGGCGCCGCTGGAATCGTCTGCTCCGCTCACGAATGCGACGCCTTCAAGCGCGCGCATCCGACGGGGTTCGCGGTCGTCCCGGGGATTCGGCCCGCTGGAACGGCCGCCGCAGATCAAGCGCGAGTCGCGACCCCTCGCTTCGCCGCGGACCAAGGCGCAGACCTGCTCGTCGTTGGGCGCCCGATTCGTCAGGCCACGGATCCGCGCGCCGCAGCGCTCGCGATTCGCCACGCGCTCGAGGTTCAGGTAGGGAAGCCCACATGACCCAAAAGCCAAAGCGTCCTCAGCGACCCAAGCGCAAGCCGAAGCCCAAGAAGCGCGGAGGTCACGCCGATTCCCAGAAGCGGCACGTGACGGGTCCGCGCTTTGTGATGGAAGCGCTCACGGCGGACACCGCGCTCGTGCTCTACGTCGCGCCGGGGCTCAAGGACCGAGACGCCTTGGTCGCCGAAGCGGAGCGTCGCGGGGTCAAGGTCGCCGAGCGAGACGCGCGCGCCCTGACGGAGCTCACTGGCGGAACGCGTCACCAAGGGGTCGTCGCCGAGGTCAAAGAGTTCCAGTACGTCGACCTGGCGGTGATGCTCGACAACCTCCCGGAGCGAGGTCTGCTGGTCGCGCTCGACGAGGTTCAGGACCCGCACAACTTTGGCGCGATCATCCGCAGCGCGGTCGGCTTCTCTGCCTCGGGCTTGATCGTTCAAGAGCGCCGCGCGGCGCCGGTCACCCCGGTTGTCTCAAGGACCTCCGCCGGCGCGACCGAGCGAGCGGATATCTCGCAGGTCACCAACCTGCAGCGAACGCTCTTGTCGCTAAGCGAGCGAGGTCTGGAGATCGTCGGGCTGGCCGGCGAGGGAACCGTCTCGATCGATTCTCTCGGCCCGCCCCCTCCTGAGGGACGGGTTTTGGTCGTCGGTTCCGAAGGACGCGGTCTCCGTCGCATGGTTCGCGAGCGATGCGATATCCTGGCGCGCATTCCGCACGACGGTCCCGTGGAGTCGCTGAACGCTTCCGTGGCCGCAGGTATCGCGCTCTACGCCGCGACCCGTTGGAAAAAGGAAGACCATGGCGCGCAAGAAAAGCACGAAGAAGAAGCCCGCGAGTAAATCGAAGAAGGCCGCAGCCAAGAAGACGTCCGCGGCCAAGAAGAAGTCCCCGGCCAAGAAGACGTCCCCGAAGAAGAAGACATCCGCGAAGAAGACATCCGCGAAGAAGACATCCGCGAAGAAGACATCCGCGACGAAGAAGAAGTCCGCGACCAAGAAGA
>CALJDU010000023.1 GCA_938024995.1 uncultured bacterium
AATAAGTAAATGATTTGGAGCCTCCCTCCCATGTTCGCTCCGCTCAGTATCGTTCGCTTCGCGAACTCGGGTCTTGGTTCTCTGTGAGGGTCTTTAGCTGCCGCGGCGTCCCTCCCTCCAAACGAGCAAGTAGTTTGGAGCCTCCCACCCATGTTCGCTTCGCTCAGCGCTCCTTCGTCGCTCTGCTTTATGGAGGGGCTGTCCGCCCCTTGCTCCAAACGAGCAAGTAGTTGGGAGCCTCCCGCCCATGTTCGCTCAGCGCTCCTTCGTGGGGCTCTCCAAACGAGGAAGTCGTAGTTCGGCTGTTCTAGGTCGTCGCTTGGAGCGGTCGCGTGAGCGCTTCACGATTTCGATAGAGACCGATGGTCGCGACCAGCGTGGAGAGCGAGGTGAGCGAGAACGCGATGACGAGCGAGTTGAGCGCTTCGCGTAGCCCGACCAAGAAGACCTCGGTCTGGGCCGCGTTCGCGGAGACGTACCGGACCGCAGACTGCACGCCGGTGATCGTTCCGAGGAAACCAAACAAGAGCGTCGCGACGGAGAAGCCCGCGACCAGGAGCAACGTCGAGCGCTGACCGCGCTGGGCGAACGAGAGCGCGAGCGCGAGCGAGAGTAGGCCGAAGAGAGACGCCGGGAGTACGCCCCAACCGCCTTCGATGATGAACTGCATAAAGAACCTCCGAGGGTGCGACAGCGGAGGTCTCGCGAGGTTCCTCGGGCGCGCGTTTTATTCCTGCGCGCGTTGTGGTGTACACACCCCCATGCGCGTTTTGGTGTCGGCACTCGCTCTCTCGTGGGTCTCTGCGTTCGTCTTGGGCTGTGGCGGAGGGCCGTCCACGTTCGCGCGACCGACCACGTCGCTTCCGTCTACGACGCACTCCGCCGAAGAGGCATACGCCGCGACGCTTCACGTGCGTGAGTGGGGCGACGCGACGAACGCCAGCGTAGTGGTCCTCGTCCACGGCCTCGGGGAAGCCGCGTCCGCGGACTGGGAACCCATCGCCCCCGCGCTCGCGACGTCTCATCGCGTCATCGCGGTCGACCTCCCGGGGTTCGGAGAGAGCGAGGCGGCGAACAGTGACGGGACGCCCGAGTTCTTCGCGGACGCCGTCGCGACTTTTCTTGGGACGCTCGGCACCCGCGCGCATCTCGTGGGTCACTCGATGGGTGGGCTGGTCGCGCTCTTGGTCGCCGGCGGTCATCCCGAGCTCGTCGGTCAGCTGATCTTGATCGACGTCGGCGGTGTCCTCCATCGGGAGGCGTTCGCGGACTCCCTCGCCATCGACCCTGTTCGCGAATCCGGGGGCGCGCTGGGCCGCTTCGGCGCCCGGGTCGCGCAGGCCGCGGTCCGCACCTCGCGCGCGTTCGAGCCCGGCGAAACAAACCTTCGCGCGATGAGCGGCGGCTCGACCGCGATGGCCGTGATGCTCACGAACGCGAGCGCCGCGATGGATGGTGTGCGCGCAGAGACGCTGGTGCTCTGGGGAGAGAACGACACCATCGCGCCGCTCCGAACCGCGCGTATCCTCGAGTCTCGAATCGCCGGCCGGCTCGTGGTCTTGCCTGACGTCGGTCACGTGCCGATGCGTGAAGCGACAGAGGCGACCTTGCGCCACATCACCGAGCATCTTGATCCGTCGTCGGGAGGCCTCGGGATGCGCGGCGTCAGCAGCCAGGGGCAGGTGGTCTGTGAAGGAGAACGCGGGGTGGAGTACCGAGGGACGATGCACTCGCTGTCGTTACGAGATTGTCATGACGTGCGGATCGAGGATGCGTCCATCGGTCAGCTCATCGTGGAGCACAGCGACGGCTTCATGACGAATACGGAGGTCGGCGCGACGTTCGTGAGCGGTGCGCCGACCGGGTCCGGGCTGCAGCTGACTCGCGGGTCGACGTTCGTGGTCACGGGCGGAACGATCCAGGGTGAGGTCGCGATCGCGCTCGATCAGAGTCGCCTCGACATCGCCGGGACGGTCATCGAGGCGACCGAGATGCCGTTCACGGTGCGCGCGAAGAGCCGCGTCTTGTTCTCGTCGGTTCGCGTGTCCGGGCCGGGCGGAGTCACGCATGCGCACGGCTCGGTCAACCTCTCACAGTGAGCTCATCGCCGAGCTCTTCGCGCCACGCCGCCAGGGAGCGGGTGGCCACGGGCAGCGCGAGGTCTCGCCAGTCGAGCAGCGCGACGCAACCGTCCTGAAAGATCACCGCGACCTCATCGCCGAGCGCTGCCGGGGCGCCGACCGCGCTGAGGACATGGGTCAGCTCTCGTCGCCGGACGTTCGCGGAGGCGTCATCGAGCGGAACGTACGCGCGGTCGAATCGCTCCCAGCTCATCAACGCGAGCCTCCGGGCTTCGCGCGGGATAGGGCGTCGCGGCGCGAAGAACCCCTCAGCGATTCCCGCGTGGCAGGGGACAAGGAAGACGGTGGTCACTTCCCGAGGACGACGAAGAGGACGCCAGCCAAGACGACGAGTAAGAGCGTGATGACGAGGCCGCTCAAGATATAGATGAGGCGGGAGTCCGCCGGGGAGCGCTCACCGCTCATCGACGGAGTCATCGGCTCTTCGAGCGGCTCCGCGCGGATCTCTCCGGGCGTCGTCGGCGGGACGTCCGCGTGCCACACGAGCGGCTTCTTGATCTTGCGGAGCGCCAAGAGCATCTCGCTCGCGTCTTGAAAGCGGTCGTCGGGGGCCTTCGCCATTGCGCGCTGGACGATGTCTTCCACCTGCGGGCGTAGCGCCAATCCGTTCGCGTGCGTCCCGACGGTGGGTACCGGATCCGCCATGTGCGCGCGGAACATCTCCATGCGCGACTCTTCCATGAACGGCCAGCGTCCCGTGAGCGTCTCGAAGAGCACGACGCCCATCGCGTAGACATCGGTTCGCGCGTCCGTCGGCGCACCCGCGCATTGCTCCGGCGCCATGTACGCGGGGGTCCCAAACACGGAGCCTTGCACGGTGAGCTTCTTGGACTCGCCCCAGCGATCATCGTCGACGAACTTCACCAGGCCGAAGTCGAGGAGCTTGGCGGTGGGCGGCGCGCCTTTGGGTTGCTGGATGAACACGTTGTCCGGCTTTACGTCGCGGTGAAGCACGCCTTCGCCGTGCGCGAACGAGAGGCCGGCGAGCGCTTGCTCAAAGAGGACCGCGCCGACGACCGGGTCGAGGTCACCGTCTTCCAAAAGGTCACCCAGCGCTTTGCCATCGAGCAGCTCGGTGACGATGTACGGAGAGCCTTTGTGCACGCCGAAGTCGTAGACGTTGAGGATGTTGGGATGCTCGAGGCCGAAAAGGGCGCGGGCCTCACGCTCAAAGCGCTCGCGCAGCTCGGAGTTGTCGCCGAGCTCTTCGCGCAGAACCTTCACCGCGACCGTCGGTCCGTCCTCTTGTTCCGCGCGATAGACCGCGCCCATCGCGCCTTCGCCGACCAGCCCAGTAAGCTTGTAACGGTCGTCGAGCACGACGCCGATCATCGAGGTGATGCTCAAGCGCGCGCGCTTCTCCGCCGAGTCGAGAAAGGTGTCGGTTCGCTTGCTCACCTGCTGTCCCCGCTGAGCAGGGCGTGGATGCGATCGAGGATTCGGTCGGCGAGCGCTGGCTTGCTCATGACGTCGAGCGGGACGTCGTCGCCGGCGGTGACCAGAGTCGCGACGTTGGTCGCTTTGCCGAAGGAGTCTTTGGCGTGGTTCGCGACGATGAGATCTGCGCCCTTGCGCGTGAGCTTGCCGCGCGCGTGTTCGACGACCTTCTCGGTCTCGAGCGCGAAGCCCACCAAGACCGGACGCGCGCCTTGTCGTTCTGCGCCGAGCTCCGCGAGGATGTCGGGGTTGCGCACAAGCTCGAGCGTACGCACGCCGGACTTTTTGATCTTCTGATCGGCGCGCGTCTTCGGGCGATAGTCCGCGACCGCGGCCGCCATGATGATGACGTCGGCGCTGCGCCCTTTGACCTCGGCGTGCAGCTCACGCGCGGAGCGGATGTCGACGCGTGCGACGCCGGGCGGGGTGGGCAGCGCGACCGGTCCCGCGATGAGCGTGACCTCTGCGCCCCGAGCGGCCGCGCGTTCCGCCAACGCGAAGCCCATCTTGCCGGTGCTGCGGTTGCCGAGGAAGCGCACGGGATCCAGGTCCTCGACGGTCGGTCCCGCGGTCACGAGGATGGAGCGGCCGCTCAAGTCGCCGTTCCCGAGAACCCGCTCGAGGCCATCGACGATCGCTTCGGGTTCCATCAACCGGCCCATGCCGCTCTCGCCGCTCGCCAAGGGGCCATCGACGGGGCCCAAGAACGTCACGCCGTCTTGGGCGAGGGCGTCCTTGGCGCGCTGCGTCGAGCCGCGGTTCCACATGAGGTGATGCATCGCCGGCGCCAACACGACCTCGCCGCGCGCACAGGCGACGGTCGCGAGGAGGGCGTCATCGGTCACGCCGCTCGCCAGCTTTCCCATCGTGTTCATCGTGGCGGGGACGACCAAGACCGCGTCCGCCCATCCGCCGAGCTCGACGTGAACCTCACCGGCGTAGCTCGGGTTCCAGAGGTCGACGACAGCGGGCGTCCCGGTCAGTCCGGTGAAGGTGATCGGCGCGATAAAGCGACCGGCGCTCTTGGTCATCACGACCCGCACCTCCGCCCCGCGTCGCATCAACTCACGGACGACCCAGGCCGCCTTGTACGCGGCGATTCCGCCACACACGCCGACGACGATTCGTTTGCCGCGCAACACCGGCAGAGAATAGAGCGTTGGCGATCGATTCGCACCTGCTCTTATTGCAGTTCTGCTCGACTCGGTCCGACTGCTGTCCGCTAACCGAGCCAGGTGTCCATGAGCGCGTCGAAGCTCTGCGCCCACGGGTAGCTCGCGTCGTACACGTTGGTCTTCAACACCTGGCCGCTCGGGAACTCAAACGTGCGCTCACGTAAGGCGCCCGCGTCGTAGCGATACAGGAACCGACGCTCGGGCCGTGAGTCATCGCGAGGATACGTCTCCGAGGCGACTCGTCCGTTGCGCAGCGTTCGCGTTGAGAGATGCTCAAAGGCGTCGTCTCCAAAGGAGCGGAGGACGCGAATCGCGGAGCCTTCGTTGTGGTACCGGAATCGGAGCACGCTGCTCTCATGGCCTTTGCGCGTCGTCTTCTCGATCACGCGCTGCTCTTCGTCGTACTGGATCTCAACGTGAAGCACGGACGTGTCGCGAAGAAGCTCCCAGTTTGCTTGGTGCTTCCAGCGCGTCTCGTAGTGTGGACCGTAGATGAGCGAGCCGGACTCCCGAGACATGTGGACGGGGAGCCCGTGCTCATTGAGCGTTGTTCGGATGATCTGCGGAATGAAGACCGGAAAGTCGTCCTCGAGCGGATGCGTCGTGGCCACCATGGTGGAGCCTGTCCAGGTGAACGACCGATGCCCGATCAACGTTCCGTCTGGCGTGTACACTTGGTACGTCAGAGGTCGGGAAGCGCGAATCTCGACGACCGTTCGGCTTGAGAGGACCATGCCCGCTTCGAACGAACGGATTGTTGTTTGCTGCAGCGTCATGTCGTCGGCGTTCCTGTCTGACTCACCATCCATCGGCGGTGCCGATCGGGGCGAACTCTACGAACGCGAGGCGGAACGGCGACTTACGTCGCGCTTACTTCGAAACGCTAGAGCAGGTCGACAGAGCCGGCGCCTTCGCGCACGACCTCGATCTCGTCTTTGGTCAGGTCGACGACGGTGCTGGGCTCGAGCCCGCCGAAGCCCGCGTCCACGATGAGATCTGCGCGCGAGAAGGTCGTCATGAGGTCGTCCGGGTCGTGAACGACCTCGCCTTCCCACGTCGCCGAGGTGCTGACGATGGGGTTGCCGAGCTCACGCACGATCGCGAGCGCGACCTCGTGGTGCGGGATACGGATCCCGACCGTCTTCTTTTTCTTCGTCATGTGAAGCATCCGCGGGACTTCGCGGGTCGCGTTCAAGATGAAGGTGTACGGGCCGGGGAGCAGGCGCCGCATGATGCGATACGCCCGGTCGTCGACGATCGCGTACTTCGCGATGTCGCCGAGGTCAGGACAGACGAAGGCGACCGGCTTGTCGCGCTTCATCTGCTTGATTTGGTAGACGCGGTCGAGCGCCTTCTTCTCTCGGATGTCGCACCCGAGCCCGTAGACGGTATCCGTCGGATACGCGATCACGCCGCCGCTGCGCAGGGTCTCGACCACCTGGGCCACCTTCCGCGGTTGCGGGGTGTCGGGGTGGATCTCGATCCGCGTGCTCATCCCCGGCCGTGGACCATCCGGCGCTCTTTGCCATCTTCGTAGAGGACAATGCAGGCGCCGGGGAGGGGGAGCTGCTCGACGCGTCCCATCCCGAACTTCGGGTGAAGGAACCAGTCGCCGATCACGTAGTTGGCCTTGACGGAGTAGCGCTCCGCTGTGAGCCGCCGTGTTTCGATTTCGTCGGGCGGAAGCACCGGCGTCTTCGGCTTACGGGGCGCGCGCTTCTTCGTGGTCTTCTTCGCCGCCGCCTTGGCCTTCTTCTCCTCGCGCTCCTTCGCCTTCGCGAGACCGCGCACCTTCGTGCTCGCCTTCTTGAAGACGGTCTTCATCGGCTCGCAGACGAGGATCTCGTCGATGTCGAGGGACTTGCCTTCGGCGAAGAGCTTTTCGTCGAGCTGCGTCGCAGCCTTGACGATGGTCGCGAGGCGCAGCTCGCGCTTCATCTCGTCAGGACCGTGGCCGAGCGGAGCAAACCCGACGCGCTTCACGTTGCGGGTCGCGACGAACTCGAGGGCCGCGGTCACGGCCGCCATGATCGCTTCTTCATCGGGGGCCGGATGGCGCTCCGTCCCGGGCTCGGGCTCGCGGGTGGCGACCCAACCGAGGAAGTCGCAGTGGAGGCGACCCGGAGAAACGCGGACCACTGTACCGAGCGGGAGCGGGTCACCGCCAAGCTGCTTGTACTCGGTGTCGAGCGCGGTCTGGAGGTTGTCACCGTAAACCTCTTTGAGATCCTTCTCAGGGCCCGGTCCAGGCCAGAGCTGCATGTCCGCGGCTCCATCGAAAATGATGGCGCCGACGCGCAGCTTGCTTGGCAAAGAGAACACGGATTCCTGGATCAGCGTGACTTCCATCCCCCGGAACTAGCAGGCTGCCGGGGAACTCGCTAGGTGTGTTTTTTCCGCTCCGTGATCTGCGCTGGGCGCTTGTCTGCGGGAACACGGCGGCGGCTGCCTCTACGCTTCGTTCGCCTCTAGCGAAATCGGCGTGGTCTTGGTACCAACCGCGTCGCTCCCCGGAGCACACGCACCTCTGCGCCGCTTGAGACTCATCATGACCGAACGCGATCCTCGACCCTTCCTTATCGTTACCGCGCTCTTTGACGCGAACGCCCGCCCCGCGAACCTGACGATGAGCCACGGTGACGCGTTGGAACGCGCGATCGGGGCGAGCGCGAGTGCAGACGTCGCCGGTCTCGATCTGGTCGAACTCCCGGTCGGCTCGCGGGCCTTCGCGGCGCTGCGCAAGCAGCTCGGTGTGAAGGGTCAGACCGTGGGTCTGTACGATGTCTTCCCGCTCGCCGCGCACATTGACGGCGAGGTCCGGATCGTCGCGGGTCAGTTCCTCGCCGCAGAGGCGGTCTGGGCACTGGAGGAGCAGGGTGTGCTCAAGGACGTCGACGTTCGGATGGATCTCCCCGCGGGCTGGAACATCAAGAACCCCAAAGAGATCCAAGCCCGACTGATGGAGTCTGGCGCGCTCGAGCTCAGCGAGTCCGCCATCGAGACGTACCGGCAAGTCAAAGCGGCCTGGGACCAGAGCGCGCGCTAGCGGGCACACTTGGCAGGGCAGCGCTGGAACGCAGGTCAGTTCAGGCTGTACGGCTGCTCAAGCGCGAAGCGGGCGACCACCGCGTCGAACTGAGAGTCATCTGGGCGCACCATCTGATAGGTGCCGCGCATGCTGCCGCGTGGCGTCGTGAGCACGGCGCCGCTGGTGTACTCAAACCGCTCGCCGGGAGCGAGGTTCGGCGTGTTGCCGACGACGCCCGGGCCTTTGACCTCTTCGACGCGGCCTTCCGCGTTCTCGATGATCCAGTGACGCGTGACCAGCTGCGCGGTCGTGTCGCCGACGTTCGTGATCTCCACCGTGTAGGCGAAGACGTAACGTCGAGACATCGGGCTCGACTGGTTCTCCAGGTATTGACTCGTGACGCGCACACGGATGCCGTCGGTGGTCTCCTCTGACGTCGTGCTCAGCGTCGCGCGTTCGATCATCTCGCGGAGGCTGCCACGGACCAAGAGTCACGGGAAGCGCGCATTTGGCGCCTAAGGGCGGACCTCGAAGGCCGCCGCGCCGACGAAATGCGCGACGCCGTCGAGCTCCGCGCGGAAGAACAGCTGAACGGGTTTAGGGAGGAACCCGTCGCCATCCGGCGTGACCGAGACGGGCACCATTCCGATGAAACCGTCTTCGACCGCGAACGAGCGCCCCTCGTCGCCGACGATCGCGTCGACCCGCGTCAGGTGATCCAGGAACGTCGCGCCGTCGAGCGAGCCGCTAAAGCGCACCGCGACCCGTGAGCGATCGGGCGAGCAGAGGAACGCGAGATCGCCCATCACCACAAAGCGACAGGCGAGCGGAGAGATGCTCGCATCGGCTTCGAGGCAGGTGAGGATCGACTCGGTCGCGCCGAACATCTGCGGTTCGCCGCACGGCTCGAAGTCACCCGCGCCGACTTCGCGGAGGAAGATGTCGACGCACGTCGGGGAGGCCGCGCACGCGCGGGAACGGCAGCTCTCGGGAACGCCGGAGCCATCGTCTTCATCGCCGCAGAGATCGTCGACGCAGCGACCGTCCTCGCTGATGGGTTGTTCGCAGACCTCGCCCGGTGCGCACTCGGTTAGCGTGGCGTCGAGGCAGCCGTCCGCACCGGGCATGCACATGAAGGTCGCGGTGCCCGCGCAGTAGGTCTGGCCGACGGACCGCTCGAGGCACTCGGGGTCCGGTGCGCAGGTCGCGCATCCCACCTCGTCGAAGCAGCTCTCGTCGCCTTCGCAGGTCTCCATGAACTCGCGCGTGTCGCTGCCGTCGACGCAGACCACGTTCGCGACACCATCTTCGTCGCAACGCGCGACACATCTCTCGGTGCTCGCGTCGACGCCTGCGTCCACGTTCGTGTCGGGCGCGGCGTCTCCGGCGTCCTCTGCGGTGTCGGCCGCGGTGTCCATCGCGGAGTCCGACGCGTCCATCACGTCTGACGCGGTGTCGGTGGGCACATCGGTGTCGGCCGCGGTGTCATCGTCACCGCATCCCGCGAGCAAGAGAACGAGACTGAGGGAGGAGAGAAAAGGAAGGAAGCGAAACGAGTCCATGGAAGCGAGGTTGCGGGCCAAGTGCAGTCTGTTCAACCCGCCCAAACATGGCAGCGTGAGAGGTGATGTCCGCGACCGAGATCTGTCCTCTGAGGCACAGATACGGAGCGTCCCCAAACTGAGTCGGCGCGTTCGGAGTTCGGAATCAAATGGGAGTTCAGAATTAAGAAAGGCACGCGCAAATGCGCGTGCCTTTGGGTGACCCCAGGGGGACTCGAACCCCCGTTACCGGCGTGAGAGGCCGATGTCCTAACCACTAGACGATGGGGCCTTGCGGGTCGCTGAGCGACCTGCGGCTCGGGGACTAGGATTCGAACCTAGATAGCCAGAACCAGAATCTGGAGTCCTGCCGTTAGACGATCCCCGAATGAAAACATCAGAACGGGCGGAGTGGCCCGAGCGACGAAACATGTTGTCAAACCAGCGACGTGGAGACGCCGGGCGAGGTTGTTAACGGGACGGCGAAGCGGTGTCAAGCGGATTACGGGCTTTGAGAGCGCGTAAAAGAAGCGCCCAGGGATGGTCACGCCGCCAGAAGTCTCTCCGACCCGTCCAAGCACTCGGGAGTCACGTTTGGAACAACGTATTCCGAGCGGAAAGGTCAAGTATAAAGCGTCCAAAAATCGGCGAAAACATAGCGATTTAGAGCGAAGAGGTGAGTTCTTGACTTGACCACCGAGGAATTTCGGTCGACATTTCGCACGCGCATCGGAGCGCAAGGAGACAGACCATGACCGGGCCGACTTGGAAAGACCGACTTTCGGACGCGATGCCGGAGCATCTGGCGCGCGAGATCGACGTGTTCGAAGGGCAGATTGAGCTCAAGAAGGCGGGCAAGCTCGACGACAAGATCTTCGCCGAGACGCGCCTCCGCCGAGGTGCCTACGGGCAGCGCTACGACAATGGGATGCGCAACGACGGCACGGGTCAGCAGCCGCTCGTCTTCCCCACGGCGCTGACCAAGGGGCCCGACACGATGTGGGACGCCCCAGGGATGCAGCGCATCAAGAACCCGTTCGGCAAAGTGACGGCCGAGCAGATGGACGTGATGAGCGACCTCGCGGACGAGTACTCCGACTCGATCCTGCACGTCACGACGCGCCAGGACATCCAGCTTCACTTCGTTCACATCGAAGACTGTCCCGACATGCACCGCCGGCTCGCGGCGACCGGGATCACGACGCGCGAAGCGTGCGGCAACAGCGTCCGAAACGTGACCGCCTGCGAGTTCTCTGGCGTCTGCTCAACCGAAGGTTTCGACGTCACGCCCTACGCCGACGCGGTCACCCAGTACTTCCTCGGGCACCCTGACGTTCAGGACTTCGGCCGTAAGTTCAAGATCGCGTTCAGCGGTTGCCACGACGAGCCGTGTGGCGCGACGACGTTTCATGATCTCGGCGCGATCGCAGAAGTACGTGACGGCAAGCGCGGCTTCCGCGTTGTGGTCGGCGGAGGCCTCGGCGCGGTTCCGGTCAAGGCGAAGGTGCTCAGTGAGTTTTGCGAAGAGCGCGAGCTGCTCCCGCTCGCCCAAGCCGTCTGTCGTGTGTTCGCGCGCCTCGGCGAGAAGCAGAGCCGCGCCCGTGCGCGTATCAAGTTCCTCGTCCAGAAGGTAGGCCTCGAGGAGTTCAAGAAGCTCGTCGCGGAGGAGCGCAGCAAGCTCCGTGACGACCCGCGCTGGACGGCGTTTCTCAGCGACCTGAGCGCGACCGACGAGACCCCGATTCGACCAGGCGCCCCGCTCGCGACCGGCGACGCGGCGTTCCAAAAGTGGGCCGAGACGAACCTTCGCCCACAGAGCCAAGACGGCTACTACGTCGCCACCATCAAGATGCCGCTCGGCGACTTCACGTCGACCCAAGGGCGCGTTCTGGCGGACCTCGCGCGCGAGTACACCGGCGACACGATTCGCCTGACGATCGAACAGAACGTCGCGCTGCGTTGGCTCAGCGGCGCCGATGCCTATGCCTTCTATCAGCGGCTCGTCGACAACGGGATGGGCGACGCTGGCGCGCGTACCATCACCGACATCGCCGCCTGCCCCGGCACCGACACCTGCAAGCTCGGCATCTCCGCGTCGCGTGGTCTCGCCGGCGAGCTCCGCAAGCGCCTCAAGGTCATCGAGGACGACCTGCCGCCCGAGGTTCGCGCGCTCCGTATCAAGGCCAGCGGTTGCTTCAACAGCTGCAGTCAGCACCACGCCGCGGACATCGGGTTCCTCGGGGTGAGCCGCAACGTGGGCGGCCGCAAGGTCCCGCACTTCAACGTCATCGTCGGTGGTTCGTTCCAGAAGAACGCGGGCGAGTACGGCTTGGTCGCGGGCGCGGTCCCGAGCAAGGCCGTGCCGAAGGCGGTCGAGATGATCACCCAGAAGTACACCGCGGAACGCGAAGGCGACGAGAGCTTCCACGACTTCATCGAGCGCGTCGGCAAGGGCGCGATTCGAAAGCTGCTCAAGCCGATCGCGAAGGCGCCCGCCTACGAAGATGACCCGAGCTTCTACAGCGACTGGCGCGATCCGCGCGAGTACACGATCGGCGACCTCGGCATCGGTGAGTGCGCCGGCGAGATCGTTCCCTTCGTTGAGTTCGGTCTCCAAGCCGCGGAGCAAGAGCTCTACGAGGCGCAAGAGCTTCACGAGAAGAAGGAGAGCGCGCCCGCCGCGGGGAAGGCGTTCGCCGCGATGGTCACGGCCGCGAAGGCGCTCGTGCGGTTCCTCGACGTGCAGTGCCGTGATGACGCAGACGACGTGATCGCGCAGTTCCGGACGCACCTCTTTGACACGAAGGTGTTCTTCGACCCTTACGCCAAGGGGAAGTTCGCGAACTACTTATTGAAGCTGCACGAGTCGCGGAGCTTCACAAACGCCGACGACGAGATCGCGCACCGTACGCTCGACGAAGCGCAGCTCTTCATTGAAGCGGCGCACGCCTGCTACCAGCGCATCACCGAAGCCTCAGCCGACGCGGCGGAGTGAACAACATGACCAACCCAAACCTCGCAGAGCGCGTCCAGCTCAAGTTTTACGCCACGGACCACGTCCCCGCGATGGACCTCATCCCGGTCTTTCATAAGTGGATCACCGACAAGGTCATCGATGACGAATTGATGATCGACGTGGCCGACTACTCGCACGTCGACAAGGGGCCCGGGGTGGTCCTGATCGGCCACGCGAGCGACTACTACTACGACCTCGGCGAGGGCCGACCGGGTCTCAAGTACAGCCGGAAGCGAGGCGGTAACGCTGACGCGACGCTCAACGTCGCGGACGCCTTCAAGCGCGCGCTTACCGCGTGCGTGCGCCTGCAGAAGGAGAGCGGGCTATCGCTCGCCTTCTCGGCCCAAGAAGCGCTCTTCTCGATCCAAGATCGACTGCACGCTCCAAACGACGACGCGACCTTTGATGCGTTCAAGGCCACGCTTGAGCCGATCGCGAAAAAGGCGCTCGGCGACGTGACGCTGACGCGGGAAGGTGACGCGAGGCTCGGGCTGACCATTCGGATCCGGGCACAGGGCGCGGGGTCGATGGAAGACGCGGCCGCTCGGTTGTAGTCGCGCGCGGACGGTCCGCGTTGGGATCACGTGCGCTGTCGTCGCCTTGTCGTCGCGGCCACATGTGGTCACAGTGCGCGGATGCGTCTGCTTTTCGTTCTCGTCTTCTTGGTGGGTTGTGGATCCGCGCCCGCGACACCTGTGGCGCCGGTCGCGCCAGGTGATGCGTTGACCGTTCGCGAGGCGCCGCCCGTCGCGCAGCTGAACCCGAACGAGACCGTCCTCCTTGTGCCGGGAGAGCTCCCGCACACGCCGCTGCGCTTCGACTATCCGGTCGGCGCGGAGGGGGGCTACGTCGGCGAGGTCACGATGAACATGAAGATGAAAATCGCGGGCCAAGACCAACCGCCGCAGATCGCCGCCCCGCCTCCCTTCGAGGTGGGCCTGCGCGTCACCGAGCGCGACGGTGATCAAATGACGATGACCGAGACCCTCAACGACAACATGACGGAGGAGATCCGGACCACCCGAGGAGTCGTCCGCGAAGGAAAGCCTTCAATGTTCTTGCTCCCGGAGGAGCCGGTTGGGGTCGGCGCGCGTTGGCGTGCTCGGGTGAACGCGCCCGCCGGCAACGCCGTGGTCCCGATCACGCTGGAGTGCGAGCTGAAGGCGCGCGGGGCGGAGACCGCGCAGATTCAGTGCGACGGAGTCGGGGACATGAGCGCGCTCAACGGGGACCCGCAGCTGCCTGGTCACGTCGAGGAGGGCCACATCAACATCCACTTCGACGTTCGCTTTGGGCTTCTCACGCCGACCTACCGCGGCGACTTGGAGCTCGAGTTCGTGATCATCGGGACGCTGGATGCCGGCGACCCTTACGAAATGGCGAACGCGACGACCATCGTCTTTCGCTGAGCGACGGCTGCTATTCGAGCAGCTCAAGCAACGCGCGCACCTTTTCGACGACCTCCACATCGGCCGGTGGGAGCGTGTAGTTGGGGAACTCGTCCTTGGTCACGAAGGCGTGTTCCTGCACCCCGAGGTGCTTCACGTCCTGTACGTCGCCCGCGAATGAGCAGGCGTAAAACAAGAGCAGAACGCTCTTCTCGGGGAAGCGATGAAACGTGACATCGAGAATATCGTCGACCGCGATGTCGATGCCGCACTCTTCCTGGAGCTCGCGAACCACCGCGTCCTCAGGCGCTTCCCCGTCCTCCAGCTTGCCGCCCGGGAACTCCCATTGCCCCGCGAGGTGCGCGTCGTCGAGGCGCCGCGTGAGCAACACCTTGTCCTCGTGAATCAACACCGCGGCCGCGACAACAATCATGACCGCGTAAGTATCACTCGGCGGGCGCGTCGTCGCCGACCGCGTGGGAGAGCCGGTCGCGCGCGAGCTTTGCGGCGATCTGCGCGTCGACCAACGCGAGGCGGGCGCGCGTGAGGTCGGACTCGGCATCGATCACGTCGTTCGCGACCGCGGCTCCCGCGTCGACCTGACGAAGGCGCACGTTGTAGCTCTCTTCTGCCGCGGTCACGCCGACCCGCGCCGCCTCGATCGCCGCGCGTGCGCCGCGCAGCTCTTCGTAGGCTTGGGTGACCTCGATGCGGACCCCGTCGCGGAGCTGGTTGAGGTTGGCCTCGGCCGCCACGAGATCGGCACGTGCCGACTCGCTGCGTGCACGCGCATCTGCGTACTCGTTTGGGCTCCAGCGCAGTACCGCGGACAGATCCCAGGTCGGGCGGAACTCGGCGGTCGTCGGGAAGATTCGCTGGTTTGGGTTGGCGACGTCGAGGTTCGCTTGAAGCAAGAGCTGAGGGTAGCGACCACCTCGCGCCGCGCGCGCTTGATGGGACGTGGCGTCCATCGAGGCCGCCACCACCGCGACTTCGGGTCGCTGATCGAGCGCGCGTTCGATGAGCTGCTCGACGGTCTCGGTGACCTCCGGAACGTCGTCGTCGAACGCTTCGCCGAGCGTGATGCGCTCGGTCGGGGGCGCGTGCATCAGCACCGAGAGCGCGCGCTCCGAGATCGCGACGCCAGCGCTGGTCTGGGCGAGCCCGAGGCGTGCTTGCGCCAAAACCGCGTCCATCCGCAAGAGGTCGACCCGCGCGACGACGCCGCCTTCGACCAAGGTCGCGATGTGGTCTCGGTTGGCCTGTGCTTGCGCGACTCCGCGCTCCGCGACCGCGCGCGCTCCCACGGCTCGAGCCCACTGGTAGAAGGCTTCCCGCGCGCGGATGTCGATGGTCGCGGTCTCGACGCGCGTCTGCGCCTGTCGCACGTCCACGCCGGCCCGGGCAGCGTCGAGCGAGGGCATGATGGTGAAGAAGAGATCGCTGACCGCCCAGGTCGCGCTCGCGCGGAAGACGTAGTTGTTGAGCACGATGGGGAACTCAAAGCTCGTGAAGCCGCGAAGGAGGAGCTGCGCCTCGAGGTCGTCGACGCCGCGCAGTAGCGCCTCGATCGTCTCGTCGTCCCCGCCGGAGAGACCGCCGTTGCTCACGTTGCTCAGGCGGGTGTAGCGCGCGCTGACTTCGAAGCGCGGGAAAAGGGCCAAGCGGGTCCGCCTTACGCCGAGCTCGGCGACGCGCACCGCGATGCGGCTCGCCTCAAGCGAAGGCGCCGTCGCGACGACCCGACTCGCGGTCTGATCTGCGGTCAGGCCGTTAGGGTCGTACGGCATGGTCTGGGGCGCGGAAGCGCTCGCGGGCGCGGGCGTCTCAGGCGGCGCGTCGGTTGCGGCAGCGGGGGCAGCGGCAGAGGCAGAGCTGGGCGCGTCTTGCGCAGTGGCGATCCCCGAGGACGCGACGAGACCCACGAGAACCAAGGCGGCGAGGCGGCTGACCATGACCGGTTGATGCCCTACTTTTGCGACGCGGGCCAGTCCTCGCCGAGCGAGGCGCATGCGTGAGGTAGGGGAGCTCGCGACGGAGCGGTCGCTCAGTTGACCAGCGCTCACCCGCGAGGTTCTCTTAGGCATGAGTGAAGGACTTAGGGTCGCCGTTGTCGGCGCGACAGGGCTCGTGGGTACAGAGATGCTCAAGATCCTGGAAGAGCGAAAGTTCCCCATCCGAGAACTGGTCCCGGTGGCGTCGCGGGCCGACGGCCGGACGGTGCGCTTCGCCGGATCGGATCACGAGGTGGTCGCCATCTCGGAGGAAGCGTTTCAGGGAATCGACCTGGCGCTCTTCTCAGCCGGCGGCGGCCCGAGCAAGACCTGGAGCCCCGTCGCCGCGGCGGCGGGTGCTCTGGTGATCGATAACTCCTCTGCGTTCCGACGTGACCCCGACGTTCCGCTGTGCGTGCCGGAGGTCAACCTCGAAGCTGCGCGCAACCCGAAGAAGGGCATCATCGCGAACCCGAACTGCTCGACGATCCAGATGGTCGTGGTGTTGAAGCCGCTTCACGACGCGGCGCGCATCCGTCGCGTGGTGGTCGCGACCTACCAGGCGATCAGCGGCGCAGGAGCGAGCGCGGTCGCCGCCTTCCGCGAGCAGGCGCGGGCGTTTGGAAACGAGCGTCCCGTGCCCAAGGGCGCGATCGGTGACGTGCTGGCGGGAGACCTCTTGATGCACTGGTCGCGCGATGTCGCGACCGGCTACCAGGAAGAGGAACTCAAGATGGTGCATGAGACTCAGAAGATCCTGGGCGATGACTCGATCCGCGTTTCGCCGACCGCCGTCCGCGTTCCCGTCGCGATGAGCCACTCCGAAGCGATCACGATTGAGTTCGAGCGCCCGCTCACGCCGGGACTCGCGCGAGAGATCCTCTCGCAGGCCGCTGGCATCGAGATCGTCGACGACTTCACGCGCGGCCGTTACCCCAAGCCGAGCGACGCCACAGGCACAGACCCGGTGTACGTCGGCCGCATCCGGGAAGACGTCGGCAACCCCGGCGGGATCCAGCTCTGGTGCGTGGCCGATAACATCCGAAAAGGTGCCGCTCTCAACGCGATTCAGATCGCTGAAGGACTGATGCCGCTCAAGGGCTGACCACACATCGAGCTGACACTTTGTCAGGCGAGACCGATGAAGAGATGGCTCGCTGCCAGATTGTCCGACCTCTTTCTGAGAGGGCCCTCAATCGCGTTGTGAAATTGGTTCGCTTGGGGCAGGTTGCGCGGAAACTGCGCTAGGTCGCGTCGGCCCAGCGCTTGCTTGATGGTTCCCCTATGCGCTCTGTTCCACGATTCGCTCACACGCTTCCCATGTGGCTCGCCGCCTTTGCCGCGACCTGCATTGTCCTGACACCCGCGCAGCGCGGTGCCGCTCAGATCGCTATGACGGTCACCTCGATTGAAGGCGCGGGCGGGACCCGTGACGAGGCGGTCGAGATTCAGCTGGGGATGAACGCGGCCGACTGCGAAGTACCGACCGAGACCGAGATTACGATTCGCCCGATGGACGGAACCGTGGCGACGGTCGCGTTTGTGGATCTCTGGCGCGGCACGAACTGCAACGCGGTCGAGGCGCGAACCGCCGCCACGCAGACCTGTGACTACGTGGGTACGGCGGACATCGATTCGACCCTCTTCAACTTCTCGGTCTCGCTCGACCAGATCCTGATGGGAACGCGCACGGGGAGCGCCGCCTGCGAGACCGGTCCACGTGAAGGCCAGAGCATTGAGCTCTTCGCGTTCACGACCGGTGTCCCAATGGATGTGGGCGATGTCGGCGGCAACTGGGGGACCGTGTCTCTGAAGATCGACGCGACGCTCCCGCTCGCGCCGACCATTGATGCGTCGATGCGTGAGCTCGGCGGAGACGGGAGCGTGACCGTCAACTGGGACGAGGTGGAAGACACCTCGCCCAACTACCGAATCTACGCGGACACCACGGTCAGCTCCTGCTCCGACACGAGCACGCAGTTCATTCCGGGAGAGGTCCCGCCGAACCCGGATGACTACGAGATCGAGACGCCGCAGAACGCGGATGACGCGACCGTGTCGCTGACGGACCTCGGGCTGGGCTTCGACGACAACGCGCTCCTCTTCATCGCGGCCGTCGACTTCGCCAACAACGTCGGCGTTCTGTCGCAGCCGGTCTGCGTCACCCGGATCCCGACCACGGGGTTCTGCGACACCTTTGAGGCGATGGGCGGCGAGCCCTGTCCCGACGGGTGCGCCGTGGGCGGACCCGTGGATGAGCGTTCGGTTTGGCTGACCGCGCTCGTGATCGCGTGTCTCGTGCGCCGACGGAACCAAAGCGAAGCGAAGCGGAGCAACCCATGAACATTGGCAAGATGATCGTCGCGACGTTGCTCGCGCTTCTCGCTTATGACGCGAGTGCTGCGAGCGCCCAGTGGTCGGACGAATACCGACCCTCGATGATGTCCTCCGAGCGCTTCGCGTTCGAGCTCCGGGTCGGCACGTACCAGCCGGATGTCGGCAACGACGCCTTCTCGCTGATCTACGAAGACGACCGCGGGCCGATGGCCGGCGCGGAGTTTCACATTCTCCCGGCCCGCATTCCCTACGTCGGTCTGGTCGGTGTCGGGCTCGGCTTTGGTTGGGCGAGCTACAGCGGCGGGGCGTGCGTCGACGCGGCGTGCACCAACCGCACAGACGAAGAAGCGTCCTTCCGCCTTATCCCACTCAGCGCGATGGGCGTCCTGCGCATCGACGTGCTCGCGCGTGAGCTCAGCATCCCGATCATCTTGACCGGCAAGATCGGCATCGACTTCGCGTTCTTCAAAGCGGAGTCAGGCTCGCGAGAAGAGACCAGCGGCGTCAGCATTGGGCTCCGCTGGGCGATTCAGGTCGCGCTTGAGCTCGACTTCATCAGCCCTGGTTCTGCCCGCTCGCTCGACGAGGACTGGGGCATCAACCACACGTTCATCTTCGGCGAAGTCTACGGGTCGAACGCGAACTCGCAGCTCCCGGTCGGCGACCTGACGTGGTCCGCGGGCCTCGGCCTGACCTTCTAGAACTCCGCGTGAGCCGGGATCTGCCTTTCGGGATTCGTCTCACGATCGCGTACGACGGAACCGCGTTCGCGGGCTGGCAAGTGCAGCCGCGCCAACGAACGGTGCAGGAGACGATCGAGGAGGCGCTCACGGGCATGCGGCTCAAGCACTCAAAAGTGAGAGGCGCGAGCCGCACCGATTCCGGCGTCCACGCGATGGGCCAGGTCGCGAGCGTCGCGATCGATCGGGACATTCCGCCGCGCGGAATCGCGCTTGGGCTCACTGGGCTCTTGCCCGACGACGTCTCGATCACGAGCGCCGCGCGTTGCGACCGACGCTACAACCCGCGTTATGACGCGCAGGGAAAGCTCTATCGCTACCTCATCAAAGTCGGCGCGACCCGCGATCCGCTCACTCGACATCGTGCTTGGTACGTGAGCCCAACGCTGGCTCGTCGTGACCGTCGAGAGCGAGGTCACTTCGTCGACGACTACCTCTGCGTCGACGCGATGCGTGACGCGGCCCAGCGGCTCTGTGGTACGCACGACTTTCGCGCCTTTCGTGCGGCGAGCGACTACCGCGAGAACACCGTCCGCACGCTGCGCGGGGTGCGCGTCATCCCGGGTCTGTGGGGCGACCCGGCGCTACTCGCGATCGAGGTCGAAGGCGACGCCTTCATGAAGAACATGGTGCGCATCCTCGCCGGGACGTTGCTCGACATCGGACGTCAGCGGTACACGCCCGACCTCATCGATCACATGTTCACGACGGGAGCGCGTCGCGGTCACGGAGGGCCGACCGCGCCCGCGCACGGGCTGTGTCTGGTTCGGATCGATCTACGTCGCGGTGACTATTACAAGGTGCCGCGACGTTGACCGCATGCCCTGCTACGGAGCGGGGACAGGGGCGACTTCAGCGCCGGGCGCAGCAGGTGCGGGGGCGGCGCTTGGTCGCTGCGCAGACGGCATCCCGTTCGCCGTGGTCCAGCCGAGGGTCCCGGTCCGCCCGGCGCGTCGGCGCGTCGCGATGCCCGCGACCTCGGGTCCCCAGGTCATCGTGGTGTACTCGTCGGCGCGGTACTCGTTGTGGGTATCGCCCGCGGGGGCTTCATAGTCTTCAGGCCGGGGGCCGCCGGTGCCGACGCGCCAGATCTGACGGGTGGGCGGGTAGACGTCTCGGCTCGGTTGGCGCGTCGCTTGGTTGAGCGCGAGGTCGCGGACGATGCGCCAACGCTTGACCGTGAAGCCAGGGACGCCGCGCTGGGAGAGAACGCGAACACCGCGCGGGAGGTCACTCGTCTCGATGACCCGCTCGTCGTACGCCGAGAAGCTCTCGATGCGGCGCACAAAGGTCACGAGGTACGGCTGCGCTGAGCCCAGGACACTCGCGGTGACCTGGCCGCCCTCAACCTTGACGCGGAGGACGACGGGGAAGGGCTGATCGTTTTTGAAGCGGAAGTTGATGTCGGGGTAGCTGACCGCAGCGTCGAGCCCGAGCTTGATGTAGGTGCTGGGGCGGCTGTGCGGTCGTCGCTCAGTGATCTCGAGGCCCGCGAAGAACGCCGCGGCGTGAATCGTACCGGCGATTTGGCAAGCGCCTCCGCCGAGCCCGTCCACCAGCTCGCCCGCCGCGATGACGGTCGCGGGTTTGAAGCCGTTCGCTTGGTTTCGCTCGCCGACGACCTCGTTGAAGTCGAACTCTTCTCCTGGAAGCAACACCAGGCCGTCGATCTTCCGCGCCGCGACGCGAAGGTTGTGCGTACGGTCGCGCGCAGTGAGCGTGGAGTTGTAGTGGGTCGCGAACTCTCCGAGCGTCTTACGAATCTCGATCCCAACGAGCTCTTCAGCGCGGCGCCGGGGAGCGGATGAGGTCGCGACCAGAGGAAGCTCATCGCCGCGCGCGGTCGACAACGCCTGCAGGCGATCCAGCGTCGCCCAGACGTCGACCTCGACGCCTTCCTGTTCTGGGATGACCGCTTCGGTGTCGGGGTTGTAGCGCGCGTCGGTCGGGTCGCGGTCTGCGCGACGCTTGAGATCCACCAGCGCGGTCAGCGCGGTCTCGATGTCGAGACGAACCGGCAGCGTGAGGGGGAGCGTGGCGCCGCGCGAATCACGGAGGTGTCGGCGCATCACGGACTCCGGGTTGTGCGCCTCCAGCAAAAGAGACCGGAGCCGCTCGCGGTCGACCTGAAGGCCGAGCTCTCCGCGAGTGCGCGTCATCTCAATTCCTGCGCCCGCGATCTTGACCGGGACCGCTTCGAACGCGCTTGGCATCGACGCGACCACGTCGGCGATCTCCGCAGCGCTGACGCTTTGCTCGTCCACCGTGACGCGAATGGTTCCCTCCGCGCCTGCGTGAGACGAGAGGATCAAGAGGAGCGAGACCAAGGGGATCCAACGACGCATGCCCCGAATGTCCATTCGGTCGACCGAGAGCGCAAAAAACGGACGCTAAGGGAGCAACGATGATCCCGCTGCGTCGGAGAAGAGCTTGTGCATTGCCTCCGCGAGCCCGTCGCGTCTGCCGCAGCGCGTCTCGACGAGTCGGGCAGCGTCGTCGGTCGAGCTGGCGGTGAGCACGGGGAAGCCCAGCCGGAGGAGCCGCGACATCGCGGTCGCGACCGAACGACTCACCGCTCCGCGAAACCCGGACTGCAGAAACGCCAGCACCGCGAGCGGGCACTCGATATGACCGAAGGGCTCCATCAGTTGGCGCCGCATCGAGTCTCGCGGCGGGATGGCACGCGGTCCGATGATCGTGACGTAGGGAGCGGTCGGGTTCGCGAGCAGGAAGTCTCGATAGTGCCGGACGTGGGGCGGTCGGATTTGGTCGATGACGAGCGAGATGTTGACGCCGGCGTGGACCGCCAGGCTCACGTCTCGATCCTGGAAGACGACGTTCATCGCGCCGCGGCTTCGTCGTGACGCAGGAACGGGTCGTAGACGGTATGCGCCGCGACCGAGAAGTCGTGACAGAGGCCGCGCTTCTCAACGATGGTCGCGGCGCTCTCGATCGATGACGCGGTCAGGACGGGGAACTGAACGCGGCCGAGCCTGGCCATCGCCGTGATCACCGAGCGGCTGACCGCGCCGCGGAAGCCCGTCTGGAGAAAGATGAGGACCGCGAGCGGACACTCGATCTCACGAAAGGGCGCCATCATCTTCGCGCGAAGAGGCGGCGACGGGGGAGGCGCGTTCGGGCCGATGATCCCGACGTAGGCGTTGCGCGGGTTCGCGCGGAGCACCTCTGCGAAAGGTAGTAGGTGCGCCTCGACGGAGACACCGTACGCGATCGAAAGTGTCACCCGTTCGTGCACCCCGACCGCGAATGACTCGTCTCGGTAGAAGACCTCCACGATGCGGATTGTAGAGGCTCACAACGATGGGTGGCTCACATCGAAACACCCGTGCGCAGAAGGGTTAGCGCGGAACGGGAAACGAATCGCACAGCGCTTCCACTTCGCCGCGAATCCGGTCGGTCACCCCTACGTCGTCCGGGGCGCGGATGACCTCGTTCATCCAGCGCGCGAGCTGCACCATTTCGCTCTTACCCATCCCGCGCGTAGTCAGGGCGGGGGTCCCAATGCGGATCCCGCTTGGGTCGAAAGGCTTACGCGTGTCGAACGGCACCGAGTTGTAGTTGCAGACGATGCCCGCGCGATCGAGGGCTTGCGCGGCGACCTTCCCAGGCACGTTGCATGACCGAAGATCACACAGGACCAAGTGGTTGTCGGTCCCGCCCGTGACGAGCGTGATGCCCTGACTCATGAGCTCGTCGGCGAGGTGCTTCGCGTTCGAGACGACGTTCGCGGCGTAGGTTCGAAACTCCGGCTTGCTCGCGAGACGCGCCGCGATCGCGATCCCGGCGGTGGTGCCGTTGTGCGGTCCGCCTTGGAGCCCGGGGAAGACCGCGCGGTCGATCGCCTTCTTGTGCTCTTTGGTGCACATGATCATCCCGCCCCGCGGACCGCGGAACGTCTTGTGCGTGGTGCTGGTGATGATGTCGGCGTGGCCGACCGGTGTGGGATGCGCGCCTCCGGCGACCAGCCCTGAGATGTGCGCGATGTCCGCTGCGAGGATCGCGCCGACGTCACGCGCGATCTCCGCGAAGCGATCAAACTCGACGGTCCGCGCGTAGGCGGTGGTGCCGCAGAAGATCAACTTGGGCTTGTGCTCCTTGGCGAGCTTCGCGACCTCGTCGAAATCGATCCGGTGGTCCGACTCGCGAACGCCATACTGCACCGCGTTGAAGTAGGCGCCCGTGATCGATACGCCCCAACCATGCGTCAGGTGGCCGCCGCTCGGGAGCCCAAGCCCCATGACGGTGTCGCCCGGTTTGAGGAACGCGAAGTACACCGCGAGGTTCGCGGGAGAGCCGGAGTAGGGCTGGACGTTCGCGTGGTCGACCCCGAAGAGCTTCTTGAGCCGCTGACACGCGAGCTTCTCGACGACGTCGATGTGCTGCTGGCCTTCGTAGTACCGCTTGCCGGCGTACCCCTCGGAGTACTTGTTGTTCAGCACGGAGCCGCACGCCTCCATCACTGCGGGGAACGCGTAGTTCTCGCTCGGGATGAGCCGAAGGGTCCGATGCTGACGCTCTTCCTCGAGCAGGATTTGTTTGGCGATTTTTGGGTCGACGCTGGCGAGGGCGTGGTCGGTCATGCGGTACGAGATAGCACGCGAGCGGTTCTCCGTGATACGCAAACAGGCGTGAATGTGACCCCGGATCGCGCGTCGTTCTTGGCTCTCGCGAGCGAGGGCAGCGGGGCGAACGTTGTCCCCGTCACGGTCGAGATCTTGTCCGACCTCATCACACCTGTCGCGGCCCTCGCGACCCTGGGGGCAGACCCTGGTTCGTACTTGCTCGAGAGCGTGGTCGGCGGCGAAGAGTGGGCGCGCTACTCGTTCGTCGGCTTCGCGCCGGATCTCGTCGTTCGCGGCAAAGCGGACGTGTTTGAGCGTGACGTCGACGGGCAGCTTCACCGCGAGCATGAATGCGACCCCTTTGCGCGACTGAAGGAAGAGCTCGCGCGCTACCGTCCGCCCACTGCGTCGCTCCCGCTTCCGCGTTTCTGGGGCGGCGCGGTCGGCTACTTCGCCTACGACATCGTTAAGCGTTTCGAGCCAACGATCGGCGTTCCGATCGAGCGAGATGACGACTGGGAGTTTGAGTTCGCGCTCGGCGGGACCGTCCTCATCTTCGATCGGGTGAAGGGGACCATCAAGATCGTCTACATCGCGCGGACCGAGGACGCGGATGACCTCGGCTCGGTCTACCACCGCGCGGTCAGTGCGCTGCGCCGCGTCGCGCGACGGTTGGCGACGCCGGTGCAGCTTCAGCCCATGTCGCTCGCCACCGCGAGCGGCGAGCTGCCCGCGTCGTCGTTCAACCGCGAGAGCTACGTCGACGCGGTCGAGCGCGTCAAGGAGCACATCCGCGCCGGCGACGTGTTTCAGTGCGTGCTCTCTCAACGGTTTGAGGTGCCGCGGGCGGGAGCGGATCCCCTCGACGTCTACCGCGCGATGCGGGTCATCAATCCATCGCCTTACATGTACTTTCTCCGATTCGGTGATCGCGTGATCGCGGGCGCGAGCCCGGAGACATTGGTTCGGGTGGAAGAGGGCGTGGCGGCCGTGCGGCCGATCGCGGGGACGCGTCCGCGGGGAGCGTCGCCGGAAGCGGACGACGCGCTCGCAGAAGAGCTGCTCGCGGATGAGAAGGAACGCTCCGAGCACGTGATGCTCGTCGATCTGGGGCGCAATGATCTTGGACGGGTCGCCGCTCGTGGCACCGTCGCCATCACCGACCAGATGGTCATCGAGCGCTACTCACACGTCATGCACATCGTCTCGAATGTGCAGTGCCGGTTGGGCGAGGGCGCGAGCGCGCTCGACGCGTTCCGCGCGACGTTTCCAGCCGGGACGCTTTCCGGGGCGCCGAAAGTCCGCGCGATGCAG
Source organism: uncultured bacterium (assembly GCA_938024995.1). GTDB lineage: Bacteria > Myxococcota_A > Polyangia > Polyangiales > Houyiibacteriaceae > CALJDU01. The sequence goes on from CALJDU010000023.1 coordinate 24,695, forward strand.
CTGATCGAGGAGCTTGAGCCGGTCTCCCGGGGCGTCTACGGGGGCGCGGTCGGGTACCTCGGGCTCGATGGGAACCTCGATATGGCGATCGCGATTCGGACCATGGTCGCGCGCGGCGAGACGTTCCTCCTCCAGGCGGGCGCTGGAATCGTCGAGGCCAGTGACCCTGAGCTGGAGTACGAAGAGACGGTTCACAAAGCGCGCGCCGGGCTCCTCGCGATCGCGACGGCCCGCGGAGCCACCTGAGCGAGGTCGTAGACCGAGAGCCCCGAACGGAAGTATTAATCAGAGCGCAGATGAGCACGACCCCGACGACCTCGCGCGCGCGCGCGTTCTTCTACGTGACGCTCGCGTACGTCGTCGCGTTTGCGGTCGCTTGTGCCGTTGTCGGGCCCGCCCGGGACGTGTTCACAGGAGATCCGAACGCCTCGCTCTGGGCCGCGGCGATCGCGGACGTCGCCGCGACCCTGGTTATCTTCGGGTTCAGCTTCGGCTTTAGGAACTCGAGCTTCTACGACGCGTACTGGAGCGTCGCGCCCCCGTTGCTCGCGATCTACTTCGCGTTCGCGGTGGACGGCGACTTCGTGTTCCCGCCGCGCGTGGTGCTCATGTTCGCCCTTGTTTTGGCGTACGCGATACGTCTCACCCACAACTGGGCGCGCGGATGGAGCGGCCTGCACCATGTCGACTGGCGCTACGTCGACCTCAAGGCGAAGAGCGGCAAAGCGTATTGGCTCGTGAGCTTGTTCGGGATCCATCTCTTCCCGACGGTTCAGGTGTTCCTCGGCTGCCTCCCGCTCTATGTCGTCGCGTCGAGTGACCGTCCGCTCGGCTGGGTCGACGTCATCGCGAGCGTCGTGACCGGCGTCGCGATCTTGATCGAGCTCGTGGCGGACAATCAGCTGCGCCGGTTCGTGATGTTCCGCGTCGAGCGCGGAGAGCTCTTGAGAAGCGGGCTCTGGCGCTACTCCCGCCACCCCAACTACTTTGGAGAAGCGCTCTTTTGGTGGGGGCTTTTTCTGTTCACGATCCCGACCCTCGCGACGACCTGGTGGGCAGGGGCCGGGGCACTGTCGATCTTGCTGATGTTCGTTTTCGTGAGCATCCCGATGATCGAGAAGCGTTCGCTCTCGAGGCGCCCCGAGTACGCCGCTCACGCGGCCAAGACCTCTCTACTCATTCCTTGGCGACCCAAGGGAAGCCGTCCAGCCGCGCCTGTCGCGCCTGTACCCGCAACAGAAGAGGGAGCGGCGACCAGTGGGCGCGAGCCGAGCCTGGAGCTCGAACTGGACGACCTCCTTGAAGACGTGCAGACGGCGGCCCCCAACTCCGAAGAGATCGATGAGATGGAGACGGATGTCTACTCATCCCTCGATGTGGAGAAGGCGGAGCAAGTGCTGGCAGGCGGTTCGCTCAGGGGACCATCGATCGACGCGCTCTTTCCGCCGCTCGACGAAGACTGAGCCGCGTCGGCGACAGAAGCGAAAGACGGAAAACCAGCGACGGAAAACAAAAACCCCAGGTCGAAACCCAGGGTTTTTGGCGGAACGGACGAGACTCGAACTCGCGGCCTCCGGCGTGACAGGCCGGCGTTATAACCAACTTAACTACCGCTCCAATGAACAGCTGATTGCTCAGCGACGAAGTGTGTAGCGTAGCACTTTGAGACTGTCAAAACCAAAGTTCGCTTTTTCGTTTCTGAAGTAAATCGTCCGTCATTTTGCAGGTCTGCCGACAGCGGCGTCCTCAGGTGGGGTACAAATGAGCATGTCTTTTCGTCGGCTGATCTTCATTTCCGTCGCCCTGGTTCTTGTCGCGTGTGGCGACGACGACTCCGGAGCGGACACAAGTCCCCGGGACACGGCGGTCAGTGACTCTGGCCGCGGCCGCGATACCTCGGTCGGAGGCGGCAGGGACGCCGCGACCGACACCGAGAGCGATGCTGAAGGGCGTGACACCGGGCGCATCGACGCCGGGACCACCGACACGGGAAGCGCTCCGCCGGTGAACTGCGACGCGCTGACCGAAGCCGGCTACGACGTCTGCAGCGCGAGCGCGGATCGATGCACCACCGTGTTCGAAGATGGTGAAGGGTGCGCCGCGGTGTGTGCCCGCGCCGGACTGGTCTGCGGGCAACAGCTCGAGAACATCGATGACATGTGCGCGCCCGACCTCTCACGGCCAGCGCTGAGCTGCGAAGGTTCGGGACATCGCTCGGACTACTGTGAGTGCGTCCGTGACGACGCAGAGTGTGTTCCGCGCACGTGCGCTGACTCCGCGCTGAACTGCGGAGGACCGTACGCTGACGGTTGCGGCGGCACGTTCGAGTGCTCCATGTGCGCAGGCGACGGGATGTGCGTTGACGGAATCTGCCGGAGCCGCAGCCCGGGATGCACCGCGGCGGACTGCCCGTCGTTTCCGGGGGCCGAAGGGGAAGGACGGAACGCGCGGGGCGGACGCGGCGGCGACGTCTACATCGTGACCTCGCTCGGGAACTCCGGCTCGGGAACGCTCCGCGAGGCGTTGAGCCGCGGCGGTCGCACGGTCGTCTTTGAGGTGGCCGGTATTATTGATCTCACCTCGCCGATCCGCGCCGACGTCGACAACGTAACGCTCGCTGGACAGACCGCGCCGGGCGACGGAATCGTGGTTCGCGGGTACCAGGTGGAGCTGCGCGGCGACCACAACATCATTCAGCACATGCGTTTTCGCGCAGGTGACATTCGTAAGGCGACTCGGACGCGCGACGGCTTCACCGAGGACAGCCTGACGGTCTGGGGAGATCACGTGATGGTGGATCACGTCTCCGCGTCCTGGGGCATCGACGAGTGCTTGAGCGCCGGCACGCAGTTCAACCACCTGACGATTCAGTACTCGTTCATCACCGAGGGGCTGCACCGGACCCGTCTCTTCCACGGCGAGTACGACGCGGACCACAGCGGGCACAGCATGGGCGGGCTCTACAAGCCGCGCGCGAGCGGCTCCCGGCTGTCGATTCACCACAACCTCTTCGCGCACAACAACAACCGCAACCCGGCGATCGGGACCTACGACAGCGCACACACGCAGAGCGCGGACATCCGGAACAACGTCCTCTACGACAACCGCGACAACGGCTACACGAGCGGCGCGGCGCGCTGGATTCACGTTAACTTCGTCGGCAACTACGCCATCTTCGGACCGAGCAGCAGCAGCCGGAAGATCTTCAAGCCGAGCAGCGCTTCGAACGTCGATATGTTCGAAACCGACAACTACTGGGACTTCAACCGCAACAACCGCTTCGATGGTTCGCTGGTGACCAGCTCCGCGTTCGAGTCGGACTTTGATCGCATGCGTTCGCCGTTTGAGATGGAGCCGGTCACGACGCACCGCGCGGCCGACCTCGTGCCGCTGGTTCTTGCGCAAGCGGGCGCGCGTCCATGGAGCCGCGACGATGTCGACGCGCGGATCATCACGGAGGTTCGAGAAAACCGCGGCGGACGGATCGACTCCCAAGAGGAACGCGGCGGGTGGGGCACGCTCGCGGCGGGGCGGGCTCCAGTGGACGCGGATCGAGACGGGATGCCAGACGCGGCGGAGCGGATGTTGGGGACCAACCCGAGCGTCCCCGACAACAACGGTGACGTGGACGGAGACGGGTACACGAACCTGGAGAACTACCTGCACTGGGCCGCGCGGCTGACGCGTTAGGTCAGGGGCTTTTTCGGAAGCCCCTCTCGCCTTCGGCGATTCACCCAATCCTGCGGCCGTTCTTGCTTCATGCTGGCTGGAGGTCCCCAACAGCATTGCGTCATCGGTCGGGTCGGGATGTCGTCACTTGCTTGCCGCTGAGTCCGTGGTTCATGCGCGGCAGTCAGTCCGTGTCCGTGGTTCATGCGCTGTTGTGAGTCCGTGGGAGCAAGAGCCAGCCAGCCGCAGCGGCCAACTGTCGAGACGCATGGCGTACTCGGTTCGCTACTCGGCGGGCTCTGGGCGCGGAACGAAGTCTTCGTAGTGCGTCGGCGTCGGTCGGGCTTTGTCGCGAAGGATCGCGACGAACTTTCCGGCTTGGTACTTCACGTCTTCGATAATGAGGTAGGTGGACGGGACCAAGACCAGCATGATGAAGGTCGCGAAGAGGACGCCGAACCCGAGCGAGATGGCCATCGGGACCAGAAAGCGCGCTTGCACGCTCGGCTCGAGGATCATCGGGGTGAGGCCGAAGAAGGTCGTCAGTGAGGTGAGCAAGATGGGCCGGAAGCGACGCACGCCGCCCGACTTCACGGCGTCCCATACGCGCATCCCAGATTCTCGGAACTCGTTTACCGCGACGACCAAGATCAGCGAGTCGTTCACCACGACCCCGGACAGCGCCACGATCCCCATCATGGACATGAAGGAGAGGGAGAAGCCCATCGCGGCGTGTCCCCAGATCGCTCCGACGATGCCGAAGGGGATCGCGATCATGATGATCGCCCACTGGATGTAGCTGCGGAACGCGATCGAGAGGAGCCCGATCATGATGAGCATCGCGACGATGAAGCCGCGCCCCAGCGCCGCCATCGATTTCGCGCGTTCTTTTTGCTCGCCAGCGAACCGGAAGGTCAGGCCAGGAAAGTCGCGCTGAAGCGCAGGGAGGGCGCCCTTGGTCAAGTCCGCCGCGATCTCCGCAGCGTTCGCCGAGTCCTCATCCACGTCCGCGGTCACGTTGATCACGCGCTTGGCTTCGGTTCGTTTGATCGAGGTGTAGGCGCGGCCGCGGTCAATGATCGCGGCTTGCCCGAGCGGCATCTCGCCGCCCGCGGGCGTCCGCACGATGAGGTTCTCGATGTTGTTGACGGAGCGCCGCTCCTCTTCCGGGCTTCGAACGTAAACGCGAAGCTCTTGGCGGCCGCGTTGCTGACGCGCGGCTTCGATTCCGTAGAAGGCGCTCCGGACCTGGGTCGCGAGGTCGCGCTCGGTGAGCCCTTGCGCGCGCGCTTCCGGCCGCAACGTGAGGTCAAACTGCTCCTTGCCGAGACTCACCCCGCTGTCGACGTCGCGCAGTCCTCCGTAGCTGCGAAGCTCCGCGGCCAGTCGCTCGGACGCGGTCTCCAGGATGTCGCTGTCGGGGTGGCTGAGCTCAACGTCGATCGGCTTCCCGGCGCCGCCGCCGATGGAGAAGCTGAAGGTGAGCGCCTCGGCCCCTGGGATCTCACCGATCTTCTCGCGCCACTGCTCGACGAACTCGCCCGTGGTGATTGGGCGCAGGTCAGACTGGACGAGGTAGAGCGCCGCCGAGCTGAGGTGAGAACCGTTCCCGGTACGCAGCCCGCCCGGTCCGCCGCCTACGGTCGCGGAGCCGACCTCGTTGAAGATGCCGCGCTTGATGTCGTAGTCACCGCCGTTGTTGATCTCGTCGATGAGCTCGTCTGCGGTCGAGACGATCCGCGCCGCGATCGCGCGGGTCTCGTCGACCGGTGTCCCGACCGGCATCCGGAGCGACACTTGTATGAGGTCGCTCTCGATCTTGGGGAGGAACGTGAACCCGACCCGTCCGCCCGCGACGAGGCCCACCGTGCCGATCAAGATGGCCAAGCAGGCCGCGAAGGTGAGGTACCGCCAGCGGAGCGCCTTGACGAGAAACGGTTCGTACACGTTGAGCACGAACCACTCGAGCCCTTTGCCGACCTTCTCGGCCTGCATCAGGTTCATCACTTTGAGCAGAGGCCAGAGCAGCAGCCGCAGCCACCACGGCATCTCGTGCGCGAGGTGAGCGGGGAGGACGAAGAGGGACTCAATGAGCGAGATGAGCAGCACGCTGATCACGATCGCGGGGATGACGCGGAAGAACTTCCCCATCACCCCGGGAACGAAGAGCAGCGGGGCGAACGCGATACAAGTCGTGAGGATCGAGAAGGTGACCGGGCGGCCGACCTCTTTCGCGCCTTCGACCGCGGCGGCCATCATCGAGCCCGCGCTCTCGCGTCGATAGTAGATCGCTTCCCCGACAATGATCGCGTCGTCGACGACCATGCCGAGCGTCACGATGAACGCGAAGAGCGAGATCATGTTGATCGAGATGTCGGCCGCGGGCAGGAAGATCAGCGAGCCGGCGAACGAGATCGGGATGCCGAGCGTGACCCAGACCGCGAGCTTCGGCTCCAAAAAGAAGCCCAAGATGATGAAGACCAAGACCAGGCCGATGTAGGCGTTGCGCTCCAGGAGCGAGATGCGCTGCTGGTACATCTCGGACGAGTCGTTCCAGGTGGTCGCGGTGATCCCGCTGGGGAGCATCTCGCCGTTGTCTGTGATCCACTCTTTGACGGCGTTCGCGACGGTGATCGGCGTCTGGTCACCGACGCGATAGACGTTGACCATCGCGGCGCGCTCGCCGTTGAAGAAGGCCTCTTGATCCGTCTCTTGAAAAGCGTCGCGCACGTCGGCGATGTCGCGAAGACGGACCTGTGCTCCGTCGCGTCCGCTCAGCAAGACGATGTCGCCGAACTCTTCTCCGCGGTCACGTCGCTCGGTCGTGCGGAGGAGGATCTCGCCGCCGCTCGTCTTGACGGACCCGCCAGGGAGATCGATCGACGCCGCGCGTATCGAGGCGGCGACCTGCTGCATCGTGAGCCCGTATTCACGGAGCCTCGACTGCGGAATTTCCACGCTGATCTCGAGCGGGCGGACGCCGCTGATCTCGACGTAGGTGATCCGGTCGCTCTCGAGCAGCGAACGTCGCGAGTCCTCCGCGAGTCGCCATAGCTCTTCTTCACTGACGTCTCCGGAGAGCACGAGCGAGATGACCTTGGCGCGGTTGGTCGCGATCGAGATGACCGGGCGTTCGGCGTTCTCTGGGAAGCTCGCGATGCGATCGACGGCGGACTTTACGTCGCTCAGGGCCCGGTCTGGGTTGGTGCCCAAGATGAGGTCCGCGCCGACCGTCGCGACGCTCTCGTTCGCGGTGCAGCGAACCTCCTCGATGCCGTCAAGACCACGCACCGCTTCCTCGACCGACAAGCAGATGCCTTGCTCCACTTCGCTCGGGCTCGCGCCGGGGTAGGCGACCTGAACGAGGATCGTGTCGACCTCGATCTCGGGGAAGACCTCCTGCTTGATCCGCCCGAGCATCGTGATGCCGCCACTGATCAGGACGATCATCAGGACGTTCGCCGCGACCCCGTTTCGCGCCATCCACGCCAGCGGTCCGGTCGCTGCTTCCGCGCGCTGATCAGCGAGCTCCTTTTCGCGGTACGGCCCCTCGCTCATGGCGCGGCCTCGTCACTCGTCGGCTCCGCTTCGCGCGTCGCGGCGGGCGCTTCTCCCTGAATCCGCAAGCGCATGCCGGTGATCGCGCTCGGCATGCGGCTGACCACGATGGCGTCGCCCTCGCTGATGCCCGAGCGGACGAGGACGCTGTCTTGGCGACCCCACGCCGTGTCGACCTCGCGGATCTCGAGCTTGCCGTCGACCGCGACGTAGACCTTGTTGCCTTCGTGAACGGCGGAGCGGGGCACCTCGATGACCGAGTCGAGCTCACCCGCTTCGATCTCGACCTTCACGAACGAGCCGAGGAGCAGGGGGAGCCCGGTCGCGCCTTCGCTCAGCCCGAGCGGGTCCTGCACCGTGACGAGGACGCGCGCCATGCTGCCGACTGGGTCGAGGTCGGGGAGCATCCGGATGACCCTGCCGTCGCGTTCAATACGTTGGCCGTCCACCTCCTGAATGATGCGCGCCCGCGAACCGTTTTCATCGTCGATGACCAACGTCCGAAGCGCGCTGACCGGGATCGACGCCTGGACCCAAAACGCGTCCGTGCCGATGAGGGTGGCGACCGGTTGGCCGATCGGGATGAACTGACCCACCTCGACGTTCTCGTTGACGATCATCCCGTTGAAGGGCGCGCGGAGCTCGGTTCGCCGAAGGTCGAGGCGGGCGCGCCGGAGACCGCTCTGCGCTGCCGAGACCCCGACCTGCGCGGATCGCACCTGCGGCTGACGAAGCGCGAGGTCTCCCGCGGTCTCGCCGTTGCCGAAGGTCTGCCACTCACGCTGCGCGACCTGTTGACGGCTCTGCTCGAGCTCGAGGCTCAGCTGCGCGCGGGCGGCTTCGGCGTTGCGGGATTGAATGGCGAGCGTGTAGTCGCGGCGCTCGAGCCGGACCAGTTTCTGTCCGCTCTCGAACCGACCGCCGGGCGTCATCGCGTCGCTCATCCAGCGCACGCGCCCGGTGACCTGCGGAACCAGTGATGCTTGTTGCGCCGGGGTGACGGTGCCCTGCGCGCGAAGCGCGACCGACTGCCGCGTCACCCGCGCGTGCTCGACCCGCACCAGCGTGCCGCGATCGACCCGCTCGGCGCGCTCGGGCTCCGGCTTGGTCGCGACCAGTCCGCGCAAGACGACCACCCCGAGGACGACGGCCACCAGGGGCAGCACGACCATCAAGATCGTCCGGGTCGTGCTCTTCGCGGGAACGTGGGTCGGGAGCGCGGCTTGGCTGCGCACGTGGCTGCTCTCGCTCGTGAGCGGGTCCGTCAGCTCATCCGACTCAAAGTCACTCTGGTTCATCGCGTCCTTCATGGGTTCGCTCCGCTATCCTCGATCATCACGTCATCCATCTCGATCCGGCGCAGCGGTTCTCGCGCTTCGTCTTGGTCGCGCAAGAGCGCGTCCGGCCACGTCCCGCCGAGCGAGCGGAGCAGCTGCACTCGCGCGCTCACGAGCTGGCGCTCGCTCGCGAGCTTCTGTTGTTCAAGCCCCTGCTTCGCGCGGAGCGCGGTGAGCACGGGAAGGTAGTCATGGAGCCCGCTCCGGTAGCGGTCCTGCGTGCTCCCGAGCGTCGCTTCTGCGAGCTCGTGCTGATGCGCGAGCTGCGCCAGGAGAATCTTGGCTTGCCGCTCCTGCACGATGGCGCCTTCGACCTCAATGAGCGCGGTGAGCACGGTACGCGAGAGGGTCGCGATGCGCTCTTCCACCTGTGCCTCGGACAGCTCCACCGTCGCGCGACCTCGTCCACCGTCCCAGAGCGGAACCGTCAGGCCCGCGCCGAGGTTGAACACGAAGCCCCGCGAGTTGCGGTCGCCCATGTCGGTTCCAACGCGGAGCCAGTTGTAGCCCGGTGTGAAGCTGAGCCGGATCGCGGGGAGGCGCGCGGCGATGGCGGCGCTGACGCGTCGGTCGGCGGCTTCCACGCGACGCTGGGCGGCGCGGATGTCAGGGCGCATTTGCAGCACGTCAGCGGGGACGCCGGGGTGGGGCGTGTCTTCGATCGCGGGGAGCGAATCCGCGCGTGCCTCGGAGAGCGCGCGCGCGTTGCCGGGAGTGGTCCCTAAGATGGCGGCGAGACGCTGCGTGAGCAGCGCGACCTCGCCATCGATGAGCGCGAGCTGGGCATCGCTCACGGCGAGCTGCTGTCGCTGCTGATGAACGTCAGCGGGCGAGTTGGTGAGGCCTTCTCGGAAGCGGAGCTCGAGGAGAGAGAGAAACGCCTCGTTGACGTCGTGCTGCTCTCGAAAGAGCGCCTCGCGACGACTGACGTTGATCAGATCGAAGTACGCCTCGGTCGTTTGCGCCGCGATCGAGATCGCGATCGTGGCGCGGTCGAGCCGGCCCGCTTCGGTGTCGAGGTCGGCGGCTTCCGTCGCGCCGCGGGCGCGCCCAAAGACGTCGACCTCGTACGCGACAGGCAACGACGCGTTGAACGACATCGTGTTAATCGCGGAGCCGAAGGCCGGGTTGATCGAGCGGCCGTAGCCAAAGCTCGCGGAGCCGCTCACGGTCGGCCAACGCGCCGCGCGGGCTTGATTCGCGAGCGCCTCGGCCTGGGCAACACGCGCGCTCGCGGAGCGAAGATCGAGACTGCTCGCGAGCGCCGCCTCGACGAGCGCGTTGAGCGCCGGGTCGTTGAACTGTTCCCAGAAGCGATGGTCGAGGTCGCGCGTCTCAGGCTCGCTCGCGTTCGCGGGATCGGTCCGAACGCTGGTCGCGTAGTGCGCAGGAATCGCGACCGCGGGCGCCGCGTGATCGACAGGGTTCCGCACATAGCATCCCGCGACAGACGTGAGCGCGAGGGCGATCGAGAGCGCCCGAGTCATCGTCCGGGTCATTGTCGGATCTCCGTCTTCAAGCCGCGGAGCACTTGCTCCACGTGAAGCGCCCGAAGCGCCTCAAGGTTCATCGCGCCTGGGAGCCGCTGCTCGACGCCTTCGCCTGCGGCGTTGAAGAGCGCGACCCCAACCGTCGTGGACCAGACGTGAAACGCAGCGTCGACCGGGACGAGCTCTTCGCGAATCGAGCCGTCTTCTTGCCCTTCGCGGATCGCGGTGACGATTTGGTTGAACGCGGTCGCGATGTGTTCGCGGTAGGTCGCGAACGAAGGGGAGTCGTCGTTGACCTTCCCCGCGGCGAGCCAGGTCACCATGAAACGAACCATCTGCGGTCGCTCCGCGAAGAGCTCTACGTGTGCGGTGAGCATCGCGCGTAGCTTCTCGAGGCCGCGGCTCTCCGAGGCGTGTGCTTTTTGGAACTCGCCAAGGTGTCGGGTCGCGATCGCTGCGCAGAGCGCGTCCTTGTTTTGAAAGTAGAGGTACAGGCAGCCTTTGCTGACCTCCGCGTTCTTCGCGACCTCGTCCATCCGCATGGAGTCGTATCCACCGGACTGCCCAAGCTGTTCCCCGGCATCCAAAATCGCGTCTCGCTTGGCTTGCTTCTCGCGTTCTCGACGGCTCATGCTCTTCGGGCTCTCTGGCGGCTGACTCACGGTCACTTTCTGACTGATGGTCACATATGAGTCAAGAGGTTTATGACCCCCAGTCAGATTCTGACCTGAGGTCACCATGAGATGACATCAAGCAATTGGGTAGGTTTTTCGGCATGCTCTCGGGCTATGGCCTCTTGGGTGAGAAGTGCGCGCTTCGTGATCTTGGTCATCACGCTGACAAGCGTTGCCTCGGTGACAAGTGCGCAATCACGGAGGCTCAACCGTTACAGCTCTGCGGAAACAGCATCAGACGCGTTCCAGCACAGCGACGCAGCAACGAACGGCCACCTCTCCTTTTCCGGTCAGCTCTCGTTCGACTACGCCCACGATCCGCTCGTGGTCGGCGATCCCGAGCAAGCCGTCGTGGCGGATCAGCTGGATCTCAGCGCTGCGCTTTCACTGACACTTTGGTCTCGGGTCGCCCTGAGCGTTGGGCTTCCCGTGTCGCTGGTGATGGCGACGCAGGATGGAGCGTCTGAAGAGAGCGCCGGCACGTCGGACGCCTGGTTGAGCGCACGCGTTTTGGCGTTCGCGAATCGTCATGTCGCGATCGCCGGGCAGGCTTCTTTCACCGCGCCTACCGCCACCGGCGAACAGCTCCTCCGCGGCGAGAACGGGTTCACCTTTCATCCTGAGATCCTCGCGAGCATCTACGCCGGACCGGTCACCATCGGGATCAACGTCGGCGCACGGGCGAGGCGCGACGGTCCGAGTCGCTACGGACCGATCAACGACGAGCTCACCTACTCGCTCGCCTTGGGGTTCCCCTTGAGCAGTGATCGCGGGGTGCAGCTCTCGGGGCACGTTCAGCTTTTCGGCGCGAGTTCGCTCGGCGCGACCTCTTCGCCGGGGACCTCGCTTGAGGCGCTGCTCGGGGCACGCCTCGCGGCTGGAGCGTTCCGAATGGGGCTCGGCGCGACCGTTGGGCTCGCCCGTGGTTTCGGCTCTCCGCAGTTCCGCGCCATTGTGCGATTTGGAATCGTCCTGGGCGACGCAGAACGCCCGCCCTCCAACGATGACGTTCCGGAAGACGAAGAGCCGCCGCTCGATCCGGACGGCGACGGTGTCATCGAAGGCGACCTCTGTCCGCGCGTCCCGGAAGACCTCGACGGAGTGGATGACGAGGACGGCTGCCCGGAAACCGAGGAGCCCGACGCAGACGAAGACGGCGTCCCTGATCGCCAGGACCGTTGCCCCGACGCGCTGGAGGACCAAGACGGCTTCGAGGACGCCGATGGCTGTCCTGACGTCGACAACGACGGTGACGGAGTCGTGGATTCAGCGGACGGCTGTCCCGACGTCGCAGAAGATCAGGACGGCTTCGAGGACGCCGATGGTTGTCGCGAGCCCGACAACGACCACGACCATGTGCCCGATACGGAGGATCGATGCCCGATGCTCTTCGGCCTCGAAGAGAACGGTGGCTGTCCCGAGCGCGACACCGATGGTGACCGCATCGTGGACGCGATCGACAACTGTCCAGAGGAGCTCGGGACGAGCGAGAACTTCGGCTGCGCGAGTCCGCAGTTGGCGCGGCTCCGGCGCGACCGGATCACGTTGGCCGGGCCGCTCGCGTGGGTAGGTCCCAACGGTTCGCAGGTCACGCGTCCGGCGCGCCGGGTGCTGCGGGACGTCGCGCGGATCGTCGCGTCGCACCCAGGTCGGGTCCTCAAGGTTCGCGTGGTGGTCGGACAAGGACCGCCACGCGCGGAAGAAGCCCTCGCGAGCCGACGTGAGCAGAGCCTCGCGGTCGCGCTCGTCAACGAAGGGCTCCCGCCGGAACAACTGGAGACCGAAGTGGCCGTTCCGGACAACCTCGGCGAGCGCGACGTCGAGTTCCTCTTCCCCGTTCGCTAGGCTAGAGCGGCGGCACGTTCGAGTGCCCCGTCGGTATGAAAACGCCGCTGTCTTCAAGCTGATCGCCGCTCCCGTGGATCTAAACGACGTCGAGCGGTGTCTCTTTGAGCGCCGTCTTGAGCGCGTTCAGGATCGCGGGGTCCGGGACGTAGCCCTTGGGTGTCTTCAGCTCGAGCGAACGGATCTTCGCGTGCTGTCCCGTGACCATTTCGACGATGCGCTCGAAACCGATCGCCGCGCCGAGGGGAACGTAAGTCGCCTTGAGCCGAAAGCCGTCCCCAGAGCGCGTCCCTTCGTAGCTGAAGGTCGAGTGTCGGAAACGGTTTCGGGTCGCGCTCACTTTGAACGACTCGACGTTCGTCTTCATCAACGCGGGCGCCCAGTCCCGATAGATGAGACCGGGTGGATGAGAGAGTTCGAAGCGCTTGATTCGATGTCCCAACCGCGAGCGGAAGAACGACGGAAGCCAATCCGGCTTCTCACCGAACGTCGACTGGATGCCGAACGTGTGAAGACGCGGTAGGCCTTCACCGTCGAGGAAGCCGTCGGGAAACGTGGAAGCGGTGGTCACGAAGCGCGTCAGCATTCTCGGGGCAGCCGATACGAACGCGGGCATGATCGTCGCGTTGACGTTGACCAGCTCACGAAGACCGAAAAGCGCCGGGTCCGCCACCAACGAGATGAACTCCCCGGCTGAGAAAACGTTCGTGTCCTGCGCGTTGATCCAGCGGAGTGTCCGCCAAGCCGGGTCGCCTGCCGCGCGACGATACGCCTCGCCCGTGGCGTGACGAAGGGCGAGGCGCTCCGGAAACCCGCGCTTGTACGTGAGGCCCTTCGCGAATGTGAGGTCGGAGAGCGGACCGAGCCACTTCATCTTGTTCGCGCGCAGGAGCGCGATCTCCCGCGCCTTTTCGGCCTTGGTCAGCCGACGCTTGTCCTTTTGAAGCTGCAGCGTGATGAACTCACCACGGACGCGTTGCGCTTCGTCCGTTTGGCTCGCGAGAAGATCCGCGTAGACCGCCCGCGGCGCGTCGTCCTCGGGCGACATGTAGACGGCGTGAAGGAGCGCGTTGGCTTGCGCGGAGGGGTTCACCGTTCGGGTCTACCGCGATTCGCCCATCTTCGGGGAAGGCGTGTTGAAGGAATGGGCTGCTAGGGTTCGCGCGAGGAGCCACGCATGTTCTTTCCAATTCGAGATGACGACCGCGCGCTTTCCGGCGTCGCGTATGTGACCTGGGGCTTGCTGATCGCGAACGTCGCGGTTTTTGTCTTGGGGCAAGGGCTGGGCGAAAACGAAGCCTTCACGATGGGCTACTCGGCGATCCCGAAGGAGCTGACCGACGGCGTCGATCTCGTCAACCCGTCCACCATCGGCGGCGCGTTGCTCCGACACGCGGAAGGCCCCGCGCCGATCTATCTCACGTTGATCTCGAGCATGTTCATGCATGGAGGGTACGCGCACATCGGCGGCAACATGCTCTACCTGTGGATCTTCGGCGACAACATCGAGCATCGCTTTGGTCACGTCGCGTTCCTCGCGTTTTACGTGCTTAGCGGGCTGGCCGCCGCCGCGACCCAGATCGTCTTTGATCCGAGCAGCGAGATCCCAATGCTCGGCGCGTCGGGCGCGATCGCGGGTGTCATGGGCGCGTACTTGGTGCTCTTCCCGCGGAACAAGGTCCACGCCATCTTCTTCTTTCGCATCGTGACGATCCCGGCGGTCCTCGCGCTCGGCGCGTGGATCGCGATGCAGCTCTTTAGTGGCTTCATGGGCGGAGTCGGCGGAGGGGGAGTGGCCTATGGCGCGCACATCGGCGGGTTCGGCGCGGGTGTCGCGATGGCCGGCGTTTGCCGCCTCTTCTTCAAGGACAACGACCAACACATTTTCCGTCACTCGCACGCGGAAGATCCCGGGACCAAGCGGTGGTAGTTCCCTTTTGAAGAGCGCTCGCGTCTGCTAGAAGACTCCCGCCTCTTTGGGGAGGTAGCTCAGTGGTAGAGCTCCGCTTTTACACAGCGGCTGTCGCAGGTTCGACCCCTGTCCTCCCCACCATCTTGTGGGAGGGTCTGTTCGGACCCTCCCACGTTTGCTCCGCCTCCCATGAGGCGTGCGGGAGCGGGCCGGTCGCGCCGGTCGCTTTCCCGAGTTGTGGAGCGTTACTGAAGCGTCGCCAAATGCGACGGGTAATCAGTGATCGCTTGGGACGCGCCGAAACCGTCGCAGGCCGCTCCTCCGTGCTCGCCGATGATGAAGGTGCGCTCGAGCGGGGCGCCGGCGCGGGCGTAGGCGCAGATGTCGCTGGTCGCGTTGCCGTACGCCGCGCGGACGTTGAGCTGGAGTCGCCCCGTAAGATCGGTCAGGAACGCTTCCTTGAACTCTTCGCTGTTGTCGCCCGGCAAGATGCTCCGCATTAAGGCGGTCGTTCGCAGCGCCCCGCGCGGATAGCCGTGCTCGTTCAGCCAGGCCAGGGTGGTCGCCCGCAGCCAGTAGGGGCGCGCGGTGACATAGATGATCGCGACGCCTTGGTCCGCGTAGTGCTTCGCGACGTCGGCGCCGCCTTCGTTCTCGTTCATCTCGATCCCGAGCAGGCCTTCGAATACCTGTCGGTCGTCGGTCGTGAGGGTTCCGTCGACGTCGAAGACGACGAACTCTCCAGCTTCCGGCAGCACCGAAATGACGCCGCTCGCGAAGGAGCGATCGGGCGCGACGATGCGGTACGCGTAGAGCCCAGGCGCTTCGAACGCAGCGAGGGGAATGCTGACGCGCCCGTCGCCGTTGGTGAGCGCGCGACCCTCTTCGGCAAACGCGCAACCGTCCCGCTGCACGTAGGCAACGACGTACTCGCCTTCGAGATCACGGCTGAGCGTTCCGTAGGCGAACTTGCCGTCGAGCGTAAATGGTTGACCCACGACCGCGACCGGGTCCACTCCTGCGTGCTTGGCGTCGCCGCGGTCGTCGTCTTCGTTCCGAAAAGGGCGCGCGGCGGGAACCGTGAAGGAGCAGTCCGTGTCTTCGTTCGCGGTCGCGTCGCTCGCCGCGTCCGTCGATGGACGCGCGTCTGCCTCAGGAGTGGGCGTGGTCGTCGCCGGAGCGGTGGGGCCGGGCGCGCCTTGGTAGTACCAGGCGCCGATGAGGTCGCGTTCCTCTTCAGTGATGTTCGTCATGTTGCCGAGCGGCATCACGCGGGTGACGACGACCTGCGTGTTGATGCGCGGCGCGTACCGGAGGATCTCCTCGGGGGTGTCGTACATCACGCCCTGCGGCGCCTGCGGGAACGCGACGCTGGTCGGAGACGCAGAGTGGCAGGTGATGCAGCGGTTCTCGATGATCTCGCGGACCTGCTCAAACGCGACCGGATCGGCTCCAGCGTAGGTCTTCGGGGCGGTCATGAACGCGAGCGCGATCATCCCGGCCGCCGCCGCGGGCAAGAGCCAGACGTTCTGGCGCCCCTTGCCGTGCAGGTTGAACCAGTGGCGAACACCGGCGCCGACGAGCGCGATCGCGGCGAGGATCAGCCAGTTGTACTTGCTCCCGAACGTGACCGGGTAGTGGTTGCTCACCATGATGTAGAGCACGGGGAGCGTCAGGTAGTTGTTGTGCAGCGATCGGAGCGAGGCCGCTTGCCCGAGCGCGGGGTCGACGTCCTTGCCCGCGGTCATCGAGTCGACGGTGACCTTCTGGTTCGGGATGATCACGAAGAAGACGTTCCACGCCATCATCGTCCCGATGATCGCGCCGACGTGGATGTAGGCGGCGCGCGAGCCGAACACCTGGGTCAGGCCAAACGCGACGCCGACCATCAACACAAAGCCGATCGCGGCGAAGAGCGGCGGTGACTTGGTGAGCGGCGACTTGCACATCAGGTCGTAGATGATCCAGCTGCCGACCAGCGAGCCGATCCCGATGAGGATCCCTTGCCACGGCGCGAGCACCCGTACGCTGCCGTCGATCAGGTAGATGCTCGTGTCGGCGTAATAGACCAGGCACAGGAGCGTGAAGCCGCTGATGAAGGTGAAGTACGCTTCGTACTTGAACCAGTGAAGCGTCTTCGGGAGCGTCCCGGGCGCGACTCCGTACCGGACGACGCGGTAGAAGTGGCCGCCGTGCACCGACCAGAGCTCGCCGGCGATCGTGTCGTCACCCACGCTTGGGGAGCCGTCTTCCGGCTCGCGGATGTTGTTGTTGAGCCAGTTGAAATAGAAGGACGTCCCGATCCACGCGGCGCCGAAGATGATGTGCAGCCAGCGGACGGCGAGCGCCAACCAGTCGGTGATGTGCTCAAGCATGAGGGCGGAGCATTGAGCATCCGCGAGCGGTTCTCAAGCACGCTCTCGTGAGCGGTTCGCGCTTGCCGGATTCAGTGTAGGCTCACGGCGTGCGCATCAACACCACCGCGCTCTTCGCGACGTTTTTCGCGTTTGTCGTGGTCGCCATGATCGCGCGCTACTTTCGTCGTATCGCCGAGGAGCAAGCCGAAGCCGAGGCGGAGGAAGCTGCTGCCGAAGCCGCTGCCGAAGCCGCCGCAGCTGCGGGCACGGACGCCGACGGAATCGAGGCCAGCGCGACGATGAGAGCGGCGGCCGCGCGCCGTGACCGAGCGCTCGAGGCCGCGGTCCGCGCGATCGAAGCCAAGGCGAAGGCAGAGGGGGGCTCCCGATCGGCCGCGCGTGCTTTTGAAGCCGCGAGCTACGTGTTCGTCGACGAAACCCCGCCCGGCCCCGAGGAGGGTGAACGCGTGACCCAGGCGATCGGATCGGACTTCGTTCAGAAGCGGCGGTACGACGGTGGCGATGGCGCGGTTGAGCGCTTCTTCGTTTGGAGCGAGAGCCAGTGGCGCGGCGTGGACGGGGCGCCGTTTCGCGAGGCCTTCGGCGGCGACGAAGAGGAGTAGCGCTGCTCGGCTATGGCCAGTTCGGCGGCATCTCGCGGGTGCACTGAGCGCACACCGATGCGGTCGTCGGTACCTTGGTCTGACACCAGGGGCACGGGGCGCTCTGGGCGGTGGCGTTCTTCTTTTTCAACGCGAGCCATGCGAACACGACGATGACAAAGACAAACGCGGCGAGCAGCAAGAGCTGCAATTCCCGTAGACCCATAAGCGTCAAGATACCTCCTGCGGGTACCGCTCGGAAGAGTCGGGTGTGCTAGAGACGTTTGGGTGAGCGAAGGACCCGGATGGCCACTTCGACCGACGATGTTGGTCGCCGTGCTCGTGTTGATCCTCCTCGGCGCGGGCGGGGTCGGGGTCGTCGCGTATCAGAGCAGCCGGAGCATTGTTCAAGAGCTCTGGGAAGATCTTTCCGAACAGATCGCGCACGGCACCTCAGAGCGCGCGCTCCGCTTCTTTGAGTCGGCCCGCCCCTACGTCGATCTCACCCGACGGGTCGCGGAGCGCGGTGAGCTTGACGTCGCCAACGACCAAGAGCTGCTCGACTACTTCTTGGCGGCGGTGCAAGCGAACCCTGAGTTCACGTGGGCTTCCTTCGGGCGCGCGGACGGGAGCTACATCGCTGTGCACCGAGCCCATGATGGAAGCGGGATCGAGGGGCACATCCGCGGACGCGGTCAAGCGCGGACCATTCCCTACAACGAAGAGCGTGGTTGGGGGGAACCGGTTGTTCGGGAGAGCGACTACGACCCTCGTCCGCGTCCTTGGTACCAAGCCGCGCTGCGCAGCGACGATGGGTGTTGGGTGGAACCGTTCGTCTTCGCGACCGTGAACGCTCCCGGGTTCGCCTATGTTCGCGCGCAGCGAGACGCTTCTGGAGTGCGAGGAGTCTTCGCGGTCGAGTATGACGTCTCCGAGCTGAGCGCGTATCTGCGCGAGCTCAAGGTCGGTGAACACGGCCGCACCTACGTCCTCACGCACGAAGGCCACGTCGTCGGGCATCCGGACGGGCTCACGTCTCGCGAAGCCGATGGCGACGTGACGATCGCGCGCGCCGAGGGTCATCCGGATCGCGAACTCGCAGACGCTTTCGCGGCGCTCGCGGGTCGTACCGAGGCGCGGCTCACGCTCGACCGTGACGATGGCGAGGACATGTTGGTGCTGGCGGACCCGTTCCCGACGCACGGCAAGATCGACTGGATGGTCGTCATCGTGGTCCCCGAGTCGGACTTCTTTGGGCACGTGGAAGCACAGACCCGTCGGACCGCGTGGATCGCGGTGCTGCTCGCGCTCCTCGCGCTCTTCGTCGGGACGTTCTTCGCGAACCGCGTGAGCAGCGCGCTGCGGGAGATGGCCGAGGAGCTCGATCGCGTGGGTCGCTTCGATCTCGCGGATCGCTCGCTCCCGGCCGCGCATGGTTCCTCGGTCCGTGAGGTGCACATGATGAGCGACGCGGTCGATCGGATGAAAGGCTCGCTCCGCTCGTTTGGGAAGTATGTCCCGGTTGAGGTCGTCCGTGAGCTCGTGGTCTCCGGAGACGAGGCGGCGCTCGGCGGGAAGAAGGCGGAGCTGTCGGTTCTCTTCAGCGATATCGCGGGCTTCACGAACGTCGCGGAGAAGATGGACCCAGACCGCGTGGTCGAGATCTTGGCGGAGTATCTCCAGGTGATGAGCGACGCGATCCGCGATACGGGCGGCACGGTCGACAAGTACATCGGAGACGCGATTATGGCGTTTTGGGGTGCGCCTCACGACGACCCCGATCACGCATCGTCGGCCGCGCGCGGCGCGCTCGCCATGCAGGAAGCGCTCGCGACGCTGCAGGCCCGGTGGGATGAGGAAGGGTTGCCGAACTTCGATACGCGCATTGGCCTCAACACTGGGGAAATGGTCGTCGGGAACATCGGCGCGCCGGACCGCTTGAACTACACCGTCATGGGCGACGCCGTGAACCTCGGCGCGCGCCTCGAGCCGCTCAACAAGGAGTACGGGACGATGACGATGATCGGCGAGGCCACAGTTGCGCGGTGGAGCGAAGAAGCGCGCGCGGAGCTGGTCGTGCGCCGCCTCGACTGGGTCGCGGTCAAGGGCAAGGAGACCGCGATTCTGGTCTACGAACTGGTCGGTACGAAGGAGACGGTGTCTCCCGCGCTCCGCGCCGCGATCGAAAAATACGAACGCGGTCTAGACCTTTATCGCGCCCGCGCATTCGAAGAGGGCGCGCGCGCGTTCGAGGAAGCGTCCGCGGTCTACGCGAAGGTAGGGCGAGACGACGTGGCGTCCGCGAAGCTAGGTCGCCGGTGTCGTCAGTACCAGGACGAGCCGCCTGGAGACCGCTGGAACGGCAGCGTCGCTATGACGACCAAGTAGCGCCGAGGACAAACTCGACGGCGTGGACTTCATCACCAAAAATCTGAAGCGGCGCGGTTGAGTCTTGCTCGCGAAGACGCGTCATCTGCAGCTTCCCGACCGCCGTCCGCATGAGCACCGCGGCGCGCGGGTGTCGCTCCACGAGTCGCTGTCGGTGACTCGCGAACCACGACTCATACTCCGCGGAGCTGGGCGGCGGAGCGCTTCGGACGTCGACCAGGATCCCGTAGCGATGCCGGCCCAAGGCGTCGAGCTCCTCCTGGACCGGCTCGCAGACCTCGTTGACGTGGTCGCGAGAACGAAAGCGAACCGCGCTGCGCGTCGCGACCACGACTGATCGCGCGCGGTCGACCTCCACCACGAACGCTTCGTTCGAGAGGAGGAGGTCGAGGTCGAGTCGCGCGATCACGTCTGCGGATCAGTCTTCCTCAAACAGGAACTTGTACGCAATGCCCGCGACGCCGCCGCCGATGAGCGGAGCGACCCAGAAGAGCCATAGCTGAGAGAGCGCCCAGCCGCCGACGAAGAGCGCGGGGCCGGTGCTTCGGGCAGGGTTCACCGAGAGGTTGTCGAGCGGGATACCGATCAGGTGGATCAAGGTGAGCCCGAGGCCAATCGCGATCGGTGCGAAGCCCGCCGGAGCGCGCTTGTCGGTCGAGCCCATGATGATGAAGAGGAACATGAACGTGAGCGCGATCTCACCCATCAGCGCGGACATCATCGGGTAGCCACCGGGCGAGTGCTCATCGAAGCCGTTCGCGGCGAAGCCCTTTCCGACGGGGCCCTCGGTGAGCGAGAAATCGGCGTGCTGGGAGATGATGAGATAGAGCAAGCCGGCCGCGACCGAGGCGCCGATCACTTGCGCGATCCAGTATGGAACAACGTCGCGCCAGTCAAAGCGCCCACCGGCGGCGAGCCCGAGCGTGACGGCCGGGTTGAGGTGACATCCAGAGACGTGCCCGATCGCGTACGCCATCGTCAGGACGGTTAGACCGAACGCGAACGAGACGCCGACCCAAGAGATCGTCCCTCCTGCGAGGACCGCAGCGCCGCAGCCGCCAAACACCAACCAGAAGGTCCCAAAGACCTCCGCGAGAACTCGTTTTGATAGGGACATGTGTCTCTCCTCCTGAAGGGCAGGTTTTGCAAACCACGATCCATGGCAGACCGGCCGAAGAGCAGTGAGCTGAACCGCGAGAGGACACTGCGGCGGCCGGCTTTTGCCGTTCGCTCAGGTTGTGCGCGAAATTGTGCGTAGCCGGTTCGCCACGCCTTGGAGGGTGCAAGCCTCGCCCGTGAGCCTCGCCCGAGGTGGGCTCATTGTGGTACGGACCTCTGTGCCCGCGATCGCCAGTCAGCGCGTTCTCGCTGAGGGGTCCCTCGCGCCGAGGACCCTTCACTTCGCGAGCGGGAAGATCACGCGCGTCGAGGACGGAATCCACCCGGACGCGCGGAGCTTCGGCGACGCCGTGATCATGGCGGGAATGGTCGACACCCACGTTCACATCAACGAGCCGGGGCGGACGGCGTGGGAGGGCTTTCAGACCGCGACCGCAGCGGCGGCGGTGGGCGGCGTGACCTCGCTGGTGGACATGCCGCTCAACTGCATCCCTGTCACGACCTCGCTCGAGGCGCTCGACGAGAAGCTCGCGGTGACGCGCGAAGGCCTGAGCGTGGACGTCGGCTTTTGGGGAGGCGTCGTTCCTGGCAACGCGACGGAGCTTCGCCGAATGGCCGAACGGGGCGCGCTCGGCGCGAAGGCGTTCATGTGCCACTCGGGGATCGATGATTTCCCCAAGTCCACGCGAGATGATCTTCGCGTCGCGATGCGCGCGCTCTCCAAGGCGAAGATCCCGCTCCTCGCGCACGCCGAGGTCGAGCTCGCGCTCAAGGATCCAAGCGGCCCTCCAGACGACTACGCCACGTTCCTCGCGTCGCGCCCTCGGAGCTTCGAGGACCACGCCATCGCGATCTTGATCGACCTCGCGCGCGAGACCGGTTGCCCGGTCCACGTCGTCCATCTCTCGAGCGCCACGGCGCTGCCGATGTTGGCGGCAGCGCGGGACGAGGGGATCCCGATCACCGTCGAGACCTGTCCGCACTACCTGTGCCTTATCGCGGAGCGCGTCCCGCGCGGTGACACGAGCTACAAGTGCATGCCGCCGATCCGCGAGAGCGCGAACCGGGACGCGCTTTGGCGTGGGCTCATCGACGGCGTGATCGACTTCATCGTCTCGGACCACTCGCCGTGCACCCCGAACCTTAAGCGGCTCGAGGACGGGAACTTCTTGGACGCCTGGGGCGGGATCGCGTCCCTCCAGCTGGGGCTGCCGAACATTTGGTCGGAGGCGCGGACGCGCGGGGTGTCGATCGAGACGCTCGCGCGGTGGCTCTGTTCCCGCCCGGCGGCCTTCGCGGGGATCGCGGATCGCAAAGGGACCATCCGCGTGGGCGCCGATGCGGACGTCGTGGTCTGGGATCCGGATGCGCGCTTTGTCGTTGAGGAGCGCGAGCTGCGCTTCCGGAACAAGCTCTCTCCTTATCTCGGGAAGAGCGTGCGGGGTCGCGTTCTGTCGACATGGCTCCGCGGAGAAGAGATTTTCGAAGTCGCGCGCGGGCTGAGCGAAGGCCGCGGCGAGCAGCTCCTTTATCGAGGTGAATCATGAGCGGAAGCGATCAGGGTGCAGCGGTCTTTACGGGGTTGATCGACCTCCTCGCAGAAGAACTAGGCGGATGCGCGCTCGCGACGAGCGATGACTTCTTCGCGGGGATGGAGAACCTCGTGAAGCCCGGGCGCGGCGTGTTCCTGCCCGACGAGTACACCGAGCGCGGCAAGTGGATGGACGGATGGGAGAGCCGGCGAAAGCGCGTACCCTCTCTCTTCGCGGGTCACGACTGGTGCGTACTCAAGCTCGGCGCCCCCGGGCGCATTCGCGGTCTCGACATCGACACGAATCACTTTCTCGGGAACCACCCTCCGTATGCGTCCGTCGAGGTGCTCTGCGACGAGACCGCTACTGGTCTCGAGGTTCCGTCCCGCGATGATTGGGTCGAGGTGTTGCCTCAGTCGCCGCTTCGCGCCGGATCGCAGAACCTGTTTACCGTTCACCACGATCAGGTCGTGACGCACGTTCGCTTGAACATCTTCCCCGATGGGGGCGTGGCCCGTTTCCGCGTGTATGGAGAGGTCGAGCCGCGCTTGGTGCAAGCGGATGCGTTTGGCGCGAAGCAAGGCGAGGCGGACCTGATCGCGGCCGGCAATGGGGGCGTCGCGCTCGCGGCGAGCGATTCGTTTTTCTCGCCGATGAACAACCTGCTCTTGCCACAGCCGGCGAAGAACATGGGGTCTGGATGGGAGAGCCGGCGCCGGCGCGTCCCGGGCCACGACTGGGTCATCATCCGGATGGCGAAGCGAGGCGAGGTGGCCGGGTGCGTCGTCAACACGAACCACTTCAAGGGGAACTTCCCCGACCGCGTTAGCATCGAAGGGATCGACGCTCCCCCGGGCGTCCGGATCACAGAGCTCATCACGTCCGGCGATTGGCAAGAGCTGCTCCCCGCGTCGCCGTGCCGCGCGAGCGAGCGCCTGATCTTCCGAGATGAGCTGACGTCGCAGGGCCCGTTCACACACGTTCGGATGAACATCTTTCCGGACGGCGGGGTCAGCCGGCTCCGGATCTTCGGAAAGGGCGTCGAGCGGGCGTCTGAGCGCCTCAACGCGATGACCGAAGAAGAGGCCAAAGAGGCCCTCACGCGCTGCTGCGGCGCATCGTCATGGGTCACGGGGGTGCTGGCGCGGCGTCCTTTCCAGAGCGAGACCGCGCTCTATTCCGCGGCGCGTGACGTGTGGAAGACGATGACCCGCGAGGACATCCTTGAAGCGTTCACGCATCACCCCCGCATCGGCGCTGACAAAGCGAAGCTCCGCGCGAAGTTCGCGTCGACCGCGGACATGGCCGAAGACGAGCAAGCGGGCGCGCGGGGCGCGAGCGAGGTTGTGCTCGACGCGCTCCATCACGCGAACGTCGCGTACGAGAAGAAGTTCGGCTACATCTTCATCGTTTGCGCTCGCGGCAAGACCGCGGATCAGATGCTGACCATCCTCTCGGCGCGCATCGACAACCCCGAGGACATCGAGCTCGCGATCGCGGCGGGCGAACAAATGAAGATCACCGAGCTGCGGCTCCGGAAGCTATAGGAAGAACAACATGGGCAGCCCGATCACGACTCATATCCTCGACACCTCGTTGGGCCGACCCGCGCAGGGCGTCGCGGTGGTCTTGGAGCGCTACGAAGGCGACGGCTTCGTGAAAATCGGGGAGGGCGTCACCGACGACGACGGTCGCCTCGGAGACCTCCTCGATGAGTCCGCGCGACAAGCGGGCGTCTACAACATCTCGTTCGACACCGGCGCCTACTTCGCAGAGGCCGAGCGCGAGTGCTTCTACCCAAGCGTGAGCATCGTTTTTGAGATCACTGCGCCTGACGAGCACCATCACGTGCCGCTGCTCCTGAACCCCTTTGGTTACTCGACCTACCGAGGAAGCTGAGAAGAAGATGACTGACCTTTACGGATCCTCCGCCGACATCCTGGCCACCCTTCGCGACGCGAACGCCACGTTCAAGCGCCGGTACCCTGGCGACCGACCTGATCGTCAAGCGGTGCACACCGTCTATGGCGGCGCGCAGCTCTACAAGGCCGGCACGACGAACAAGTTGGGGCAGCTCGCGCTTCGCTCCCTGAGCGCATACGCGCCTGACGCGAAGACCTTCGGCGAGGCGCTCGGCATGCCCGCGTTCCTTCATGAGCGGGTGTACACGCGGGTTCAACAGAAGCTGGAGCGCGAAGCGGTCGAGGACTTCCGGATCGACTTCGAGGATGGATACGGCAACCGCCCGGACGACGAAGAGGACAAGGACGCCGCGCGGACCGCGACCGAGCTCGCGCAAGCGATGAAAGACGGCATCGCGCCGCCGTTCATCGGCATCCGCATTAAGCCCTTTACGGAAGAGCACCACCGTCGCTCCATTCGCACCCTCGACATCTTCGTCTCGACGCTTTCGGAGGCGACCGGAGGCGAGCTCCCGAGCGGCTTCGTGGTCACCATCCCGAAGGTCGAGATCCCAGAGCAGGTCACGGCGCTCGTGCGGCTCTTTGAGAAGCTTGAGGAGAAGACCGCGCTCGACGCGGGATCGCTCAAGCTGGAGATCATGGTCGAGACGACGCAGTCGTTGGTCGCCGTTGATGGGGCGCACAACCTGGGCCGCTTCCTCGACGCGGCCGAGGGTCGGATGACCGGCGCGCACTTCGGGACCTACGACTACACCGCGTCGTGCAGCATCACGGCCGCGTACCAGGCGATGGCGCACCCGGTGTGTGACCTCGCGAAGAACCTGATGCGGATCGAGTTCGCGGGGACCGGCGTCCACCTCAGCGATGGCGCGACCAACGTCATGCCCGTCGGGCCCCACCGCGGCAAAGAGCTGACCCCGGCGCAGCACGCGGAGAACGTCGCGGTCGTGCACGACGCGTGGAAGCTCGCGTACGACCACATTCGTCACTCGCTCGAAGGCGGGTTCTACCAGGGCTGGGACCTTCACCCCGGGCAGCTGCCGATTCGCTACGCCGCGACCTTCGCGTTCTTCTTGGA